>JBAVFZ010000226.1:0-26243 GCA_049684495.1 Anaerolineales bacterium | reverse complement strand
GACCAGGCCAGGCGCCCCTTGTCGGCCGGGTCTTTGGTAAGCTGGATGATTTCCTTGGTCGCCAGGTTGTAGGTGAAGATCTGATATTTGTTCCCTTCGCGGTTGCTTACAAATGCCAGCAGCCTGGCCCCGCCGGGCGGGGTGGGTTCGACCGTCGGGGGAAGCGTAACCGTCGGTGAAGGAAGGACAGTCTTGGTGGGAGTCGCCGTTTCCACAATGGAGGAGAAGGCGGTCTCGGTCGGGGAGGCCACGAGCGCCGAGGTCTCACGGATTTCCCGGGTCGGGGTGGATTTGGATCCGAACGGCAGGCCGCCGCTTAGGGCATATCCTCCCACCGCCAGGCCGGTCGCGACGAGGCAGAGCAAAGCACCGGCCGCCGCTAGGATGGGAATGGGCAGTTTCCGGCCCTCGGCCACGGGTTCCCGTAATCCGGGCGCTTCCGGCTGTTCCTTTTCCTTGGTGGTTTTTTCCGGTGTGCGGCGGATGACCGTCAGCGGTTCCCGCCCCGCCGGCTGGGTGGGTTTGGGCGCAAGGACCGACAGCTCGATGTCGCCCGACAAGCCTTCGAAGAAATCCTTCACGCTCAGGAAGCGCTCGGACGGGCTGAGCGACATCGCCTTCCAGATCGACGCGTCGACGGCCGGGCTGATTTTGGGATTCCATTCGTGGATCGGTTTCAGCGCGACTTGTTCCAGCGCCCGCTCCAGGCTGTCGGGCGGGATTTGCCCGGTTAGCAGGTTGTAGAGCGTCGCCGCCAGCGAATACTGGTCGGAGCGGGAGTCGGTCGGGCTGGAGCCGTACTGCTCGGGCGGGGCGAAACCGGGAGTCAGGCTGCGGGCGCCGGTGGTCGTCACGCTGCCGATCTCGCTCGCCTTGGCGATCCCGAAATCCACCAGCACCGGTTTGCCGTCCGGCGTGATTTTAATATTGGCCGGTTTGATGTCGCGGTGGGTGACCGGCGGATGCTGGGTGTGCAGGTAGGTCAGCGCGTCGCAGATCTCGCGGCACCAGCCCATTACCTGGGATTCGGAAAGCGCGCCCTGCCGTTCGAGGATCGTTTTAAGGTCGTCCCCCGGGACGTAATCCATGATCAGGTATTGCAGGTCGCCCTCGATGAAGTGATCGGTGACCCGGGGAAGGTTGGGGTGCCTTAGCGAAGCCAGGAGCACCGCTTCGCGTTTGAATTGTTTGACCGCCTGGGGCAGGGGATTAAGGTTTTCCTTGATCGCGACGGTGGTTTGGAGGACGGCATCCTCGGCGCGGTAGACGGCGCCCATCCCGCCTTTGCCGATGATGCCGATGATCCGGTAGCGTTCGCGCAGGAGATCGCCGGGATTGAGGCTCATGCGCTCGGCTCGTCCACCGCTTCGACGCGTTCGATTTCGGGGAAGAATTGTTTGACGGTGCCCTCCACCCAGCCGTGCAGGGTGTTGGGCGAGAGCGGGCAGCCGAGGCAGGAGCCTTCCAGCTTGACTTTTAAAACGCCGCCCTCCACGCCGAGGTAGCGGACCGCGCCCCCGTGATACTGCTCGATGTAAGCACTCAGGGATTCGACCAGCGCTTGAAGGGAATCTTGCTGCGGGACTGCCCGGCGGGCGGATTCGGAAGCCATGGATTGCTCCTGGATTGAATTGTACCCCAAGTCCGCGATTGACAGACCGGCGGATCGGGGTAAAGTTCCCCCGATGGATATTCCTTTGCTCTCCCGATTGACCGCGGCCGAGGGCCGGGATGCGCTCCGCCTTGCGCTGGGGATAGGTCCGCGGGAGGAAAAATATCTTGCGGATCTGGCGGCGCTGGAGCGGCAGGGGGTGGAGCGCGAGCTTGCGCGCGGCGCGCTCGAGACGGTGCTGTTGCGCATCCGGGCGGAGAAAAAATTCTCCCGCGCCGGAGAGATGTTCTTCACCCGCGAGGGGCTCGAGCAATCCTCGGCGGAGGCCGTATCCCGCCGCCGCGCCGCACGCTTCCGCGGCTTCGCCGGGATCGCGGACCTGGGCTGCGGGATAGGCGGCGATACGATCGCCCTGGCCGGATGTGCGCCGGTCTGGGCGTTGGACCGCGAAGAGCTCCGCCTGCGGATGGCACGGGAAAACGTCAGTGCTTATGCGCCGGCCCATCCGGTGCGTTTCATCCTGACCGATCTTCTCCGGCCGGGGATGTTATTTGCCGGCCGGAAGGCCGCCGCACCGCCCATGCGGATTGCGCTGTATTGTGATCCATCGCGGCGGGAGGAGGACCGGCGCGTCTTCTCGGTCCGCCGCTACTCCCCGCCGCTGGGGAACGTCACGGCCTGGCGCGCCGCCGTCGCGGAGGAGGCGCTGTGCGTGAAAATTTCCCCCGGCGTGCGCTGGGAGGAAATCGAACGCGAGCCGTGCGAAGTGGAATTCGTATCCTGGCGGGGGGAATTAAAGGAAGCGGTGTTGTGGTACGGCGCGTTCCAAAGCGCCCGGCGGCGTGCGACGATCCTCCCTGAGGGTGAGACGATGACGGACGCCGAGCCGGCCAGCGACGCCGTCTCCCCGCCGCGCCGGATCCTCTACGAACCGGACCCGTCCATCCTGCGCGCCGGGTTGGTCCGTCCGCTGGCGGCACGGCTGGGCGCGGCCAGGATCGATCCGGAGATCGCCTACCTGACGGCGGATGAGCCCGTACCCACGGCCTGGGCGCAGGCCTACCGGATCGAGGAGGCGATGCCCTTCGGGTTAAAACGGCTGCGCGAATGGCTGCGGGCGCACTCGGTCGGCCGGGTGGTGATCAAGAAGCGAGGATCGCCGCTCGAGCCGGAGGATCTGGAAAAACAGTTGCGATTGAAGGGGGAGGAGAGCCGGATTTTATTTTTGACGCAGGTGGCCGGGAAGCATACCGTGTTGATTGCACAGGCTCAAAAAGCCTAAATTCATAATTTGGAGAAAAGAGTGTTTGGGCTCATTTGCGGGCATTTTTACCGAGTTCCGGTGTTCATAAGACCGAGGCGGTCTTAAGACCGCCTCGGTCTTATGAACCGTCTGTAATAACGGTCCCCCCATCGGTAATTTGTAAAAAACCGCCTGTTCCACTAATCGTAGTCGTTTCCCGTAAACCGAAATATCCGTTTCTCCCTCGATGGCGCGGCGTGGTATCTTCGGAATTCCCTCAGACCCCCAAATCGCAGGAGTACATCAGGGGGTTCCACTGACGCGGATTCGTCCATCATCAAGGTATGGTAGGACGAGTAAGGCCAATCCCGGAAATCCTTCACAAAACCATGTTTGCTTGGATTGTGATGGATATACCGAACGAGCGCCCGAAAATATCGATCGGAATGAATCGGAATGCGTCCGAAGTGATGCTGAAACAGTGCACCGGTGCGGCCATAAGCTTTGTTTATGGCTTTGGCATATGCCGTGAGGAAATTATTAAAGGCTTTTGGAGCGGATACGGTTGTTAAGACAGGGTTGGTTTGTATTTTGACCAGGATATGGAAATGATTCCGCAAAAGACAGTACGCGAAAGTCTCAGCCACCGGCGTGATATGACGGATATACAACCTAAGAAAGAACTCGTAATTCCGCTCCTCGAGGAAGATATTTTCTCGATTAACCCCGCGGTCATATATGTGGTAAAAGCGGCTGGATTCAAGTGGAATCATGATCTGCATGGTATCCCCCTTAGACCGAGGCGGTCTTAAGACCGCCTCGGTCTTAAGTATACCCCCGCTTGCATTGCGGACGGGAGGACATTATCATCGGCTTGTGCGCCCGGGCCGATTTTTATTTGACGGATCCGAACGCGGCGGGCGCGGTGGAAGATCGCCATGGCGGAGCGCCACGAACTGCTGACCTGGAACGACGTCGATAAACTCATCGAAGTGCTGGTCCCGCAATTCCGCGGCCAGTTCGATGCGATGGTGATCATTACCCGCGGCGGGGTGGTTCCCGGCGGGATGATCAGCGAAGTGCTGGATATTAAAACCCTGCTGACCGCGACGGTGGATTTCCCCGAGCAGGCCTCCAAAGCCGCCCTTCTGGCCTGGCCCAACTTTCTTCAATTTCCCGACGACTCCCTCCTGAAGGATAAACGGATTCTCGTCGTCGACGACGTGTGGGGCTCCGGGCGCACCATCACCGCCGTCAAGAACCGGGTCCTCTCCGCGGGCGGGCTCCCGGAACTCTGCGTTCTGCACTACAATCCGCACCGTAGCCTTTTCGGCACGGCGCGACCGGAGTATTATGGAGCCGTCACCGATGCCAGGATCATCTACCCGTGGGAGGGCGGGCACGGGCTCGATCGCATCCTTCTCGATCACCGCGAGCCGGAAGCATGAGGGGCGGGGGACGCTCGATCTGGAGACGCCATGCATAAATCCATTCCATCCATAATCCTCATCAGCCTTTTCCTCGCCGGCGTCCTTTCGGGATGCGGGGTGATTGGCGGCGCGTTCACACTTCCGGAAGACGAAGCAACCATCGCCGCAGGCGCCACAGCCGCGGCCGGCGCGAACGGGAATTCGGGGCCGGCCGCCACGGTCCAAACACCGCTGCCGCTGCAATCCGTCACCCCGCTGCCGACCGGTATCCCGCAGCTTCCACCGGACTGCCTGGATGCCTCTGCCGTGACGCTCGAGGATTACGGCAAGTTCCTTTGCGCGGGCGGGACGGTAACCCGCACCAGCATGTCGCACGGAACGTACTACGTCTTCTTCGGCGAGCGCGGCAAAATGTACATGATGGGAACCGATTGGGCCGACCGGATCGGGTTGAAAGCCGGGGAGTGCGCCTATGCCGAGGGAAAAATCTCGCGCGACGGAGTCTCGCCGGTGATGCCGATCACCCCCTTCAGCCTCAAGCGCTGCCCGGTCGCCCAACCTGTCGCGGCGCCCCTGCGGCCGGCCAACCTTCCCGCCAACTGCGCGTACGCGCTCGAGGTCACCCGCGACGACATCGGCCTGACGAAATGCGTCGGGGGCAGTGTCGCCTTCTCGGAATGGGATGGCAATACGTACAAGATTTATTTCTATACCGAAAAGACCCTGGGCTTGCACCTGGTCAGCAGTAAATGGACCGGGAGGGGCGTGAATTCCGGGGATTGCATCTACGTCACCGAGGAAACCATCGGCCTGGAAGAGAGTACCAACACCCCCATCCTCAACGTGGTCCCCGGCAACGTCACCTTCTGCCCGGCCTGACCGCGCCGCGGACTATTTTTTTCAACCGTACGGATACCGGTTTAAAATGCGGATTTCCATTGTCCTGGCCCATCCGGATCCCGGAAGTTTTAATCATGCGATCGCCGCCGCAGCGGCGAAGGAGCTGAACCGGCTTGGGCATGACGTGTTGTTTCACGATTTATACTCCGAGGGATTCGATCCCATCTTGTCCGCCGGTGAGATTCCGATGGGTGCTTGCCTGCCGGAAGGCCTACAACCGCATTGCCGCGAAATTGCGCAGGTCGACGGAATCATCATTGTTCATCCCAATTGGTGGGGCCAGCCGCCGGCCATCCTCAAGGGCTGGATCGATAGGGTGCTCCGGGCCGGCGTGGCGTATGAATTCCTGGATGGGGACAACGGCGAGGGGATTCCGCGCGGCTTGCTGAAAGCCCGCGCGGCCGTCGTGTTCAACACCGCCAACACCCCCGCACTGCGGGAGGAGAGTGTTTTCGGCGATCCGCTGGAGGGGCTCTGGAAAACATGCATTTTCGATTTATGCGGCGTGAGGCGCTTTTATCGGAGGATGTTCGGAGTGGTCGTCACCAGCACGCCGGATGACCGGGAACGGTGGCTGAGTGAAGTCCGGACCCTGATCGCCGAAGCCTTTCCCGCCGGATCGCCGGCCCCCTAACTTTTCTCCCGCTCCCCTGGAAAACAACCGCACAACCAGCAGATGAATTTCTGCCACCATGTTTCACACATAGCCGCCTCCTGCTTGCCTAATGTTATCAATTATGATAATATAAAAGCATCGGCTGTCAAGAGGAGACCGGCGCGGTCCATCGTACCCGCGCCCGCCCTCGCGCACGCCCCCCCGAGTGATGAGCATCAGTGATCTTCTGATGCGAAGCGTTCGCGAGCGGGGGGAACATCCCGGCTCGCGAATGTTCAAGAAGCCGGGATGTTTGTGAAGCGAGGGTGTTCCTGTCGGGTACCGTGTCGGTCTTGACCATATGCCAATCGGAGGCAGGATGAATCCCGACCTGGTCTTCCACCCCGTCCGGATGCGGATCATCACCGCCGTTTCCGGCCGGCAAGTCACCACCCGCCAGTTATTGGAAGCCATCCCGGAAATTCCACAGGCGACGCTTTACCGTCATGTCCGCGCGCTGATCAAAGGCGGCGTGCTGGAGGTTGTGGAGGCGCGGAAAATCCGGGGAGTGGAAGAACGGATTTTCAAAATGAAGGCTCCACCGTCGGTTACCCGGCGGGATCTTAAGGGAAAAACCAATGCGGAATTGGAGCAGATGGGGATGGTGTTCGTCTCCGGGTTGCTTTCCGATATCCGCCGGTACCTTCAGGAAAAAAAGACGGCGGATCCCTTCCGCGACGGCGTTCAGCTCAACAAGGTAACGCTGTTCCTGAGTGATACGGAGTTGGCAAAGTTGAATGGGGAAGTGATGCGGCTTATTCGGACGGCCGTAAGAAAAGAGCCGGCCCCGGGCCGCAAGGGGAGGATTTTCTCGTATACGATAATCCCATCGGAATAACGTTGAGAAGCCCGGCGGAGAAATTATTTTAATTTACATTCTTCGCGCCCTTTGCGGCACCGGCCCACCCCGACCGGGGCGGGCTTTGCGGTAAAAGGGTTTTAATTAAGGTGTTCCCGCAAACTCCCCGCCCTCGTACAGCTCCACCAGTACGCCGCCGGCGCTCTCCGGGTGGACAAAGATCATCCGCCGTCCGTCGGCGCTCCTCATCGGCGCCTGGCTCGTCAAGCGGATCCCCTTTTCCTTTAGGCGCGCGAGCGTGCCGTCCAGGTCCCGCACTTCCAGGCACAGGTGGTGCATGCCGGGCCCGCGTTTGGCCAGGTATTTGGCGATCCCGGAATCGGCGTCGGTCGGCTGCACCAATTCGATTTCCGAACCGCCCAGCGGCAGGAAGGCGATCTTCGATTTTTGTTCCGGCATGTCTTTCACGCCGGAGAGCTCCAGCCCGAGCGCGTCGCGCCAGAAAGCCAGCGCCGCGTCGATATCCGCCACCACCACCGCCACGTGATTTAACTTTTCCATCCCGGTCATTCATCCCTCCGGACGGTACTCGCCCCAGGCGGCGCGCAGCGCACCGCAGATTTCCCCGAGCGTCAGGGGGTGTTCCACGCAGGTCAGGATGAGCGGCATGAGGTTCTCGCCGTCCTTGGCGGCGTTTTCCAGCCGCCCGATAAGCTCCGCCGCCCGGGTGCCGTCGCGCTTTTGACGCAATACCCGCAGCCGCTCCTTCTGCCTTTCTTCGACCGCCGGATCCACCCGCAGCGTTTCGAGCGTGGGCGGCTCTCCGCTGGCAAATTCATTAACGCCGACGACGATCTGCTCCCCGGCTTCGACCGCCTGCTGCGCGCGGTAGGCGGCATCTTGGATCTCCGCCTGCGGGAATCCGCGCTCGATCGCGGGGATCGCGCCGCCGAACTGGTCGATCCGGCGGATGTACTCTTCCGCCCGGCGCTCGATCTCGTCGGTAAGCGCCTCGACCGCGTAGGATCCCGCCAGCGGGTCGACCGTATCCGCCGCGCCCGATTCGTGCGCCAGGATCTGCTGCGTCCGCAGCGCCACTTGGACCGCTTTTTCGGTCGGCAGGCTGAGCGCTTCGTCCATGCTGTTGGTGTGCAGCGACTGGGTTCCGCCCAGCACCGCCGCCAGCGCCTGCACGGTCACCCGCGCCACGTTGTTTTCCGGCTGCTGGGCGGTGAGAGTGGAGCCGCAGGTCTGGGTGTGGAAGCGCAGCATCTGCGAGCGCGGATCCAAAGCTTTGAACCGCTCGCGCATGATGCGCGCCCACAGCCGCCGCGCCGCGCGGAACTTGGCCACCTCCTCGAGCAGGTGGTTGTGGGCGCTGAAGAAGAACGCCAGCTGCGGCGCGAAGGAATCGACCTCTAGCCCCGCCTTCAGCGCCGCGTCCACGTAAGCGATCGCATTTGCGAGCGTGAAGGCCACTTCCTGCACCGCGGTGCTGCCGGCCTCGCGGATGTGGTACCCGGAAATCGAGATCGTGTTCCACTCGGGAAGGTTTTCCCGGCAGTAGGCGAAGATGTCGGTCACCAGCCTCATCGAGGGCTGGGGCGGGAAAATGTACGTCCCGCGCGCAATGTATTCCTTGAGGATGTCGTTCTGGATCGTGCCCCGCAGCCGTTTTGGGTCCGCGCCCTGGCGCTTGGCCGCCGCAATGTACATCGCCAGGAGGACGGCGGCCGGGGCGTTGATCGTCATGCTGGTCGAGACTTTTTCGAGCGGTATCTCCGCAAACAACCGCTCCATTTCCTCCACGCTGAAGATCGACACGCCGACTTTTCCCGTCTCTCCCGCGGCCAGCTCATGGTCCGGGTCGTAGCCGATCTGGGTCGGCAGGTCGAACGCCACCGAGAGCCCGGTCTGGCCCTGCGTAAGCAGGAACCGGTAGCGCGCGTTGGATTCCTCGGCCGTGGCATACCCGGCGTATTGGCGCATCGTCCACAACCGGCCGCGGTACATGGTCGGCTGGACGCCGCGCGTGAAGGGGTATTGCCCCGGGAAGCCGATGGTCTCCAGTTCCTCCACGGGCGTTTTCGCGGGGAAATACACCCGCTCCACCGGGATTCGGGAAGAGGTTGGGAATTCCGTTTTGCGTTCCGGGAATTTTTTCAGCGCGGGCTGGAGGATTTCTTCCTCCCAGCATTGGCGGGCCTCAGGAGTTTTGTCTGTCATACGGGCCTTCATGGGGTAGGGCGGCCAGGACGGAGGCGGTCTTCTTCGGATCCCAGCCGGTGAATGTTTCGAAGGTGGCTTCGAGAAACGTCAGATGATACGTCTTCTTCAACATCAGAAATATCCCCATGTAGGATGTCTGAAGCGCTCGCGCCCAGTCGAGCCCGAGCGGATCGGCGGTCTGGCGCAGTTCCGCAAGGTCCGGCCCTTCCAGCTCCAGGAAATCCCCGAAGGGAAGCTGGTCGACCATCAACAGGACGGATTTCCATTGAAAGACTTCGCGGTATTTTTCATAGCGGACGATCGGTCGGAAGCCCAGCGATTGCAACAGATGGGCGGTTTTATCCAGGTTGTCGACGACGATCTCGGTTTCCAGGCTGCGCCGCGCCGGGGCGGGCGTTCCCGCCGGAGTGGGGGTTTCCGGTTCCTTGTAGGTCAGGATGACCGGGCCGGCCTTGCGCAAGCGCAGTACTTTCCGCGCCCGCGTCAGGGTGCCGTCCGCCGTATCGAAGCGGATGTTGGCTTCGTGCATCCTCGGCTGGTACGGGCGCGCGCCGAGGGTGGATATCCGGCGGCGCACTTCGTTGGTGTTTTCGAGGAAGAATTTGACTTCCTGCTCGAGCGCGGCGGGTTTTTCCTGTTTGTTCAAGGGCCACCTCGCGATGGATAAAGATGGAAGCGGGGGGATTACCCGACGACAATCAAAACCTGATTCTGTTCGACGGTCTGCCCGGGTTGGATCCGGATTTCCTGAACCACCCCGTCCTTCAGGGACCGGAGTTCGTTCTGCATTTTCATCGATTCCAGAATCACCAGGGTGTCCCCTTTCGCGACGCTGCCCCCGGCCGCAACCGGGATGCCGACGACCAGACCCGGCATCGGCGCGCGCAATTGATACTCCCCGGGATTCTCGGCCGCCGCATGCGCCAGCGACCGGACGCGGATCGCCTGTTCGTCCTCGACGCGCGCTTCGAACATCCGCCCGTGCAGGAGGATTTGCCATCCGTCTTCGCGCGGCGCGGCGTGGGCTTCGAGCGACTGCCCGTTGATGATCAGCGAAAACACCGGCTGGTTGGCGATCGCGGTGAAATCCACTTCGTACGGCTTGCCGTCCAGGATGATGTGATGGTCGTCCACCACCTCCACCCGGAAGGTCCGCTCGCCGATCGTCGTCGCGTATTTCATCGGGAATGGCTCCCGCCGCGCCCGGCCCATTTCCATTGCGACCGGTTTTGCGGGTGGGTGGATTCCATGATCTGGGCGGCCCGCTGCGAAGACTGGTGTTCCACCAGCGTGGCGAAGATCGCCGCCATTTGCGGAATATGGCTGTCATCGTCCGGAGTCCCGTTGAGCGCAAACCGCTCCTCCACGAAGCGGGTGTCGAACACGCCCGCCAGGAAGCGCGGCGAATCCAACAGCGCCTGATGGAAGGGGATGTTGGTTTTGACCCCGATGATGCGGTACTCCTCGAGCGCCCGGCGCATCCGCAGGATCGCCTCCGCCCGCGTTTCCCCCCAGACGATCAGTTTGGAGATGAGCGAATCGTAGAAGGGGGTCACTTCGAAGCCGGAGTAAACACCGGTATCGACCCGCACGCCCGGGCCGGTCGGCAGGAACACCGACTGGATTCGTCCGGTGGAGGGGGTGAATTTGTTGTACGGGTCCTCGGCGTTGATCCGGCACTCGAGCGACCAGCCGTTGATCTTGACATCCTCCTGGCGGTAGCGCAACGGCCGGCCGCGCGCGATGCGGATCTGTTCCTTGACGATGTCGATCCCGGTGATCATTTCGGTCGCCGGGTGCTCCACCTGCAGCCGGGTGTTCATCTCCAGGAAATAGAAATGGCGTTCCTTGTCGACCAGGAATTCGATCGTCCCGGCGTTGATATAGCCGACGCTGGCCGACGTCCGGCAGGCCACATCGCCCATCGTCCGCCGCAGCGTCTCGTCGTTGCCGAGGAACGGAGAGGGAGCTTCCTCGAACAGCTTTTGGTGCCGCCGCTGCAGCGAGCATTCCCGCTCGCCGAGATAGATGACGTTGCCTTCCTTATCCGCCAGGATCTGGAATTCCACGTGCCGCGCGGTGAGGATCAGCTTTTCGAGGTAGACGTTGCCGTCGCCGAAGGCGGCTTCCGCCTCGCGGCGGGCGGCGCGCAGGAGGCGCGGCAGCTCCTCGGCCGTCATCACCTCGCGCATCCCCTTGCCCCCGCCGCCGGCGGTGGCTTTGATCAGGAGCGGGAAGCCGATCGACGGGGCGATGGCGGTCAGCTCGTCGTCGCTCAGGTTGCCTTCGCCTTCGGTTCCCGGCACGACCGGGATCCCGGCTTTGGCGACCGTGTGGCGGGCGGTGGTTTTATCCCCCATGGCGGCGATCGAGGAGGGTTTGGGGCCGATGAAGGTGATCCCGGCTTCCCCGCAGGCGATCGCGAAATCCTCCCGCTCGGCGAGGAACCCGTATCCGGGGTGAATGGCGTCCGCCCCGCAGCGGCGGGCGATGTCCAGGATCCGGTCGATGCGCAGGTAGGAATCCCGCGCCGGAGCCGGCCCGAGCAGGTAGGCTTCGTCGGCGTAGCGTACGTGCAGCGACTGGCGGTCGGCCTCCGAATACACGGCGACGGTGGGGATGCCGAGCTCCCGGCAGGCGCGCAGAATGCGGACCGCGATTTCCCCGCGGTTGGGGATTAAAACCTTGTTGAAGAGCACGCTGTGCCTCTCTGTGACGAGCCTAGCAGATTATGGTAAGAAGAGTGAGTTGTCATGGCGAGGAGCGTAGCGACGAAGCCATCTCCGGTTTTCAAAAGGCGAAGGAGATTGCTTCGCTTCCTTCGGTCGCTCGCAATGACTCTGTCTTTTTTCGCATCCGCCTACAGCGGAATATTTCCGTGCTTCTTGGCCGGGAGCGTATCGCGCTTGTTGGCCAGCATCGCCAGGGCGTTGATCAGCCGCGGCCGGGTTTCGTGCGGCTCGATCACGTCGTCGATGAATCCGCGCGAGGCGGCCACGTAGGGGTTGGCGAACTTCTCCACGTATTCCGCGACCAGTTCCTTGCGCCGCTGGTCGGGTTCCTTCGCCGCTTCCAATTCCTTGCGGAAGACGATGTTGATCGCGCCGTCCGGACCCATCACGGCGATCTCCGTGCTCGGCCAGGCGAGGTTGACGTCCCCGCGCAGGTGTTTGGACGACATCACGATGTAGGCGCCGCCGTAGGCCTTGCGGGTGATCACCGTGACCTTCGGAACCGTCGCTTCGCAGTAGGCATACAGCAGCTTGGCGCCCGAGCGGATGATCCCGCTGTGTTCCTGGGCCGTGCCGGGGATGAACCCGGGGACGTCCACCAGCGTGACCAGCGGAATGTTGAAGGAATCGCAGAAGCGGACGAAGCGCGCGGCTTTTTCCGAAGCGTTGATGTCCAGCGACCCCGCCAGCACCGCCGGTTGATTGGCCACGATCCCAACCGTTCGCCCCGCCAGACGGGCGAATGCGACGATGATGTTCTGGGCGTACTCCTCGTGAATCTCGAAGAACTCGCCCTTGTCGACGATCAGCCGGATCACCTCGCGCATTTCGTACGGCTTGAGGGGATCCTCCGGGATGATCCGGTCCAGCGCCTCTTCGGTGCGCAGCGGATCGTCGTTGGTCGGGCGGCACGGCGGATCTTCGAAGTTGTTTTGCGGCAGATACAGGAGCAGGTTGCGGATCCGCTCCATGCATTCGGCGTCGTTCCCGGCGGTTACGTGCGCCACGCCCGAGATGCTGCCGTGCACGCCCGCTCCGCCCAGTTCCTCGGCGGTCACGTCCTCGTGGGTCACGGCGCGGACCACGTCCGGCCCGGTCAGGTACATCTGCGAGGTGTTGTGCACCATGAAGGTGAAATCGGTCAATGCCGGGGAATACACCGCCGCGCCGGCGCACGGCCCGAGGATCGCGCTGATCTGCGGGACGACGCCGGAGGCGAGCGTGTTGCGCAGGAAGATGTCCGCGCAGCCGGCTAGTGAAAATACGCCTTCCTGGATCCGGGCCCCGCCGGAATCGTTCAGGCAGACCACCGGGACTCCGTTCTTGAGCGCCAGATCGAAGAGCTTGCAGATTTTGGCGGCGTGCGCCTCGCCGATGCTTCCGCCCATGACGGTGAAATCCTGGGATGCGACGTATACCAGCCGTCCCTCGACCGTTCCCCAGCCGCACACCACGCCGTCCCCCAGGTAGCGCTTGCGGTCCAGGCCGAAGTGGTCGGAGCGGTGCTGAACGAAGGCATCCAATTCCCGGAAGGAGCCTTTGTCGAGGAGCAGATCGATCCGTTCGCGGGCGGAAAGTTTTCCCCGCTCATGCTGGGCGTTGATCCGTTCCGGACCGCCGCCTTGCTGCGCCTGCTCGCGGGCCTGGTGTAATTTTTTTAATTGCTGTTCACTCGACATGGGGTAATCTTTTCTCCCGTTCCTGTTCCTGCGCCAAAGCGCCCGCCGCCTTCCCCGCCGTATCCCAGCGGCCTGAAAGCAGCAGGATCGCCGCGCCAAGGCCCGCCAACGCTAGCCGGAAAATCAGGTCGAATCCAAATGATTGTATCGCGATACGCGACCGGCTGAACAGCAGCCAATCCCCCAACCAGAATAACAGTTGCACCGGGATGACGATCAGGGTGAGCCGGCGGGCCCATTCCTTCCGCCGCCATAACCCGATCGCCAGCAGCAGCCACGCCGCTCCCCAAACCCCTCCGCCCAGCGGTTGATACCACGCCGGCACGGAAAGGGAAAGTTGCTGGTTGAGCGCATAATGGGATAGCGCTTGTCCGGATTGAAGAAAATATCCCGCCCCAAGCAGAAACACGCCGTAGGCGAGAATAGTTACGAGGAAGGGGTTACGATGCCGCTTTTCCATCCCTCGGCCTCCAGCACGACCTCGTAAACATGCACGTGGGTCGGCTCGCTCTCGCCGACCGTCTCGATCTCCAAGCGGACGTGGCTGCTTTCCACCGGCGTGGTCAGGAGGATTTCCACATCCCGGTAATCGGAGGCGCGTTCCACCGTGTTGGAGAACACCGCCGGATCGCCGCCGGCCAGCGGGTAGAAGGTGGCGATCAACCGCGTCGGGGCGCCCCCGACCCGGACCGACACCCGCGTGAAGCGATGGACCGCCGGGAAGAACATATCCAGGTACAGCGGGTTATCCTGCTGGGAGCGCATCAGGGAGAAGGGGTTCCCGTCGAATCCGGATGTCAACTCGCCCATGTCGAACCGCGAGTGCACGACGCGGACGGTCTCCCCGCCCAGCACGATCTGCTCTTCGACCGGTTTGGAAAGCTCTGCTTTTTCCGCCGCGATGATCTCCTGGATATTGGGGACGTAGGTCAGGTGCGTGAAATAAAAACCGGGCTGCCCGTTGGGATAATTCAATATCCGGTCGATGCGGATTTCGGAAAACTTTCCGCTGACTTTGGCGACCGCGTATTCCTCCGAAGTCATCACGAACACGTCCTGCGGTTGGATCGGGATGTAATTTTGAAGGTATTCCAGGACCGTCCCGGTCCGCATCGGGAAATCCTTCGGGAGGAAGAATTTGAAGATTTCATCGGTGCCGTTCGCCCAGGAGGATGAGACGATCAGATTGGCGTCCGGGTTGGCCGTGTGGAAATCCTCCAGCGCGGCGGAGAGCTGCTGCCCGCCGTATTGCATACCGTACAGTTCGTAACTGTCATACCAGGTGGGGCCGTTGGTCAGGCTGTCCCACAGCATGTAGACGTTGGCCGATCCCAGAACGAGGAACAACACCAGGGCGAGCGCCACGCGCGGAATCCGGCCGAAGGCCGGGGATTCGGCGGCGATCTCCGCCGCCCGTTCCCCCCATCCGCGCACGAAATCCCGCATGCCCGCAAACGCCTGCCGCATGGAAAGCGACTCGTGCAATGCGGTCCACACGGCGGCCATGCGCGCCGCCCGCTCCTTCCACCATGTGAGGAATTCCGGCTGGGGCGGAGCTTCCGGCCGCTCGAGGAGCGCCAGCAGTCCGCTGACCCCCAGCGCGGTCAGGAGCGACGCCGGGATCACCATAATCAGGACCCGGGTGATGGTGATCTGCGCGATGGCGCCGCCGGTGGGCGCCGCAATCAGCGCGATCAGCACCGTCCGGAAGTGCGAGTTGCGGATGTTGCCCAGGCATAGCGCGATTCCCGCTAACAGGAACGGCAGGGTCCACAAGGAGAGGTGGCCGTAGCCCTTCATCAGGTGGCGGATGATGTCGTGGAAAACGCTTTCCGGCGGATTGGCGAGGAACCAGTAGCGCGGATCCAGCCCGCTCAGGTACTGCCCGGCGAATTGTTTCAGCTTGTCGAGGAAGGAAATGTCGTTCAGCCAGTACGACCCGACGATCGCCAGCTGGTCGCGGTTGGCGTCGGGATGCAGGTAGAGGAACCACAGATACGGCAGCGCCATGACGATCAGCACGCCCAGGCCCGCCAGGGAGATCCACTTATGCCGCCAGTGGTAACGCACGTCGGATAGGAGCAGCAGCGCCCCGGTGACGGCGACCACGATTTGCGACGGGCTGTAGGTGTAGGCCGAGAGAGCTCCGAAGAAGAGCGCCGGGAGCAGCATCCACGGCCTGTCCTCCCGGTAGCGCATGTAGAAATACAGGAACATGGCGTAGAAGGCGATCGACTCTCCGGGCTCGAATGCGGTCCGCGAATGCAGGAACCAGACCGGGACGATCGAGAGCAGCAGCACGCCGCTCCACCAGTACGGCAGGTGGAAGGCGCGCCGCAGAATCCACCCCAGGGCCGCCATTCCGAGCAGGGTGATCAGCACCGATACGGCGCGGGTTACGAAGACCGATTTCCCGAAGACCAGGTAGGGGATCAGCTGCGCGTACACGCTGATGTTCATCTCGTACTGGCCGGCGTTTTCGAAAAACACCGGTACCACATCCGTTTCGTTCCAGACGAATCCCCGGTCCACCAGTTCGGCGGCAAAGTTGGTCTGCACCGCTTCGTCGGTGAAGAAGTAAATCGGGAATTTCGTCAGGCCGATCAGGCGGGTTGCGAGGTAGAGGATCAGCGCCAGGGCAAAGAGCGACCGGCCGGAAGTCCGGATGTCCGCGGCTAGGGAAGCGAACGCATCACCGATCGCGGTTCCCCATGGGGCGCGCATCGGCGACGGCGCCGGCGTCGTCAGGATTGCGGGACCGGTTTTTGCCTCGCCGCCGCCCTTCCCGGACGCGGGGATCACCTTCCCCCCGCCGACCGACTCCAGCGTCAGGCGGATGCTTTCGCCTTCGGGGAGGTCCATCGAGATGTCGACATGCGCCAGGCGGCCGGATTTTCCGGGGACGGAAAGGGATGTGTGTTGGGAGATTCCCTTCCCCCCGTGTTTGCCCGTGGGTTTGCGAGATTCATTTTTCAACGGAATTTCCTCCGTTTGAGAAATTTTCCCCGCCGGAGCCCGCTTGCCGGGCGCTCCGGGACTGTGAAGCGGGATGACGGCGGTTCCGGTTCCGGCCGCGCCGGGCGCTTTTTGCGCGAGGCGGCGGTCCGCCTTTGGAAGCGGTGCCGGTTTTTTTTCTGCGCTCGGAGCGCGGGTTCCCCTGCGGCGTTTCCAGTCGCGGATCAACCACAGGTCGAAGGCCGCCGCGATCGCGAGCAGTAAAAGCAGGAATACAACGAACTCGAACGAGAGTATCGGCATGCCCGGGAAAAAACCTCTTCGCCCGGCTACGGATTAAGCCGGTATTCGTAATAGGTGTAGAGCAGGCTGCCGTCTGACGCGCGGACTTCCCCCAACGTGCCGCCGGGATAATCCGCCTGGATCAACGGGATCTCCGCTTCGCGGCCCGGCATGATCACAACGAAAACATTCCCGGCCGGAATCGGTCCGTTCTCGGGCGATCCCCAGGTGTTGTTGATATCCATCCCTTCGGCGTTCGGGGCCAGGAAGCGCAGCGCGGGATTGGAATAGAACCCCATCAGTTCGTTGTTCAGGAACAGCACCTGCCACATGCCGGGCCGGGCTTGCAGCTGCAGCACGAGCTGCTTGGCGACCTCTCCGCCCGTCCCGACGAAATCATAACGCCCCAGGTATCCGCTGTTGGGCGTGTATTCCCCGAAGTAAAACCGGAGATCGTCGAACGCCATGTAGCCGACGAGCATGACGACGGCGATCCCGAGCACCCACTTCCGCGCGGGGAAGAGGTTCGACAGGATCGACACGAATTCGACCGCGCCGAAACCCACCACCAGCGCAACGGCCGCGCCCACGCCGGGCAGCCTTTGAGCGGCGGGTGCGCTCTCGCTGAGCGAAACGATCATCCCATAAGCCGCGATCCACAGCAGCGGGACCCACGTCCGCGTCTGCTTCAGGCGCAGGACAAGGATGGCAAGCCCGAACAGGAAGAACACGGCCGGCAGCGTCCGCAGGATGGGCACCTCGGGACGGTACCAGAACGAGAGGTTGACGCTGAAGAAGCCGCCGAACCCGAGGCTGAGCTGGTGGAGAATGATCCTCCAGGCCGGAAGCCCCTGATCGCGCATGGCGACTTCCATCCATGGCCCGAGGATGGAGTTGGTTTTAATATCGGCGAGGTATTGATCCAGGTGGGTGGCTACGTACCACGCCAATGGAAGCAGCACGGTGGTGAGGGAGGCCAGCGCCGGCAGAAGGTTGCGAAGGTTGCGGCGCCAGCCGCCCCGGTCGATCACCGTTGCCAATAGCAGCCAAAGCGGGACGGCCACGAAAAGAGTCCGGGTGGTGGCGTAGAAATACTGGCCGATCCCCATCGCCAGGGCGGAGAATATCCAATAGGCGCGTTTCCCGCTGTGCCAGCCGTACCACAACCCGCCCAGGGCGATCAGGTACCACAGCCCGTCCCAGACGTTCATCACACCCAGCCGGCTGAAGTGCATGTGCAGGTGGAGCGCGGCGAGGAAGGCCGCGGCGGCCAGCGCATGCCGGTGGCTGTACATCGAGCGCACCAGGAGGTAGAGCGCGCCGACTGTGAGCGCTCCCGCCAGCGCCGAAGGGTACCGCAGGGCTTCGACGGTGCGGCCGAACAGGGCGACCCCGAGCGACTCGATGAAGAAATACAGCGAAGGAAACGGATGCCACCCGAAAATCCCGAACGGGTTATTGACGGCGCCGAGCCGGAACTGCAGCGCGTCAATCCCGGTCGAACCCTCGTCGCCGGTTAGCATGACCGGGATCTGTCCGACCAGCACGGCGCGCAGCAGGAAGGCGATCAGCGTCAACCCGGCCGCCCAGGCCAGCGCGTCTTTGGGAAATGGTTTCCTCTCGGAAGCGGGCGTGAACGCCCAGCCGCCGAATACCACCAGACCGATCCCGCCGATCCAGGCGACGATCGCCACCACCGGGCTGATCATCAGTGAATTGGTGCCCGCGGCGACGGTCGCCAGCACCGCCAAAATGATGCCGCCCGCCAGGCAGAGCACCTGCACCGGCCGGATGCCCGTCTTCGCGGCGATCCAATCCAGCGCCGGAAGGAAAAAAATCTTCTGGTCGAGATGCGAGGCAAGGTACATCCCGCCCATGAAGAACAATAATCCGAGGGCGAGGAATGGAAGGTAAGCCGAAGCGTTTTCCGGCGGAAGATCCTTGCGCAGGTAGATGCTGAGAAAACCGAACGCAAAACCCAGGAAAACCAGCGCGCCTCCAATCTGACGGCGTTCCGGCACAGATTGCGGATCGACCGCGGCGCTTGAGGGAAGGGCATCCTGTGCGGGGGTGGGGGAGGAAGAGCCGCCGTTCGGCGGATCGGCGGAGGCGAAAAAAGCCGTGAGTTTTTGTGCCCATTGGTTCCTCAGGGGCTGCCATTTTCCGCGCATGAAGTAAGCCAGCAGTACCGCCGCGGCCACGCTGAGGATCAAGCCGATCGCTGTGAGGGCCACCGGATCATTCATGGTTCCGTCTCCATGGGTTTAGGGAAGGATTATAGCTCAGGCAGGGCTCGTCCGCCGGATGGAAGGCCTGTCCCATCTCCGGGGAAAACGGCTGGATTTCAGCGTGGAAAGAGGGTTTTCAACCCCCGGTTTTCGACGACGATATAATCATTAAAGGAAAAGGAAGCGGATTCCATGGGACATGTTCACCTGGAGGATGGCGAAAAAGGACTTCCCCGCCGGCTGGCGATCGCGGCCGGTTTGACCCTGGCTCTGGTGGTCGTCGAAGCTGTGGCGGGTTTGTTCGCCAACAGCCTGGCGATCCTGACCGATGCGGCGCATAACGTCACCGACGTCGTCGCGCTGGGATTAAGTTGGTATGCGATGCGCCTGGCGCTCCGCCCGGCGCATGCCGGCAAGACCTACGGGTATCATCGCGCCGGAATCCTGGCCGCGCTGGTGAATTCCACCGTGCTGGTCCTCATCGCGCTGGGGATTTTTTACGAGGCCTATCTGCGGTTCCGCCAGCCGCCGAACGTCGATACCGGGGTCATGGCGATAGTGGCGGCCGTTGCCTTCATGATCAACCTGGCGACCGCCCTGATCATCCGCCGCGGCAGCGAACACGACCTTAATCTGCGCAGCGCGTTCGTCCACCTCATGGGCGATGTGTTCTCCACCCTGGGCGCGCTGGCCGCCGCCGGGGCGATCGCCCTGACCGGTTGGAGCGGATGGGACGCGGCGGCCGGCATGCTGATCGGGCTGCTGATCCTGTGGAACGCCTGGGGCATCCTGCGCGAGACGGTGCACATCCTGCTCGAAAGTACGCCGCTCGACATCAACCCGGATGAGCTGGTGGATGATCTCAGGCGGGTGGAGGGCGTGCACGGCGTGCACGACCTGCACGTATGGTCGATCACCCAAACCATGCGCACGCTCTCGGCGCACATCCTGGTCGGGGATATCTCGATCCGCGAGAGTGCGGCAATCCAGGCGAAGCTCGACCTGCTCCTGTGCGACCGGTACGGGATCCGGCACGCCACGCTGCAGATGGAATGCGAAAACTGCCTTCCGGATAAATTGTATTGCGACATGGCGGCCGAAGCGGTCGAAACCGGCGGGCACGGGGAAACGCAGGTTGGACATGGGGAGGAACATGGCGGCCGCTAGGACCGCCCCAATGAAAGATCCGCTGAATTTATACGGGCAGGCCTTGGGGCTTGCCCGTATGATTTTTGAATCGTAGGGGCGGGTACAAAGCCCGCCCCTACGATTTTTTTCACCGGGCGTTATGCCTGCCCGCATGTTCTATTGGGATGCCAGTGCGGATGGTTGCAGCACCACAACCTGCTTCGGCATCCCGGCTGTCACCTCCAGGACGCTGCCGTTCATTCGGACGATGGTTTCGTCGGGTTCCAGCATGGCGAGAAATTCATCGAGGGTCAGCGTGGTATACCGGTATTCCGCCGAAATGCTGTAGTGGGTGGGAATCAGGGTGCGCGTTTTTAATTCCCGCAGTTGCTTCATGATGTCCGGAACGGGATGCGCTCCATCGCCGCTGGCGCGCGTGACCACCACGTCCGCGTTTTCCATCGCGGCCAGGATCTCCGGCTGGGTGATGACGGCGGATCCGCCGGGGTGCACGATCTTGATATCACCGATTTCGAACACCCACACGGTGTTCAACCCGCCGGGGGCGCCGTTGAAGATACCGTGGTCCGCCTTATACCCCGTAAGCTTCACGATTCCAACCGAATCGGTTCCGGGCTCGGATATCAGCCGCGCGCCGGCGATCGCCTTCCAGTTCGCGTGGTCGGGATGAAAATGAGTCAATACGACCGCGTCGGCGGCGATGCCTTTGGGGAACATTTGAATTTCCCGCGGAGCGCTGTAATCCTGGTACGGATCTATCACGATCCGAGTCCCATCCGAGGCGGTCAGCAGGAAACACGCGTGGCCGATGTACTCCAAAGTTACGGTCGCCGGTATGGGCGTGTCGGTCGCGATCGGAACGGGCGTCGCCGCTTGCGCGCCGGCAACCAAGCAGCCGGTCAACAGCATTCCGGCCAGAAACATGCAGATAACGATCCGGTATTTAACCATGCGAATCCTCCCAGACAAAAATTTGGCTCCCGGATGACCCCTGTTCTTCCATTTATTGATTGATATTCAGGGATGATCCGGCGGAATCCGGCGGGCGATGCCGCCGGCTCCTTTTCAGCCTAAAGTGAATTATTTCAGTGGATCGGTGGTAAGCGCATCACCCGTGAGGTGGTATTCCTGGTGTGATTTTTTTTCACGAAGAGCACGAAGAAAGGGCTCGTCATGCCCGCACCTGCCCTCGCGGAGCATTCCCACTCGAATCTGATTTTTGAGTGGGAATGATTGCGAAGCGAGGGTGTTTTAAGCGGTTATCCGGGAGGCGGTATTCGGTTACTTGCCTCGCAAAATATCCATTTGGGGGCATATAATCCCAACATGTCCAACCCTCTTCCTCCCGGTTTTACCATCCGTCCGGCCGTCCGGGAAGACTTTGCCGCCGTCCGCGAACTGGTACGCCGCGAGCATCTCAACCCGCTGGGGCTGGATTGGCGGAATTTTCTCGTGGCGGAGAATTCCGCGGGCAGGCTCGTCGCCATCGGGGCTGTGAAAACGCACGGCGACGGATCGCGCGAGCTGGCGTCGATCGCGACCGTTCCGGATGCGCGCGGGCGCGGTGCGGCGGGCGCGGTCATCCGCGAAATCCTCGCGCGCGTGGAATCCGCGTCCCCCGGGCAGCCGCTTTATCTGACCTGCCGCCATACGATGAGGGGGTTCTATGAAAAATTCGGATTCCGGGAGATCGGGACCGGGGAGATGCCGCCGTATTTCCGGCGGTTGTTCGTATTGTTCTACATCATTTCCAGGCTGGCGGGCAAAGAGAACCGGCCGATGGTGATGCGCCGCATCGCATAACTTCCGCGGACTCTTCCGGCGTCCGCGGCGGCTTTCGCCGAAGGAAGCCCGATCGGCAATTATAGTAATGGCTGTTGCCGTGCAAGAGTTTGTATAATGGAAGGCGTCCTCCTACCGGGGGGCCAATGGCATGGATGATCGATCGGATCTTTCAGATACAGGATATCCCCCCAATGAAAAGCGGCCTGAGCGGACCGGGTTGAGTGATTCCGTTTCCTCCGCCCCGCCGCAAACTCCCCTGAAGATCGAAACCCTGAAATCCGAAGCCGTCCGAAAAAATTGGTTTTGGCTTTTAATGGGTTTTTCCCTGATCCTGTACGGTTTATTCCTGCAGGGAGCCCTGTCCAAGATCGCACAGACTGGAACACTCTGGATATATCGCGCGGCCGGGTATCTGGGATTGGCGCTCGGGATCCTGATATTTCTCATCCACATTCTTCCACTGATACACAATCGATCGTTTGACCGGATCAACCTTTTGCATCGGGAAGCCGCTTCCCGGCTTGGAATCTCGGAGTGGCAGCTCCCCCTGGCGGCGGGCGGCCTCTGCTTTGCGATTCTCTCTGGAGCGGGGGCGGGGGATAGATCCCTGATGTTCCACCCTGCTGCTGCGCTCGCCGCATGGGGATGCGGGATCGTCATGACGGTCGCCGGTTTCCGCTCGCGGGCACCGGCCATCCGTAACGTCCGGTCGGCCGCCGTGTGGGCGGGATTGTTTTTTATCGCGGCGCTTCTCCTTCGTCTGGTCCGAATCGATCTCCCGCCGTTTTCCGGGGATGAGGGTTCCACCGGGATGGATGCCCTGATTTTCCTGCAGGGCTACGCCGATACCTTCTTCCGCTCCGTCGGATTTCACCCGTTTCCCGGCTTTTATTATTTTCTGGAGGCCGAGTCGATCCAGCTGTTTGGCCGGACCGTCCTGGCTGTCCGGCTTCCTTCCGCTGTCGCGGGCGCGTTAACCGTTGGCGTGCTGTACCTTGCCGCGCGCGCGCTTTTCGGGCACCCTACCGGATGGGTCGCGGCCTTCCTGCTCACGGTCTCCCCGTTCCATATTGTCTTCAGCCATATTGGTCACAGCAACATCTGGGACGCCCTGGGCTACACGGCGTTCGTCGGCGCGCTTTGGGTTGGGTGGAAAAACGAGCATCGGAATGCATTTCTGCTCGCGGGTGTGGGGTTGGGCTTGTCGCAATTTTTCTATGCGACAAGCCGTCTGCTCTGGATTCTGGCTTTCGGAGCGATGATCGTCGCGTTCGCCCTCGACCGCGCGCGTTTTCGGCGGAATGCGGGCGGCTGGATGGGAATGTGGATCTCGGCGTTTGTCACCACCCTGCCGATTTTTCTTTTTATGGCCGCCCAGCCGGTCGAATTTAACTCCCATTACGTCGCCAGTTCAATCTTCCGCCCCGGATGGTTACCGGCGGCAATAAGATACACCGGACCCAACTTCTGGGCGGTGGCGGCGAATCAACTGCTGAAGGGTTTCGGCGCGTATACGTTCTTCCCCTCCCCGGCTTGGTACAAACCCGGGACACCTCTGCTTCGTCCGATGGAAGCGGCTTTTTTTCTTTGCGGGCTGGTGCTTCTGGCCCAGAAACCGCGTGACCTGCGCAGTTGGTTGATTCTGGGCTGGGTTGGCTTATTCGGACTGGTGGGAACTCTGAGCGAAAGCGTACCGTCCTCGCAACGCTATATAGGTTCCGCTCCGGCGTGCGCGCTGTTGGCGGCCTTTGCGCTTGTCCATATCCGATCGCGGCTCAGTAATTGGATTCCATCCGTGGTGAAATGGGCGGCGGTATTTTCCATCGCCGCAATTCTGTTTATGGCGGCCGATAATCTGCATTTCGCGTTCGCGGAATATTTTCCGAACAGCCGGTACCGGGGTACGACAGAATTCGAAGGCGCGGGAGTCGCCGTGGCGAACGGCATTGTCGCGCTGCTGCGGGAGCGCGTCACGGATTATGAGGTGGTCTGTCTCACCGGAGGAGTCGTTGTATCGCATATCGTCCCCTCCGAGCTTTTCTTGATCCCGAGCTATCAAGCGGTGTTTTTCACCGAGCCGTACGGGTCGCCGGGTAATCCCGCGCTCGAATCCCCCCATTTGCTTTTTATCATCCCCTCCCAGCGGGCGGTCGAGCTGCCGCAGGTGATGGCGGACCTTCCCGGAGGGACACCCGGCGCCCGGTTCAATTGGGACGGGACGCTGCTGTTCTTATATTACGATGTGACCATCGATGAATCGAGGGGGGACGCGTGATGAATGATCCGGAATTGCTGGTGGCGGTCGGATTTCTGCTGACGGCTTTTACCATGATGGGGTATATCCGCTGGCGGAGATCGCCGCGCGGAAAAACCTCGGCGGCGCGGGCTGCCTCTTTGGGGAGATATTTGGCGAAGCCGGGTTCCGCGCGAGGCCAATCCGGCGCCGCTACCGGCGATCCCGCGGCGGCCGCATTCTTTTCCGGAGCGGCGCGCCGGCCGCCCGATGAGATCCAGCGCATGTTCGGCGTGTGGATTCTACTCGGGGTTCTCCTGGTCTGCCTGAGCCTTTTCCTCCGATCCGAAATTCCAGAGGACAGACCGCGATGGATCGCCTATTTTTTTCTTTCAGCGGGCTTGCTCATGGCCGCGGGCGGCAATTATTGGGGGGATCATCTGGATCGCGCAAGCAACGCCGAACGGATCACCGCTCTGTTGGCGGAGGTGTTGAGGCGCGACCTTTTACAGATCACTTGCCTGGCCGCCGGCCCGCAATTGCTCATCCTGGCCGCCGCTGCCGGAGCCCTTTGCGGCTGGGATGCCGCAGGAGTGGTCATGGCCATATCCCTTACCGCGGGAATTATCCTCATGGTGATCGGGGTCGGACTGCCGCGTTGGAATCGTCTGGACGCGTCGGGCAATTCAGTGGAAAAAGATTAGGGGATACCAGATGCCGCCGTCCGCGAAAAAACTTGTCGTTACGCTGGATCCGGACCTGCCAGTTATACGTGGCGTTGCTGATCAATGGCGTGCCCTGCCCCGGCTCCGCCGTGGCGGGGCGGGCGAAGCAATCTCCTTATTTGAAAACCGGAGGTACCTTTGCTCCCGGAGCGGAGCGAAGGGGGTCGCCCAAAATGACATTCCACGCGTTATTCAGCGTCCTGTAAAGCTTGGCGTTCTACTGCTCCTCCCACCCGTCCCTCAGTTTCTTCCACGTGTCTTCCAGGCATTCCGGCAGGACGCGCACCTGGTCCAGGACGGTCATGAAGTTGGTATCCCCCGACCAGCGCGGCACGATGTGCAGGTGGACGTGGTCGGCCACGCCGGCCCCGGCCGGTTCGCCGATGTTCGCGCCCAGGTTGAAGGCCGGCGCGCGGTACACTTTGCGCAGCGCGGCGAGCGCCTGGCGGGTGAGGGTGAACATCTCCAGCCAGGTGGCCTCCGGCAGCTTCTCGACCGAGTCGACATGCTCGAGCGGGACGATCATCAGGTGCCCGCCGGTGTACGGGTAGCGGTTAAGAATGGCGTATGCGCGCGGCTTGCGGGTGATAATCAGCGCCTGTTCGTCGCTTTGTTTGAGCGCCTCGCAAAAGATGCAGCCGCCGCCCGAGCCGTGGCCTTCGATGTACTTCATCCGCCAGGGGGACCAGATATGCTTCATGCGAAAGATTGTATCAGGGAAGGAAAAATCCAGACCGACGCGGTCTTTAAGACCGCGTCGGTCTGGATTTGTGCGGGATTGGCGGTGAAGCCACGAAGACCTGCCCGGACGGATCACAATAAATAGCCTGTTTTCGGGCTTTTTCCCGGGCCGGGCGGATGGAAAAAACCTTGTCAGGGGGGAATCCGTCTGATATAATCGGCTAGCCCGAACCGGGGCGTTTTTAACTACGCCGACGTAGCTCAATCGGAAGAGCAACCGCCTTGTAAGTGGTAGGTTACGGGTTCGATTCCCGTCGTCGGCTTGCGTTAACAACCGGTGTTGATAATCCGTGTCTCGCCGTGGCAGGCGCGCGACCGGGCCGGAGGGGCGATGCATGGCATCGCCCTTGCTCCGGGTCGGTCTCCCGCCGGCGACGGGTTGCATGGGCGGTTACCCAAGTGGCCAAAGGGGACTGACTGTAAATCAGTTGGCAGACGCCTTCGGAGGTTCAAATCCTTCACCGCCCACCACTGGGGCGAAGCTTACTTCGCCCTTCCGCCCGCGTAGCTCAGTTGGTAGAGCACACCCTTGGTAAGGGTGGGGTCATGGGTCCAATTCCCATCGCGGGCTCACGCCGCCCGGAAGGGCACGGTCAATTCCTATAGGAGAGGCGAACATGGCCAAGGAAAAATTCAATCGCAACAAGCCGCACCTGAACGTGGGGACGATGGGACATATTGACCACGGGAAGACGACGCTGACGGCGGCGATCACCAAGGTGTGCCAGATGCAGGGCCGCGCGCAGTTCCGGGCGTACGACTCGATCGACAACGCGCCGGAAGAGAAGGAACGCGGGATCACGATCAACATCGCCCACGTGGAATACGAGACGGAGAAGCGCCACTACGCGCACGTGGACATGCCG
>JBAVFZ010000225.1:0-8390 GCA_049684495.1 Anaerolineales bacterium | reverse complement strand
ATAATCAAGGATCCCCGGGGATAAGGAGGTGCCATGAAGAAAAGGAATCTATTCCTGTTTACCATACTAACGGCGGGAGTCCTGTTCGGATGCGGATTAATCACTTCAACCGCTCCAATCCTTGGGGTCTCCCCGACTCCCACTCCGAACGTGGCCGTCGCTCCGGTCAGCGCGGATGCCGCGGCGGCGCTGGACCATGACTTGGAGTCCATCTACCAGCAAGTCAGCCCATCCGTCGTTTTGATTACGGTGTTTCAAAAATCCGGAAGCGAATCCTCCACCGGCGCAAGGGGTACGCAGGTGGTTTCCGGTTCCGGTTTCGTTTGGGACACTCAGGGGGATATCGTGACCAATAACCACGTCATGGAAAACGCCGCTTCCATCAGCGTCACTTTTCCGGGAGGCAGCCCGGTTGACGCCACCCTGGTAGGAGCTGATCCGGGGAGCGATCTGGCTGTGATCCGCGTGAAGGCAGATCCCGCCCTGCTTAAACCGGTGACGCTTGGGGATTCGAATGCGGTCCAGGTCGGCCAAATTGCGATCGTCATCGGATATCCCTTCGCGCTGGATAGCACCATGACCTCCGGAATCGTCAGCGGGCTTTCCCGCCTTCTCCCGGTGGTCGCTTCCGGCGGCAACGGCCTTTTGTATTCCATCCCGGACGTCATTCAGACGGACGCGCCGATCAATCCGGGAAATTCCGGCGGCGTGCTGGTAAACGACCTGGGCGAAGTCATTGGGGTGCCGTCGGCTAATATTTCGACCTCCGGGTCCTCGGCCGGGATAGGGTTCGCCATTCCATCCAATATCGTCATAATGGAAGTTCCCTCATTGATAGCCAACGGCAGCTACCCGCATGCGTACCTGGGGATTTCCGGAGAAACGCTCATTCCCGACTTGGCGGCGGCGATGGGGCTGGATCCGAATACACGTGGGTTGCTGATCGCCGATGTGCAAACGGGTGGTCCCGCGGATAAGGCGGGTTTGCGCGGAAGCGCGACACCGGCGGTCATCCACGGCATTTCGGCGACGATCGGCGGAGACATCATCACCGCCGCGGACGGTAAGCCCATCGCCAGTTTCGAGGATTTGATCCGCTATATGTTCCTAAGCAAGAAAACCGGCGATACGATGCAGGTTTCGATACTGCGAGACGGGAAAACCATGATGGTGGAAGTCACGTTTACAGCCCTACCGGGCCAATAAAACCAAAAGAATAAGAAGCACTCCCCCTCCAAAAGAAGGGGAGTGCTTTATTTAAAAAAATCGAAGGCTTTTCCTATCAACCCCCAAACGTCACATCCGCGGGGATCCCGGGTTTGAGGTCGCCGATTCCGTCGATCAGGATGAGCTTGACGGCGTAAACGGTGGACCGCCGGCCTTCCACGGTTTGGACATTCCTCGGCGTGAACTCCGCATAGTCCGCAAGGAACGTCACCGTTGCGCGGAAGGTCACCCCGGGGAAGGAATCCACGCGGATGGTGGCGGGCATGCCAATCGCCACTTCGCCGATGCGGTCCTCGGGAACGTAAACCGTGATGGTCAATCGGTCCAATTGGGCGATCGTAAACACGACCGCGCCGGCGCTGACCACGCTTCCGGGTTCGACCGCGCGGGTCAGGACTACGCCATCGGCCGGCGCCGTGACGACCGCCTTGGCGATCTGGGCGTCCAGCAGCGCCAGGTTGGCCAGCGCTCCCTCGACGGCCGCTTTGGCCTGGTCATCGGCCGCCATGGCCTGATCCAGAAGGTTCCCGGCCGCCTTCACCTGCGGGGAGAGTTCTCCGGTCTGGAGCATCCGGATCTGGTCCAGGATCGTATTCACCCGTTCCCGGGCAATGGCTACGCGCGCCCGTGCCTCAAGGACGTTCTGCGCGCCCTCGGTCCTGAGGGCATGGTCGTAGGCTTCCTGCGCGGCTTTCAGATCCGCCTTGGCTTGATCGTATTGCCTTTGCGCTTCGTCTTTCAGTTCCTTCCCGCCGGCGGAGGCGTTGGCCTTCTCCAGAACGCTTCCGGCCACGCGGTAGGCTTCCAGCGCCTGGGCCAGATCCTCCTCCGCCTTGATGAATTCACCGCTGGTGGATTGACTTTCCACATCCACCAGATCCTGCTCCGCCTTTTCCAGATCCTTTTGCGCTTCGCGCAATTCCGCATTAAGTGCTTCAAGCCTTTCGGTGTTGCTGAAATACCACATCGGAAGGTCGTATCCGTCGGGAGAACCTTCCTCCCAATTCGCCGTCCGGTAAACCCGTTCCTGCTCCAATGCCTGATCCAGCGCGGCTTGATACTGGGTTTGCGCGGCTTTCAGCGCGGCGGAAGTCATGCCGGCCGCGGCTTGCGCCTGGGCCAGCCCTGCGGCGGCGACCTTACGCTGGGCTATGAGGAGCGAGTCGTCGATCCGGAGCAACTCGTCACCCTCCTGAACGGTTGCACCTTCCTGGACCAGGACGGAGATGACCTTTCCGGAAAGTTCGGGCGAGACTTGGATTTTGACCGCTTCCACAAATCCCGAAGCGGTCAGCGCTCCGTCCACCGCGTTTTGCGATTGCAGGTAGGTTCCGATGCCCCAGGTTGCGCCGCCCAGCACGGCGATCACCAGCAGGCCGATGATTACATTACGAAGGGTAAGATTGTTTTTCATAGACAACTCTCTTTCATAAGGCGGTCGTGTAGCGTTCTTGGCGTATCGAGACCGCCGTCTCGATACATGGATCTGGTCTCGATACGGGCTTCGCTGCCCCTGGCTTCCCTCACCCGCGAATGCTTCGCATCGGAAGTCTGCCGATGCTCATCGCTCGGAAGGCAGGCGCTTAGCTCCTCCCGGCCGGCTTTTTTTAGATTCTCTTCCTGAATGCCAGCACGCTGGCGACAAAGTAACCGATGCTGAGCACGATCAGCGGCAGGATCGCCGTCCACCACAGCGATTCCGCGCCGATCCCGCGCACCATGATCCCCCGGGTGATCTCCAGGTAGTGCGTGACGGGAAGCAGCATGCTATAGATGTACGTGACGAGCGGCATGTTATCCCGCGGGAACAACAATCCCGAAAGGATGATCGCGGGGATGAGGATCACGAATACGGAAAGGTAGATGGCCTGCATCTGCGACTGGGCCAGGTTTGAGATCAACACGCCCAACCCGAGCGAACCGATGATGAACACGACGCTGAGGGCCACCAGCATCCAGAAGCTTCCGGTGACGCTGACACCAAACAGGAAATACCCCAGCACCAGCAGAATGAACAGGTTGAAGACTCCGACCACCAGGTAGGGAATGATCTTGCCCAACATCAGCTCCCAGGGCTTGATGGGCGTGACGATCAACTGCTCCATCGTCCCCTGTTCGCGTTCGCGTACGATCGCCAGGGCGGTCAGGAGCAGCGCCTGGACCTGCAGGATGATCGGGATGAGCCCGGGGATCATGAACCAGCGCTGGTCGCTGTCGGGGTTGTACAGCACGCGGGTGAAGGATTCGATCGGCATGCTCAGGCCCGCCGCCAGCGGGCTGCGCGAGAGTTTCTGCGTCAGCAGATCCTGCACCGCCATCTGATGGATTGCGTTCAGTTTTAGCTGGATGGTCTGCATGTCGGTCGGATCGGAGGATCCGTTCAGGTAGAACTGGACGTTGGCCGTGCGGCCGGCGTCGATCGATTCCCCGAAATCCCGCGGGATGAGGATCGCGGCCTCGGCCTCATTTTGATCCAGCAAGTCCAGGATCTCCTTCTCGCTGAAGGCCGAATACGCCCGGGAGAAATCGGAGCTGGCCAGAAATTTCTGGGTGTACGCCCGGCTGGCATCCGATCCCGAGAGGTCGGCGATAACCAGCGGGATCTTGTTGCGTTCGCCGGAAATGCCGTACCCGAGCAGGATGAGCAGCATCGCCGGCAGAAGCAGGATGAGCGCGAGGGTGCGCGGATCACGCCAGATGTGATACACCTCTTTGCGCATAATGGTGATCAGATGGTTCATGGTTTCTCCGCCGCGGCGCCTTGACCGCCGCGCTGATGGTCAACCAACCGGATAAAAACATCCTCGAGGGAGGGCAGGGTTTCCTCCAGACGCCGCACCATCACGCCCGCGCGGGTCAGTTCCGCTTCGATCTGCGGCTTTGCCTCCCCCGTCTGAGCGTTTACGTGCAGCATTGCGCCATGCACCGATACCCCGAGCACGGAGGGCATCTTCTTGAGGACCGATTCCGCCAGATCGGGCTCGCTGCAATCCAGCAGGTACAGCTTCCCGGGATGCTCGCGCCGCAGGCGGTCCGGGCTCGACAGCGCGATGAGTTCGCCCTGGTACATCATCCCGATCCGGTTGCAGTATTCGGCTTCGTCCATGTAATGCGTGGTGGCCAGGACGCTCACGCCTTCTCCGGCCATCGAATAAATCAACTCCCAGAATTCGCGGCGCGAGACCGGATCCACTCCGGCGGTCGGTTCGTCGAGAAAAAGCATCGGCGGCCGGTGGACGATGGCGCACGCCAGAGCCAGGCGCTGGCGCCAGCCGCCCGAGAGCCCGCGGGTGAGTTCGTTGCGGTGTTCGGCCAACCCGGCCATTTCAAGAAGTTTTTCCACCCGGCGTCCGCGTTCGGAGGAAGGAACCGAATAAATATCCGCGTAGAAGGAGATGTTCTCGCGCGCGGTCAGGTCGTTGTACAACGCAAAGCGCTGCGACATGTAGCCGATCCGCTTTTTGATTTCTTCCGGCCGGCGGCGGACGTCGAACCCCAGGACGGTCGCCTCGCCGGAGGATGGCATCAGGATTCCGGTCAGCATGCGGATCATGGTCGTCTTGCCCGCGCCGTTCGGCCCCAGCAGCCCGAATATTTCTCCGCGCGGGATCGCGAATGTCACGCCGCTCACGGCGTGAAATTTTCCAAAGGTTTTGGAAAGCACGGAGGTTTCCAGGGCGTTTACGCCGTCGTTCATGATGCTCTCTCCTGCACGCCGACAGTGTGGACGAAAAGGTCTTCCATCATCGGTTTGACTTCCTGCAGTATTTCCACTTCCATGTTCTCTGCCCGGAATTGTTCCGCGAGCGATTCGCGGATCCGTTCCAGTTCCGAATGGTTCTCCGCCGTCTCCACCCGCAGCCGGTCGCCCACCGGCCTCCAGGAAAGAATCCCCGGCGTCCGCATGACGATCTGCCGCATGGCCTTGCGCGGGCTGGCTTTCACCTCAAGGAAGCGCGATGGCATGCCGCCGATGAGCTCCTCGGGAGTACCCCACAACAGCACCCTGCCCTGGTACAACATCCCGATCCGGTGGCAGCGTTCGGCTTCGTCCATGTAGGGAGTGCTGATCAGGACGGTCACGCCGCGCCGGACCACGTCCGCCAGAATCCGCCACAACTCGCGCCGGGAAACCGGATCCACCCCGGTGGACGGCTCGTCCAGGAGCAGGATCCGCGGATCGTGCACCAGCGCGCAGGCCAGCGCCAGTTTCTTTTTCATGCCGCCCGAGAGATCCCCGGCGCGCCGTTCCCGGAAAGGCGCCAGTCCGGTGAACTCGAGCATGGACGCCATCCTTTCCGAACGCCGTTCGTGGGATACTCCATTCAGTTCGGTGAAGAAGGTGAGGTTTTCCCAAATGGAAAGATCCGGATACAGGCTGAAGTTCTGCGGCATGTATCCGATCCTTGAGCGGACGGATTCAGGATCGGTCCGGACGTCGTACCCGGCGACAAACGCCGAACCGGAAAAAGAATTCGTCACGGTCGCCAGGATCCGCAGCGCGGTCGTCTTTCCGGACCCGTCCGGCCCCACCAGACCGCAAAGCGTTCCGGACGGGACGGATAGATTGAAATTCCGCAAAGCGGGCGCCGCCGCTCCGCGGAAGGTTTTCACAACATCCTTCGCCGCGATCGCGTATTCCATGCAATCCTCCATGAAGCCACCGGTAACAATTTCGAGCGGTCCTGCGGGGAAAGTAACTCGAAATCTTGGGAAGCATACGCCGGCCGGGGTCCTTCCGGCAGATACGGGCGGTCATCAAGTCGGATGACGTCCGTCATGAGGCGGATGACGCGCGTCATAATGGATTCCGGAGGGGAAAAAGGGCAAGGGTTCTATGCTATGATGGATTCATGGCTCAAAAAACCAAAATCGAACCGGGATTACTTGTCATCTTCCGGTATTTTCTGATCATCGCGATGGCCTACTTCGCCATCCTGGTGGCCCTCTCCGCCATGCAGGTGGATGTCTTACGGGATTCATACGTCCGCTATTCGTTCCTGAATTTTCTTTTATACCTTTTCCTTTACGTCTACCTCTCCGTCTCATGGCTGCGGGAACGGAATCCAAATTGGTACCTTCCGCTGGCGCTGGCGATGGCCGCCGCGTTTCCGGTCCTGGCGAATGTGATGAGCTACGGCGGAACCCCCGACCGGACCTTACCGGTTCTCATCCAGAGCAGCTGGTTGTCGTTTCCCGTCCTCCTGGTGCCGCTGGTCCTGATCGCCTGGCAATACCGCTTCCGCTATGTCATGCTCTACACGGTCCTGGCGGCGCTGGTCGAAGAAATCCTGCTGCTGCCTTTGCTGTGGCCGCCGAATCCGGAACAGCTGACGATCGCGGGCCAGCCGCTGATCCGCGCGTTCTCGTTCGGAATCGTCGGCCAGATCGTTTCCCATCTGATGGACACCCAGCGCGCCCAGCGGCGGCGGCTGATTCAGGCGAACCTGGAGCTCAGCCGAAACGCCGACACGCTGCAGCGCCTGGCGGTGAGCCATGAACGCAACCGGCTGGCCCGCGAGCTGCACGATACGCTGGCGCACTCGCTGACCGCGCTTTCGGTGAGCCTGGAAGCGATGAAGACCGAACTTCCCCTGCCCGGCGGCGAACTCGCCGAGACCCTCGACCGGTCCCTGCGGATTGCGCGCGAAGGGCTGACCGACACGCGCCGCGCGTTGAAATCGCTCCGCGCCGATGCCCTGGATGACCTCGGCCTGCCGCTGGCGCTGCGCAACCTGGCCGAGACCGCCGCGGAACGGGCCGGAGTGGGTTTGGCATTGGATATCGACGGGGTTATCCCGGCGCTTTCACCGGCAGCCGAACACGCGGTATACCGGATCGCCCAGGAGGCGGTGGAGAACGCCGTTCATCACGCCGGCGCGGGGACTTTGAGCGTGACGCTGCGGGCGCGCGCGGACGGTTTGGAACTCTCCGTGCGCGACGATGGATCCGGCTTTGACCCGCAAAGAGTCGATGAACAGGACCACCTGGGCATCCTCGGCATGCGCGAGCGCGCGGAAGCCTGCGGGGGAACGCTGGACATCATCAGCCGCAAGGACGAAGGCACCACGCTGGAATTAAGGATTCCGGTATCCCGATGATCCGCGTTCTCATCTGTGACGACCAGGAAATCATCTGCGAGGGCCTGAAGAAGATCCTCGGCACCGATCCCGGGATCGAGGTTATCGGGACCGCGCTGGACGGCCGCGAGGCGGTCGAGCGGGTCCGCCTGGATCCGCCGGACGTGGTCCTGATGGATCTTAAGATGCCGGGAACAAACGGCGTCCAGGCGACGCGCGCCATCCGCCGGGCGCATCCCGAGACGCGGGTTCTGGTCCTGACCACGTACGACGAAGACGAGTGGCTGTTCGATGCGATCCGCAGCGGCGCCTCCGGCTATCTGTTGAAGGACACGCCGCGGGACGAATTGCTGGAGGCGATCAAAGGAACCGCAGCCGGAAAATCGTACGTGGATCCGGCGGTGATGGGGAAAATCCTCTCGCACGTCGAGCGCGGGACTCCTTCCGAACCCGCGCCGACCGCGATCGACCTCAGCCAGCGGGAGCGCGAGATCCTGCGGCTGCTTGCCCGCGGGCTGGCCAATACCGATATCGCCCACCAACTCTACCTCTCGGAAGGCACGGTGCGGAATTACACGAGCGCGTTATTCGAGAAGTTGGGCGTCTCCGACCGCACGCAGGCGGCGCTGGTCGCGCTGAAGATGGGGTTGGTGGATCTGGAGGAGTAGATATTCAAACCAATTTGATATTCAATCCATCGGGGAAAATTAGGGGAAAATATTGTTCACGATACGAGTACGGACCGGTTTTATTTTTCACATTTTAATGAAACTACTCAGGAATTCAAAAGTGATTGGATAAAATGCACGCGGATTGAGCGGATGGTTAAAAATATTACATGTTTTTTCCAAGAGATGTTCCGCGAAATCCGTGCATTCCGCGCCTGTCCCGGAAGTGCGCAACACGCACGGGGCAATCCGCCGAATAGGTTTTCTGGGCCGAGCAGATACCAATCGTATTATATTTGGTGTTGAGATCCGGCTACAATCTGCTCTGCGCCGAATATGTTATGATATCCAACGATAAGTCTTTGGGTGCCCCCCTCACCCAAAGACTTATCATTTTTTAGAAAATATCCGAGAA
>JBAVFZ010000224.1:0-2435 GCA_049684495.1 Anaerolineales bacterium | reverse complement strand
CTGTGGTACGGGTGCAGATAAATGATGTTCCATTCGTCGGGTTCGAGCTCCACCGGCTTGCGCAGGATGTCGTCCGGAACGGCGATCTTGCCCACGTCGTGCAGCAACGCGGCGAATTCGAGCATTTCCAGGTCCGCGCCCTGCCAGCCGAGTTCGCGCGCCAGTAGGACTACGATCTTGGTCACATCCTCGGAATGGCCGCGGGTGTATGGATCGCGGGCGTCGATCGCGGTGGCGAGGGAGGAGATCGTCGCCACGGAGATGTCGCGCACGTCTTCGAACAATTGGGCGTTCTCGATCGCGATCGCCGTCTGCCCAGCCAGCGCCGCGAACAGGGACTGGTCGGTTCCGGAAAATTTTACGCCCTGCTGACGGTTAATGGCCAGCAGCACTCCGAGCACTTTCTTGCCGTGGATCATCGGCACCGCCAGCACGTCCTTCACCCGGAAACCGAGGACCGCCTCCTCGTGCTCGGCTTCCTGCTTCCAGCGCGGATCCGAATTCACATCCCCGATGATCGCCGGACGCCCTTCAATGAACACCCAGCCCACCAGGCCTTCGCCGGCGCGGTATTTAATTTCCGCCGCGGCGGGGGGTTGCGGCTCCGTGGTGTACTGAAGCACCAGCCGCTCCTCCACCTCGTTCCACAGAAAGACCCAGATCGCCCGGGCATGCACGGCGGGCGGAACCGTGTCGACGACCAGGCGGATCACGTCTTCCAGCCGCAGACTGGTGGACACCGCCTGGCCGAATTCATACAGCGAACCGAGTTCGTGCACCCGGTGCTCCAGCTGCTCGAAAATTTTCGCCCGGTGAATGGAGCCCCCGGCGACATCGGCGGCGGCGGTCAACAGCCGGACGACGTTTTCGGGGAATTGCGAGCGGTTGTACGAGACCAGCAGCAGGACGCCGACTACCGCATCGGCCGTCCGCAGCGGAACGCACAGCGTGGACCCAACCCCGCGCACGACGGCGCCGGATCCGACCGGCGGCACAAGCAGCGGGTCGCGCGGGAGGAACGGCGTCTGGCGCATTTCACCGCTGGCCGCCACGCCCCCGATCACGCCCTCGCCGAGCGGCATGCGCCGGTCGATCACTTCCGTCGCCAGCCCCTCCGCGGCGCGGCAGACGATCTCGTTGCCTTCCACCAGCGAGATGCTGGCGGCGTCGGCCCGCGCCATTTGCACCGCCTGGTGCAGGAGCAGCGGGAGCATTTCGTTCAGGGTCATCGTTCCGCGCAAAACGCTGGAGAGTTCGTACAGCGCCCCGACTTCCTCCAGCCGGCGTTCGGTTTCCTGCATCAGCCGGGCGCGTTCCAACGCCATCGCGGCGGTATTGGCAAACGTCGTCAGCCCGCGCACGTCCTCGTCGGAGAAGGCGCGCGGCCGGTCGTACCGGACAAACAGAGTCCCGATAACCCGGCCGGCCGCCCGCAGCGGCAGCCCGATCAATGCCTGGATCCCTTCCACCGAGAGCTGCGAAGTGATCGCGGCTGTGGCCGGATCGGATTTCGATACGACCAGGGGTTTCCCGTCGAGGAAGACCTGCATGGTCAACCCGTGCGGCCGGGGCGGCGGTTCCTGCGAGGCGATCCCGCGCGCATCCGCGCCGAGGCGCAGCGCCACCTGCCCGTTCGGTTCGATCAGCGTGACGATCACCGAATGGGCGCGGGCTGCCTTGGCGATCCGGGCGCAGACCGCTCGGGCGGTTTCGGGCAGGGTCGAGAGGGCGATGATCTCCGCCCCGAGTTCATACAACCCCTCCGCCTGTTCACGCCGGCGCAGTTCGGATTCGAAGAGCTGCGCGTTGTGCACCGCGCCGCCGATCTGCTGGCCGATCGTTTCCAGCAGGTCGATATCGTCCACCGCAAACGTGCGTTCCGCGTGGGTGAACAACACCAAGACGCCCAGCGACTGGTCCTTGGCAATCAGCGGCGTGGCGGCCATGATTTGAAAACCGGATTTCCCGACCGCCTCGGCCAACGGATCCGGCGCCAGGCCGGCCAGCGGAGCGACAACGACCTTCTTCTCGACGGCGGCCGTGCCGACGGCGTTCCGCGAAGGATCCACCTGCGTCAGGATTTGTTCCAGCGCCGGATCCAGCGCCTGATGCACTTTCACGCGCAGCGTGTCTTGTTCCATCAGGAGAATCGCGCCCGCGTCCATTTTCATCAGGTCCAAAACGCGCTCCAGGGAAACGGTCAGCACCTCCTCAAGCGCCAGCGTTTTCGAAGCCACGCGGTCGATGGCGTACAGGGTCGAGAGGCGGTGGGTTTGGCGCTCGACGGCGGCGGAGAGCGCCCCGCTCCAATCCGCCATCTTCAACCGCATTGAATCAAATTCCCGGAATAGTTCGGCCGTTTCATCGCGCCCCGTGATGCGGACCGGCGTCGACAGGTCGCCGGCCGCCAGCTGGCGTGTGGCGCGCAGGAGCAC
>JBAVFZ010000223.1:0-7337 GCA_049684495.1 Anaerolineales bacterium | reverse complement strand
AATATTCCCTACTGCTGCCACCCGTAGGTGTCTGGCCCGTGTTTCAGTGCCAGTGTGGGAGACCACCCTCTAAGGTCTCCTACCCGTCATCGGCTTGGTAGGCCGTTACCCCACCAACTACCTGATGGGCCGCAGGCCCCTCTCGAAGCGTCTTGCGACTTTCATCATCGGGCATCTAATCCCGATGATCGTACGTGGTATTAGCAGTCCTTTCGAACTGTTATCCCACTCTTCGAGGCAGGTCACCCACGTGTTACTCACCCATTCGCCACTAGGAACTTCCCGTATTGCTACAAGAAGCCCTCGTTCGACTTGCATGTATTATGCACGCCGCCAGCGTTCATCCTGAGCCAGGATCAAACTCTCCGTATGAAATTTCCAACACACAGAGTGTGTTGAGTTTTTTTGACAGAGATCCGGCTTCTTCCTACCACTCTTCAGTTGTTAAGGTTCAGTTCTTGCGGGCGGAGCATGTTACCACCCCGCCTCAAGCCTTGTCAAGCCCCTAAGACACAAACAGCCGATGCAGTTCGATCGCATCGGCAGGCGTTCAGACCATCAGACCACTGGCCCCGGTTTCTGCTCGCCTATAGGGGTATTTTGTAATCGTTCTCCGCTTGCGCGGATTTTAACGGTTGAACCTATTTATTCTACAGAACAACCCTTCACATGTCAAGGACCAATGCTTAATTAAAGGTGCTCAATCCTGATACCAATTAATCTTAAGGAGTAGATATTCGGATGCAAATTGTCATATTTATCTCCCGGATTGGTTCTCAAACAAAAATGGGATGGGATTAAAAAACGATCCTCGCTATTATTCGAGGATCGTGCAATCTTAAGCCTCGGGAGTTATTTCCGGAGCCGGCTCTTGAGCCGGTCCGTAACCATCCGGTGCGACGGAGTACCCCAGGCCGCAATTCTCCTTGGCGTAGTTGTAGCCATCGATCGCCGGCTGATAACCGGGCATCCGCGCCAACGCCTGTTCGTAATACCACCACGCGGCGCAGGCATTGTCGTTTACGAGCGCATCGCCGTTCTGAACCAGGATATCCGCATAATCCTTGATTAGCGTATCGGAATAGTACGGCCGGATCCCGACGACCTGTTCGAATAATTTCCAGCTTTTTTCGATATCCTTGTTTCGGTAATAGTACGCGGATTGATATAAGGCCAGGAAATCGGTCGCAAACTTGATCTGCGCCTCCGCTTCACTGTCCAGCGGAGCGTAATTAGCCGCCAGATCAAGGTAATACATCCCTTCCGTCAGCCGGTTGGTATCCTTGATCAGGTGCACGCCGTTGTAGCGCAGCGCCACCCACATCAGCCCATCCACCCGCTCGGGCTGATATCCCGGTATCTCGACTTTCAGCGTCAACAGCGTCCCGATCATCTCGTTGTATTGTTTATCGGTGAATTGCTGGGTGGCTTGGGCCAGCAACTGTTCCGCGCGCGGCGCGTCCGGCGTGGGTGACGGGACCGGCGTGGACGTCGGGAACGGGGTCGGCGTGGCATTCAGCGCCGCCAATGCCTGCGTCTTCAGTTCTTCCGCGCCCGGGAAGTCCGGTTCGTTCTTGAGGATCGATTCCAGGCGTTCGACCGCCCGGCGGTATTTGCCGTCGCCGATGTCGGTCTTTGCCAGTTGGAACTGCTCGAGATCGAAGGTGAGGATGTCCGCCTGCAGGCGCGCGGCGTGTACATTCTGGCCGGCAACATATCCGGCGACCGAACCGGCCGCGATTATCAGAAGAAGGGCGCCCAGGAAAACCCAGGCAAGACTAATTCGGCGTTTCCGGGCCGGAACGGGCTCGGAAACAGGAGTAAGCTCTTGATTGGACATGCGGCCGATTATAACGCATCTAATTCCGCCCCTGGCAAGGGCGCCTTGACGGGACGTCCCCCGGGAATTACTATCCTCTGGGAGATCGGGTATGTACCTGCAAACCAGAAAATACAAATTACAGCGGAAGCAACCGCGCCGGTTTAATCTGGCATTAATTATTGTTCTATGCCTGCTAATCGTCACCGCCACGATCGTGCAGGGATACGTGGTTCCGCTCGTCCCGCCGCTGTTCCTCCCGACCGCCACCGCCACCCGCCCGGCCGCTTCTTACGCCGAAGACGCCGCCTTGCTGTTCCAGGAAGGCAAGCTGGATTCCGCGATCGAGGCCTACAAGCAGGCGATCCTCCTGGCTCCGACCAACAGCGATCTGTACGTCGCCCTCTCGCGCACCCAGGTGTTTAGTCACGATTTCGAAGGCGCGGTGGAAAACGCCCAGTACGCCGTGCTCCTATCGAAAAGCGCCATCAGCTACGCCGTGTGGGGTGAGGCGGTGCATCGGTTGGAGGCGACCAAGGAACTCCCCGCCTACGAAGCGTCCGTCAAGCAATTGCGCAAGAGCCTGGAGCTGGATCCCTCCCTCGCGCTCGCACATGCCTACCTGGCGGAAGTGCTGATGGACTGGGATTACGGCAACTGGAAGGAAGCCTCCGAGGAAGCCCGTACCGCCATCACGACCTCCCCCTCGCTGATGGAGGGCCATCGCGCCATGGCCTATATTTATCAAATGACCGGCAACTTCGGCGAGGCGCTCGACGAATACCTCAAGGCGATCGAGATTCATTCCAAACTGGCGGATCTCTGGATTCCGCTCGGCGACTGCTACAAGTCGGTCAACGATAACGTCTCGGCCATCGATGCCTACCTGAAGGCGTCGAATTACAATCCCACCGACCCCACTCCATTCGCGCGCATTTCACGCACGTATGCCGGGGACGGGGAATACGGTAAGGCGGCGCAATATGCCGAGCAGGCGGTCGCCCTGGCTCCGCTCGACCCGCGCAACCACGGATTATGGGGCGTGATGCTTTACCAGAACAACCAATTTCAGGAATCGATCCGCGAACTGACTCTGGCCATCGCCGGCGGGACGGTGGATGCGGGGACCGTGACCGGGCTTCCCCTCGGCCCCTGGCCGGTCTCGGAATATTACTGGACCTACGGCCTGGCGCTGGCTAAGGTCGGACGGTGCTCCGATGCCATCCCCGTCTTCCGGCTTTTGGAACAACAAATATCGGATGATGAAATCGCGATGACCAACGTCACCGAGGGGCTTACGATCTGCAAAGAGATCGCCCCCACCCCGCTCGCATGAGGAGCGTGGCGCCATGCAGCTGAAGGGCAGACGTTTCGAACCGACGACCGAACCTCCCCGCCTGACCGCGGGAAGGACGGCCGTCTATACCGCGGCCATCCTGATCTGCCTGGGTATCTTCAAACTCCTGGACAACGGAACCATCCGCTCCCCGTTCGCGCCTCCTCCGACCCCGACCCGCATGGCCATGTCGTACGCCGAGGAAGGCAAAGCCTTCTTCGACGCCGGAATTCTGGAAAAAGCGATCACCGCATACCAGAAGGCTGTCGGGGTGGATTCGAACGATCTGCAAAATCCGGAATGGTGTACCTTCGGACGATCGACGGAAGCCCCAACCCCCCAAGTCCCTACCGAAACGCCATCTTCCCTGTTCTCGACCGGAACGCCATCCTCGCCGGCATCCTCGATAGCGACGCCTTCGCTGACGTTGACGGTAACACCGTCTCCACAGGTATGGTCGGGAACACCGGATCCGCAGTTACAGTCGGAGCCGTCCGATCCTCAGTTGTGGGCGGAATTGGCGCGGATTCTGGCATATTCCAGTGAACTTCAACTTTCCGCCGATGAAAAAAGAATCCGTCTCGAACAAGCCGTGTGTTCGGTTACCATCGCCTTGAATATTAATCCGGATTACGCGTTCGGGCATGCCATCAAGGTATTAGTGCTGGATTGGTACGCCAATTCCGAATGGATGGATGCGGAAACCCGCGAGGAAACACTCAATAAAGCGTATCAAGCATCGGCCCAGGCGCTCGCCCTGGATTCCGGGAGCGCGCTCGCGCTGGCTTTCAAGGCGGAGGTGCTCATCGACCAGGGTAATTGGTCGGCCGCGCTCGATGTGGGGGCGCAGGCCGCCCAGCTCGGTCCGGAGATCATGGACGTGCACCGGGCGTACGCCTACGTGCTCGAAAGCAACGGCTACTACACGCGGGCCATCGAGGAATATCAGGCGGCCATCCTCCTGAACCCGAACCTTCCCTTCCTCTACATCCGCCTGGGCGCCAACTACCGCAAGCTGGGTGAAACCGCGACCGACACGGCCACCCGCGACCTGAATATCGATAAAGCGCTCGAGGCCTTTGCGCGGGCGGCGGATCTTAATCCGAACGATCCGATCCCCTACCTCTCGATTGCCCAGACTGAGTCTAACCAAGGTAATTTTTTCGACGCCGAACTCTACGCGCGCAAAGCCCTCTCGCTGGATAACACAGATGCGTACCTCTACGGCCGGCTGGGAGTCATCTACTACAAGGCGAAGAACTACGAGACCGCGATCAAGGTCCTGCGCTGCGCGATCCGAGGCTGCACGGCGGCGGATAATGAGGCACAGGGAGTGGATGTGATCGAGATACTCCCCCTCAAAGCGAACTCCGTCGACGTGTACTACACCTACGGTTCGGTGATGGCCTTCTACGGCAAAGATACCCCCGCGAACTGCGTGGAAGCCGCATCGATCTTCGCGGAACTGCGCGCCTCCCCCTATTTCGACGAGACGGTGGATACCATCATCCGGGAGGGTGAAGTGCTTTGCGCCGCCTATACCCGCGCCCCGACGCCGTGAACGCACAATAATTTATCGAATATTTTAACCACGAAGACACAAAGACATGATGAATAAGAGGTTTTCTTGGTGTCTTTGTGTCTTTGTGGTTTTTTTTAACGCAACTACCGGCCTATTTCTCTTCCTTTTTCCCGCCGTTGAGCAGAACAAACACCATCGGCCGGCGTTTGGTTTCCTGATAGAAGAGTTCCGAAAGCGCCGTTTCGATCCGTTCGGCCAGCCGGTTGCCGTTGCCGCGGGCGGCCGTATCGCGGATCTTCTCCTCGGCCATCGCCAGCAACTCCCCGGATTCCGGGACGAAAACAAAACCGCGCGAGAGGAGTTCCGGTCTACCCGTCAGTTTATGCGTGGCCGGGTCGATCTCCGCCCGCACGATGACGAATCCGTCCTTCGCCAGCCGCTCCCGCTCGCGCATCACCGTGGGGCCGATATCGCCCACCCCGCTCCCGTCGACGAAAATGTATTCACCGGGGATGCGCTCGCCCACCTGCAGCTTCCCTTCCGAAAACTCGATCGAGTAGCCGTTTTCGACCACCGCCACGTTCTCGGGCCGAATCCCGAGTTCCCGGGCTATCGCGCCGTGCTGGTGCAGCTGGCGCAGTTCGCCGTGGATCGGAATGAAATGCTTGGGCTGCACCAGGTGGATGAGCAGCTTCATCTCCTCGGCGTTGGCGTGACCCGAAACGTGGACCGGCGCAATCGGATCGTAGATCACCCGCGCGCCGCGCTGGAACAGCCGGTTGATCGTCCGGTGGACCAATTCCTCGTTGCCCGGGATCGGATGCGAGGAGAATACCACCGTGTCCCCCTCCTCCAGCTCGAATTGGCGGTTGCGCCCGGTGGCCAGGCGCCCGAGGATCGAGGAAGGCTCGCCCTGCGTCCCGGCCGTCATCAGCACGACTTTCTTCGCGGGCATCTTCAGGGCTTCTTCGACCGAAACCAGCAGCCCATTGGGGACTTCGAGATAGCCCAGCTTCTGGGCCATCTTCGTGTTTTCCTGCATCGAGGTGCCGACCATCGCCATCTTGCGCCCATGCCGTTCGGCGGCACGGATCGCCTGCTGGATGCGCGAGATCAGCGAGGCGAACGACCCGATCAGAATCCGCCCCGGCGCGGTCCGGAACAGATCGTCGAACGCCGAATCGATCACCGCTTCCGAGGGAGTCCATCCGGGCCGGTCGGCATTGGTCGAATCCGACATCAATGCCAGGACGCCGCGTTTGCTGAACTCGGCCAGCGCCGCATAATCGGTCGGCCAGCCGTCGACCGGGGTGTGGTCGAACTTGAAGTCGCCCGAATGCACGATCAATCCGGCCGGGGTCGTGATCCCCAAGCCCACCCCGTCCGGGATCGAATGGCAGACGTGGAAGAACTCCACGCCGAACGGGCCGATCTGGACCTTCGACCCGGCCTTCACGGTGTTCAGGATCGTGCGGTCCAGCAGCCCGGCGCGCGAAAGCTTGACTTCCAGGAGGCCCCGGGTCAGCGGTGTGGCGTAGATCGGCGCCTGGAAGGCCTCCACCACATGGTCGATGGCGCCGGTGTGGTCCTCGTGCCCGTGCGTCACGACGATTCCGCGCACGCGCCCCCGGCGGTCCAGCACGGCGTTGAAATCCGGAATGATGCAATCGATCCCGAGCATGTCGTTTTCGGGGAACATCAATCCGGCGTCGACGATCAGGGCGTCGGTGGGGGTTTCAATCAGCATCATATTCTTGCCGATCTCCCCCAATCCGCCCAGGGGAATAATTCTAAGATCCATACTCATTTCACCTTTGTAAATTTATGGGCGGCCGAACCCTGCCCCGGCTTCGCCATGGCGTGGCCGGGGAAGCGTTTTTGCGCATCGAGACCGCCATCTCGATGCGCCGCAGCTGGTCTCGCCCACCCCCGTTGGGGTGGGCCGGGGTTGCGTGTTTCGCCTTCCTCGACCAGCATCTTTGAAAGAAGGTTTCTCATCGATGGTAATTATCGCCGGAAAGCAAAATCCCCGCCGAGATGGCAGGGGATCAGCCGATGTATCCGAACGGGGAAGACCCATGGACAATCGATTAATTCAACCTGACCACACCCGTGGCTTGCAGACCGCGGACGGTCTCTTCCACGGCGAACTCGACTTTTTCGCCCTCGTTCAGGTTTTGCAATTCCGATCCCAGGATGGAGGAATAATGAACGAAGATTTCGTGCCCTTTTTCGGTTCGGATATAGCCGTACCCCCTGGATCCGTCGAACCAACGAACGGTACCAGTAGTCCGTTGAGCCATTCGAGAATATCCTTCCGGGAGAGAGTTTTAAGGATTTTAGCACGCGCCCCCGCCTGTGTCAATTATCGGGAAGGATAATAAAAAATCCGTGAAGATGGGGAAAAACATAATTCCCGGGAAGGCCATCGCGCCTTCTTTCCCCGGGAATTTTTATTCGACGGTCAGCCGGATACTATCCATCGGTCCGCCAATAACTGCAGTGAAGGAATGGTTAAATCCGCCGGTCGGCCGGCCGCTTTCGCCCCGTCGCCAATCCAGGCGGCGCGCATGCCCAGCGACATCGCGGGCGCGATGTCGCATTCCCAATCATCGCCGATCATCCACGCCGAAGGCGGTTCCACTCCCAGAGCGGCAAGC
>JBAVFZ010000222.1:0-23782 GCA_049684495.1 Anaerolineales bacterium | reverse complement strand
TCTCACATCCTCTGGCGGTTTTCTGCTTTCGAGAAAAGAGACCCTTCGAATTACCCGGCCGCCTGCTCCGCCGCGTCGACGGTTTGCGAGATCAGCATCGCGATCGTCATCGGCCCCACCCCGCCGGGGACCGGGGTGTAGGCGGCGCAGGTTTCGATCACCGCCGAGAGCTCGATATCCCCGACGTTTCCCTCGTTGTACCCGGCGTCCACCACCACCGCGCCCGGTTTGATCCAATCGGCCTTGATGAATTCGGCTTTGCCCACCGCGCCGACGACGATATCGCCCTGGCGCACGACGTCCGGCAGGTTTTGCGTCCGCGAATGGCAGACCGTCACGGTCGCGTTGGCGTTCATCAGCATCATCGCCAAAGGTTTCCCGAGGATCGGGCTGCGCCCGACGACGACCGCGCGCCGGCCTTCCAGCGGGATTTTATAATGCGCCAGCAGCCGCATGATGCCCGCCGGAGTCGCCGACCCGTGGGCCGGCTCCCCCATCGCCATCCGCCCGAACCCCAGGCAGGTCACCCCGTCCACGTCCTTGGCCAGCGCAATCCGTTCGAAGCAGCTGCGCTCGTCCACCTGCTTGGGAACCGGGTGCTGCAGCAGAATGCCGTGCACCGCCGGGTCCGCGTTCAGCTTGTCGATCTCGCCCAGCACGGCTTCGGTGGAGCTTTCCGGAGGAAGGTGAATCTGGGCGCTCTCCATCCCGACCCGCCGGCATGCATTGCCCTTCATGCGCACGTACGTCACGGATGCCGGATCGTCTCCGACCAGGATCGTCGCCAGAATGGGAACCTTTCCGCCGTTCCGGGCAAGGAGGGCCTTCACCCGGACGGTTAATTCACCTTCGATTTGTTTGGACAGGGCTTTACCATCGAGTATAAGTCCGGTCATCGGTTCTGCTCCTTGAGACGGGTATCCGGACATCCGGGCCGTCGGATGACGATTCCCGGCCGGACGTCGCGGCGCGGCCGTTAAATATTTTCCTGCCCGATAAAGGGAAGAGGCGCGGCCGCCGCCGGGCGGGCGACTCCGTTATGGAACGGTCACCAGCGAGCTGGCCGGCTCCCGGATTTTCAAATAGATTTTCCCCCACTGCGTCGCAAACGTGAACGCCACGGCGGCGTACCCGATCCCGGCCAGGATGTCGATCAGGTAGTGGTGCCCGAGATAAATCGACGAGACCGCCACCCCGATCGGAAGAACGATCACCGGGAGTGCTTTTCTCCCCCAAATATAGAGGCTGTAAAAAAACAGGTATGCCGGCCACGCCGTATGCAGGGACGGCATGGCGCCCAGGGGATTTGCGGTGGCGAAGATGTACTCCGGCGAAAGCAGGCTGTGGTCCAGGTTCACCGGCTGGCTCCGCAAATACCCGTTCAGCGACGCCCACCACGGCGGGGCGGCGGGGAAGACGACATAGGTGAGGAACGCGGCGTACGAGAGTACGATCAAGCCCATGATGTAGGCCCAGTAATGCGTCTTCCGGTTAAGCCACAACACAAGGCCCATCAGGATCACCGAAAAGAAATGGGTCATGTAAAAACCGTTTGCGACAAGGTCCACGATCCAGGTGAAAGCCGTCGCGCCGAACGCCTGTTGCAGGGCGAACGAGGGGATGATCCCCGCGCAAAGGGTCCGCTCCCAGACGACCATATCCGAGACGTGTACGCCGTTCGTGCCGACGGCGAGGAGGACGCTGCGGATCACCTCATACGTGAACAGCATGAGCAGGAAGGGGGCGAAATCCAGGAAGGCGATCCGGTCGCGCGCGATCCACAGGAATAAGGTGAACAGGATCAGCCCGAGCATGTCCCATCCCGGCCATTCGCCGTGGACGAGGGTAAAGAAACACATCACGGCGATCATCGCAAATTGCACGGTAAGGATGATGCGCTGAAGGCAATATGGGCGTTTCGCGTCAAAGAGAAGTTCGGCCAACGGATCCCATCCGGCTGCCGGAAAGCGTGCTATTCCGGAAATTAAATGAGGCGATTCTTTCCCCCAGGGTGAAAGAAAAGAAAGAAAGAAAAGAAAAAGGAAGAAAGCCGCCGCCCCCCTTCGCGGCGCAGTCGGGGTGGGCGGACTTGAACCGCCGACTCCTGCGTCCCAAACGCAGTGCGCTGCCAACTGCGCTACACCCCGGCGCGCGGAGTATAATGCGCCCCATCTTCACCGTCAAGCAAAAATGGATTCTTACGCTTCCATCGCCCGTTTTTACGATCTGGAGAATGCGGATTTCACCGAAGATCTGCCCTTGTGGGCCGATCTTGCGCGCGCGCAGGGCGGTCCGGTCCTCGAATTGGGCTGCGGCAGCGGACGGGTCCTTCTGCACCTGGCGCGGGAAGGCTTCACCGCCACGGGAGTCGATTCTTCTCCCGCAATGCTCGCCCTGGCCCGGAGCCGGCTCGCGCTGCAGCCGTCGCTGGCGGGCCGCATCACCCTGCGGCCGGATGATTTCACACGCGTCCGGCTTGGCAGCAATTTCCCGCTGATCCTGCTGCCGTTCAACACGTTTGCCCACATGGTCGAACCGGCGGATGTGCACGCCGTGCTCGAGACGATCTCCCTGCACCTTCCCCCCGGCGGCCGGGCCGCGTTCGCCCTGCCCAACCCGATTCCGATCTACGGCGACCCGCCGGAATCGCTCGTCCTCGAACGGACCTTCCGCGACGAGGCGCGCGACATCGCCATCCAGCAATTCTCCAGCCTGCGCGTGGACCGCGCCGCGCAGCTCGGCTACATCACCTGGATCTACGATGAGATCGATCCGTCCGGAAAAGTGACGCGCACTTCGATCCCGATGACCCTGCGGTATTTCTTCCCCAACGAATTATCGACGCTCTTTGAGCGGGCCGGATTGCGGCTCCAGCACCTGTGGGGAGATTACGACCGGTCGCCGTTCACCGAAGATTCGCCGGTGCTGATCGCGGTCGGCGGGCGCGATTGACGGATCTCCACGATCGATCCGTTAATCTGCAACCGCGATTTCTGCTCGCGGCAATTGGCCCACGCCGCGGAAACGGACACCCCTTCCATGGATCAACCGCTGCTGCAAACGAAATTTCTGATCCCGCACCTGCGGCCGCGGCAGGTTACCCGCCCACGCCTCGTCGAAATCCTGAATGCCGGCCGCCACCGGAAACTCACGCTCCTCTCCGCCCCGGCCGGCTTTGGAAAAACGACCCTCCTGAGCAACTGGGTGCGCGCCCAGGCCGCTGCAACGGGCTGGATCACCATCCAGGAAGAAGACAATGATCCGGCCCGCTTTCTCGCCTGCCTTGCGGTCGCCCTGCATCCGGAGGAAAATCACCCGGCCTCTCCCGAATCCTCCGCCCGGCCGGAAGCAGCCCTGGCAAGATTGATAAACGGTATCACGGCCGCTGCCGGAAGCATCCTTCTTGTCCTCGACGACTACCACCTGATCGTAAATCCCGCCGTCCACGGGCTGACGGATTTTCTCCTCGAGAATCTTCCGCCGCCGATGCATCTTGTAATCAGCACCCGCGCCGATCCGCCGATCGCGCTGCCGCGCATGCGCGCCCGCGACGAAGTCACCGAAATCGACCCGGACCTTTTGCGATTATCTTTTCCAGAAGCGGAGAGCTTCCTCAACCAGGTGATGGAACTTAACCTCCCGGCCGGGGATATCCGGATCCTGGAGAACCGCTGCGAGGGATGGATCACCGGATTGCAGCTGGCCGCGCTCTCGCTGCGCGAGACCCGCGACCACGGATCATTCATCGCCGGGTTTGCGGGCGGGAGCCGCCACATCACGGATTATCTGACCGCCGAAGTCATTTCCCGCCTGCCTGGGGACATACGGGATTTTCTGTTGCGCACATCCTTCCTCCGGCGCCTGCAGCCTGACCTGTGCAGTGCGGTCCTGGGCGATCCCTGGGATTCTGCGCGCTGCCGGGAAACGCTCGAGTATCTGGAAGCTTCCAATATCTTCACCGCCGCGCTCGATGAACGGCGATGCTGGTTCCAATATCACACCCTGTTCTCCCAATACCTTCAAGACCGGATTCGCCGCGAACGCCCCGAATGGGAGCGGGAGATGCATCACCGGGCCGGACTCTGGTACGGGGCACAGGCGGAGCTCGAGGAAGCCATGCATCATGCGCTGGCCATCCCCGATACCGGATTGGCGGCGCATTTGCTGGAACAGCACGGCAGCCGGTTGCTGCAGGACGGCCGGGTCGATACCATGTTGGGATGGTTGAAACAACTTCCGGAGGAGGAAATCGCGGGCAATCCGTATCTGGCGCTCGGCTGCGGATGGGTATACCTGCTCCGCGGAAATCTCGATTCCGCCGGGAGGTTTTTATCCGCCGCCGAAAAAGCCGCGGAAAGCTATCGGCCGAAATTCATTGCCCAGGAAAAACGGGAGATTCCCGTCGGTGAGATGCGGGGAGATCTGGCGGTCCTGCGCGCGTTCCTCTGCCAGGCGCGGGGAGATCCGGCCGGCATGGAGGAAGCCGCGCGGCAGGCGCGGGAGTGGATTCCGGTCGAGACCGGGGAAAACCGCCAACTGCTTGAGTTCAATCTGGGATTGATGCAGCTCCGCCGCGGACGGTTTGCCGATGCCCGGGATTCCTTCGCCCGGGCCGCCGCCCAAGCGACACCCAACCGGTTCGTTTCGGCCAGCGCGCAAAGCTGCGAGGGCGATGCATGGATGCTGCAGGGAAAACTCACGGAAGCGGAGGTATGCTACCACAAGGCGGTTGCCCAAGAGCAGGACCGCGGCGACGATGGATCCCCGAGCCCGCCGGCCTTCATGGGCATTGTCGGCCTCGCACAGGCCGCCCTTCTGCGCTGCGAATTCGCCGCCGCAAATGAATATCTGGATACTTCTCTGGAACCGGCGGCGCAATCCGGCGATCCGAGGGCGCTCCACCGGGTTTTCGCCTTACGCGTGCAATGCGCGCTAGCGGCGGGGGATTGGACGGCCGCGGAACAGGAATTATGTAAAGCGGCGGAGCATACTGAAAAAACCGCGACTGATTTTTTCCCCCAATTGCTGGCAACCTTTCACGGGTACCTCGACCTGAACAGGGGAAATCCGGTCGCGGCATCCGCGCGATTGGAGGAAATGACGCTCCCCGAACTACCGGACATGGAAAATCCGCTCTGGACCGACACCTGGCCGGCCTACCTGCTCTCGATCCGGATCGATCTGGTGTTACGCAAATCCTCGCGTGCGCTGGATACGCTGAAACGGCTCCATCCCGTCCTGGAGCGATATCCATCGGTGGTGATGATGCTCGATTGGTACCTGCACCGGGCGCTGGCATCGCAACTTCGGAAGGGTCTGCCGCCGGCGCTCGAGGATCTGCGGTCCGCGCTTTACCTGGCGGAGTCGAAAGGCATTCTGCTACCCTTCATGAACACCCGCCCGGACCTGGATCCTCTCCTGCGCAGCGCGATGGCTCAGGCTATCCATCCGGATTTCGTCCACCGGATCCTTTCGCTGCGGGAAAATGATTTCGCAAGAGCCGCTCCGCTGTTGACGCCGCGTGAACGGCAAATCCTGCTCCTGCTGGCGGAGGGCTTATCCAGCACGGATGTGTCGCGCCGGCTCGTCATCACGGTAGCCACCACCCGTTCCTATATAAAGGAGATCTACCGCAAACTGGAAGCGCATGGGCGGAAAGAAGCGCTGGAAACAGCCCGCCAACGCGGCATCCTCTGACCCTCCCCAAAACCCCCCATCAAAACCCCCTACCCGCGGGGGATACAACCGAAAGAACCGTTGGTATCCTGATCCCGATCCGAAGGACGGACGCGAAAAAAACCGGAGCCTCATCCCCCGGTGAATCGCGGACCGCTTCCAATTTGCGCATCCGCTCAGCGACAGCGCCCGGATTACAGGGATACCCATGAAAAACCAAATGCAATCCCGCCCACACATCCTCCGCAACCTGATTATTTTCGCCGCGGCCGCACTGGGAATCGGCTGGCTTGGCATAGCGGCGGATATCGCCGTGGAGGCCGCCGATCCGCAGCAGGGTTTTGGAATGCTGCTTTGGATCGTGGTCCCGACCGCGACGGGCCTGATACTGCGCGCCTTCGGCGGTGACGGCTGGAAGGATTCCGGCATCAAACCCAACTTTAAAAACGGGTGGGGCTGGTACCTCGCGGCGCCAGGCATCTTCCTCGCCGCATTCCTACCCATGTTCGGGCTTGGTCGCATTTTCAATGCGTTTTCCATTCCCGGATTCCAAACCCGGGGCGTCGTTGATTTTATTTCACTCACGGCGGCCGCCTTCTTTCCGTTGATCGTAAAAAACATTTTCGAAGAATTCGCCTGGCGCGGTTATCTCACCGCCCGGTTCGAGGCGCTGAAGATCCATCCGATGTTCAACCACCTGCTGACGGGGGCGATCTGGGGGACGTGGCATATCCCCTACTGGCTGTATTTCGCGGACCGCGCGGAAGTCCTGAAATTTTCCACGTTGGAGATCCGCGCCTTCATACTCCTGGGACTTTTCAACCTGATCGTAACGGCCGTCACCTATGGTGAACTCCGGCTGCTGGGGAAATCGGTTTGGATGACGATTGTGCTGCATAGCACGGCGAATGCCGTCACGCAAACACTCCTGCTAAACGGGTTCATCAAGCTCAACGGCGGAATGGGAATCCTGTTTTCGCCGGGTAACGATGGGATCCTATCCTCCATCCTGTTTGGACTGATCGGAGTCGGTTTATATCTTTACCGGGTAAGGAAAACTCGCCGGGAAGCCGCCGCGGCGCAGGGCGGGCGGGATGTTCCGGAAATCAATGTAATCCATGATTGCAGGAATTTGACCGGGGATTGTCCATGACGTTCTTGTAGCCGCGATCGGCGATCGTGGCTACAGATTCAACCACCGGATTCCCCGCTCCCGGTCAGCCAATATGCGCGCCCGCGGTGAAAATTCAAGACGCCGCCCGGCGGCACCTGCCGCAGGACGATCAGCGCCGCGACCAGATCCCCTCCCGAGCCCAGGGAGTTGGTGAGGATCAGGATGATCAGGTACGTTTCGACTGCGAAAGACATCCCGCTGTAGAAAAGCAGCAGCCCGGCCAGGGGAAGCGCAGTCAGGGTCAGTGGAAGCAGGCGCATGGCGATCCAGCGGCGGCGCGGGATGCACCCTTCGTAATACACGCCGAATTGAAGCTTCTTCCAGTTAATGATGAGCACGCTTGAATCCGACCGCCCACCGTCCGGGTGCAGCAGCGTATGCACCAACTCGTGCGCAAGGATACACAGGACGAAGACCACCACCATCCCCGCCCAGGGGATGACGTGATCATCGGGCGGAGGATTCGATTCCCCTGCGCGATAGAGAACGGACTGCGCGATCGATAAAGAAACCGGGACCGCCAGCAGGAACAGACCCGCCAGCGCGGCAAGGATCGCGCTGACCCACCGGCCCGGCTGGCGGATGGGCCGGCCGGGATCCACGCCCGCCGCGGGATCCGCCGAGGGCGGCAAACGGTCGAAAAGGATACGCATTCTCTCTCCCGGAAGAAGGATGTTCGTCCGCGATCGAGCCACGGCAATAATCATGGCAGCCACAATAATCATTGCAGCCACTTTAATTATTGTAGCCGCGATCGGCGATCGCAGCCACAAAATAGACCTACGGCGACAGAACAATCCTGCGAAAAAAAAAAAATAATTCTACGGCTCGCACACTCCGCCGGGCTTGGCGCCATCCGGGCAGGGAACCGCGCAGATGGTCCGATCCGACCATGCGGTTGGCGATCTCGGCGCATAAACCCAGCAGCCGAGCGGAGGCGCTTCGATAATCTGCAAATTCCCGATGTTCCCGGCGGGAACGACATTCTGGCTGCCCACCCAACAGTGACCGAGGTTATTCGGCAGCCGGATCCACCACCATGACCCGTCATAGTTTCGGCCGTCGATTGGGTAGCTCTTATCCCTGGAAAGCATGGTAACAATACGGTAATCGGTTCCAGGTCCGGCGCGGCAATTCGCATCGTTGCGCATCGTTGCCGTGGGCTGCAAGTTAAGGACCCCGGGGTCCGCCGCGGGCGATGGCTCTTCCCATGCGGGGTTCCGGATCTGCAGGGTATCCGTTTGGCTACGGCGGAGGGTGAAAATCCTCCCGCGGCGATCCGCACAAATGGAAACCCATTTGTTGGATGCGCCGTCCGACCGCTCGCCGGACAGAGTCCAGGCATACGTTCCCGGCGTGGCGGGATCGAATCCCAACTCCGAAAGAAGGATGTTTACCTCGCCGGTGAATTCCCTTTCCGCGGACGTCCCTGCCGGACCGTCCACCCCCAGCCGCCAGCGGATCGGCGAATTCGAATCCGGGGAATCCGAATAGATCGTTATGCGCACATCGATCCCCGCGTTGAAGACCGTCCCGTCCGGCGGGCTGGTGCGCGATACATCCATGTACTGCGAGCAAGGAGATGGCGGAACGTATTCCCCGGCCGATTCGACGGAGGATCGCGGAGCGGTCATGCGCACAAACGGCAAAGCCAGCGTCAACACTCCCAATCCGGCCCCCAGCAATCCACCCATCACAGTCAGCGGGATTCTCCCTCTGCCCCGGTGACGTGCGAGGAAGACAACGGCCGCGGTGCCGAACAGGATCCAAAACGGAATTGTTATCAGCCAAAGGATCGGCGGAAGCCAAAAGCAAAAACCGGCGCCGAAATTTTTTGAAAATTCAGATGTATTGCCCACGGCGTCGGTCGCCGTCGCCGTGATCACGCCGCATAAACCGACGCCCGCCAGGGGAACGGAAAACGAGCCGTCGGCGCCGGCGATGCCGTCCTTGAGAAAGGTCTTGCCTTCGCCGGATCCGGTCGGGTCCACATCCGCAAGAAAAACTTCCACCCGGCAGCCCGGACAGGTCGTCCCCTCCGCCAGCGTGGCATTCCCGCCGGTCAGCACCGGTGGATCGATGGATCCATTCGCCATGCTTCCCGTGATCTCAATCCCCAGACCGTCGTTGCGGAAGATGCTGTTTTTTCGGAGGGTGATCCCGGCAACTTCAAGGCTCGTTCCGGCGATCAGGATACCCTGTCCGCCGCACATCCCGCCGGACAGCCCGCCGTTGTTGTCGATTTTATTTCCGGCAATTTCAGCGTTGTGCACGCCTTCCGAGACCAGAATTCCACATTGGCGATTCCACTCGATCCAGTTCCCGGCCCCGACGCCAACAATCGTGCCGGTTGGATCGGCATCGTAGGCAAAGCCGATGGTGATCCCCACGGAATTGGGGATGGCTATAACGCCGCTCGCATCGGTGCCGATCCGGTTTCCCAGCACCCGGTTTCCATTTCCCTCTTCCACCGCCACGCCGACGCCGTTCCCGGAAATAATATTGCCCGCGTCCGGCGTTCCGTCCCCGACAAAGTTGCCGTTTCCGAAAATGAGCACTCCGGTTTCGTTTCCCAGCGCGGCTTCCCCGCCGCGCTGGGTTCCGATCCGGTTCCCCAGCACGCGGTTGTTATCGCTGTAGAGCACGACTCCCTCGTAGTTCCCCGAGATGATGTTCCCGCGGCCCGCCTCCGCCCCGCCGATCAGGTTTTCGTGCCCGCCGCCGGAGACCCCGATCCCCTCCCAATCGTTGGGGATGGCCGCCGTGCCCGCGGCATTCGTTCCGATGAGATTGCCCTGGATGACGTGATGGCTGGTGAGAATGGATATCCCTTGCGACCGGTTTCCCGAAATGACGTTTTCCGCGCCGCTTCCCAGGACGCCTCCGACCTGCACGTCGTGGGATTCGTACTGAATGGCCATGGCAGGGTCGAAGTAGGAACTCAGGATGAGCCCGTCCAGGTTCCCGAGAGCCCGCGTACCGTCTTTGTCGGTTCCGATTTTATTTCCCTGGATCGTGTGGCTGCCGCCGCCGATGTATATGCCGAAGTCCGAATTTCCGGAAATCACATTCCCATCGCCCGCTCCGGATCCGCCGATCTGAAATCCGCCGCCCGGTCCGGCGATATCGATTCCGAAACCGTTCGGCAAAGCGGCGCTCCCGGTGATGTCCGTTCCGATCAGGTTGCTTCGGATGAAATGGCCGTGTCCGCTGGCGGAAATTCCGCCCCCAATATTTCCGGAAATCAGGTTGCCCGCTCCGGCTCCACCGATGAGGATCTCGTAGGTATCGTCCTCCAGCCAGATTCCGCTGATGTTCGGCACGGCGGTCTTTCCCGAAGGATCGGTTCCGATCCGGTTGCCCTGGATGATGTGCCGGGTTAAGCCTTCATCGACGCGGATGCCGAATCCGTTGTTGGAGATTACGTTATCCCGGACGGTCGCGTTATTGCTGGCCAGGTGCACGCCGATGGAATTCTTTTCCTTCACGGGGATCGGGGCGATGCCGATATGGTTTTTCTCCACCAGATTGCCTTCGCCCCCGGTGATGTAGACGGCGCCCGTCACATAGTCAATAGGGTTGACAAAGTGAATCAGCGAAAGCCCGCGCACCGCGCAGCGGCCGGCGCGGATCTCCAGGCCGATGGGAACCGGCACCGACAGATCCCCAGCCAGGACGACGACCGGTTCCGCGTGGTAATCCGGGTCGGTGGTTCCGTCGATGACGGTTCCGTCCTCGGTCAGGACCGGCAAAAGGGTGGAGATGGTGATCCGGTGGGGCGCGGGCAGATCAAAGGCGATCAGGTTATCCTGCCCGTCGCCGTTGGCAGCCCGAATGGCCTCGCGCAGCGTGCAGTCGCTGTTGGTGCAGGCGCCGTCATCATGGTCCTCCGCTTTGTTCACCAGCAGTTTTACGATCCCCGCCTGCGCCGGCGCGGCCCAAACCGCAGCCGCGAAAAGGATGAAAGCCAGAAGGGTCGTGATTTTTCGAATTGAGATTCTCAAGGTGGTATTCCCGCCGATCTCCGTTCCGAGGACATACGGTGGATGGATATTATCAATGTAGCATGGGTTCGGCCCCATTGGCAAAACAAAATCCTCCACAAAACCTCCAATCCTGATAAAGCTTGAAAAAACGAGAAGGTCATTAATCGAGATGAGCCGCTCGAAGACACCGGGAACGATGCGCTGGGTGGCACCGATGTTGCAGGCCCCCTCGTCATGCTTCCGGCGCAAACAGATAAATCACTGCACAAGAGACCCCGCCGGATTTTGTTTTTCCGCTTTCTTTTTTTCAGAGTATCCTTTCGACGCTTTAACGTATCCCTTTTTGCGGATATAATTGCATAAACCTCTCCACCGTAAGCCATTGCCGGGAATTTTTTATGTATCTCATCCTTCTCGCAATCTGCCTTGGTTTGCATGCGCCGGCCACCGTGATCCTCACCGGCAATTACATCCTTTCCGCAATCGTCATCCTCCCGGTTCCAAAACCCGAGGCTTCCGGACAGGATCGGAACCGGCGGCTGGACGAAGCCCGTGACACACACCGAACCTCCCCGCCCGCGGCATTCCGCCGGATGACCGGGATCGCCGCACCAAGCGGCGCGGGTATCCTTCTCAGGACGGCGGTCTTGCGGGTCCAATAATTCGGAATATGTATCAGGATTATTTCTGGTTTCTCGAGTACGGGTGGGATTGGCGGGCCGGCATTTACACCGGCCCTTACCCGCTTCCCGCGCTCGGCTTTTTTACCGCGCTGAGTTACATCCCCTGGGAAGTCGGGTATCTCGGATTGGCGACACTGGGGTTGTTCTCGCTCCTTGTCCGGCTGAAACGCGCGGCCCCGGTGTGGTGCGCCTACATTCCCGTCCTGCAGGTCATGTTGATCGGGAACCTCGACCTGGTCTGGTGGGGATTGTGGCAAACGCGTTTGCCCGTCGCCTACGCGCTGATGACCCTCAAACCCCAATTGATGCCGTTCGCCCTGCCGGAGATCATCCGCTGGAAACGCCGCGAGAAGCTGGCCTGGCTCGGATGGACGGCCGCCCTGTGGCTGCCCTGCTGGATCGTCCGGCCCGGCTGGTTCGGCGAATGGATGCATAAGCTGACGTCGTTCGACCGAATCACCGAGCATTGGGCCAGCAACCTGTGGAACGGGCCGGTATGGATCCTCATCGGCGGGTTGATCGCCATCCCGCTCGTCTGGTGGCTCACCAAACGCCGGCCGTCGTTCCGGCCGCTGATGCTGTTCCTCAATCCGGGAATTAATTCTTATGATTATGCCCTGCTGGCCGGCAACGCGCATTGGATCATCATCCCCGCCAGCTGGCTGGCGCAGATCGCGGAGCGATACCAGGGCATCCACTGGGCATGGGGACTTGTCGGGTTGCTGGCCACGCTGACCACACTTGCGCCCAAGGATTCTTCCGATCCATGGGACCTCCGTTTCCGTTCGATCGGGGAGCGCTTTTTCCCGAAGGCGCGTCAGCCCCGCGAACCTGCTCCGGAAGGTCCTTCCCCGGCCGCATGAATCCGGATGGATGCAAGGCTGCTTTTTCCGTAGTAACGGCCGCTTGGAGATTTTTTAGAGGTTTTGGAAACGTTTTGCGGGTGCCAATATTTCCGGAAGACTATACAATGATTGCATAAGCCGATCCGCACCGTGAAATTACCGGACCGCATCGTGATCCATTCCGGAAAAATCAAGAGAGGGACGATGAACAGCATTGCCGGCCGCACTCGACAAATTCGGTTTTTCCTGGCGGGGATCCTCGCCTTTTTGGTTCTTCTGGCCGTTTCGGCCTGTGGTCCGGTCACGGTACCGGCGGCGACCCCAACCCCCCTTCCACCGGAAGTCCCCGCAGGCTGGATCTGTTATCAGAATGAGACGTACGGTTTCGAAGTCTGTTACCCGGCCGCCTCACTCCTCACCACCGCGTCGGACGCCCACTCGCGGATCGAACTGGCGTACCTTCTGGGCACGAATCTCGTCGAGAAATGGATGGATGTGGATTCGCGGGAGGGTCTTGCGGATTGCGTCAGCCCGCAAGCGGAAGGATACGCCGCCGGATCCCTCGCCGAGGAAACCCGGACGATCAACGGCCTGGAATTCTTCGTACAAAGCGGGGAGGATGCCGGGGCGGGCAACCACTACGCTTGGACCGGTTACTCGACCGAGAGGGACGGCGTATGCGTCAGCTTAACGGGCGTCCTGCATTCGACGAATCCCTCCTTTTACCCGACGCCTCCTCCCGAATACGATCCGGCGGGCGAGGTCGCCGTGTTTGACGATATCGCCGCCACCTTCCGCTGGCTGGAGGAGGCCACTCCCGAGCCGGTCTCGACCATCCCGCCCGGATGGATCTGCTATCAGAATGCGCTCTATGCCTTCGAAGTCTGTTACCCGGCGGATGCAACCATCAACGAAGAGGCGGCCGACCATATCCGGATCGACCTCGCCATCGCTCCGGGAACAAACCTTTCCGAAAAATGGATGAACGTCGACGGGCGCACCATCCCGCCGGATTGTGAAAGCCCGCAGGCATCCGGGTACGATCCCGGCGCGATTGATTCGCATACCCGGACGATCGCCGGGCTCGAATTCCTGGTGCAGGCCGCGAGTGAGGGCGCGGCCGGGAATATTTACCAATGGACGGGGTACTCCACCGTCCGGGATTCCGTATGCGCCAGCCTGACCGGCATTCTGCACTCGACGAATCCGGCGATGTATTCCACGCCGCCCGCGGAATTCGACAAGGTCGCCGAGAGCGAAGTCTTCGAACAGATCGCCAGCACCTTCCGCTGGCTGGATGCGGCGACTCCCACCCCGCCGGCGGACGACTCCCCGTCTGCGACCTTTACCGCCAATACCAACTGCCGCCGCGGGGCGAGCATCGACCATGAGATCGTCACCTTCCTCCGCGAAGGACAGGCGGCGCCAATCGTCGGCCGGAACGAAGACGGTTCCTGGTGGCTGATTCAGGTTCCGGGAACCGCCGTGCGCTGCTGGGTCTGGGGGAAGTTCGTATCATCGCGCGGCAACCTGAGCGGGGTGCCGTTCGTCGAATCGCCGATTCTGGGTTGTTGGTATCGACCTCCGAACGAAAAGAAACCCAGATGCTACGCGCCCTGCCCGGAAGGCGCCAAGCCGGGCGGCGTGTGCGAACCGTAGCCGTTGTACGCAATAAGCGGAAAGAAAAAAGAAGCACCCCCCGGGTGCTTCTTTTTTTAATTGTGCGGCATCGCCGATCCATATCGGGCGGTTGTCTATGGATTTATTTACGGATCCGAATAATCCATTTCCGCCGGTTTATTTCCCCTGTAATAAAGGAAGCAAAACGATGGCCAGGAAGTCCTGAAGAAAGTGCATGGTAATCGGCGCGACAAGGCTTTTTCGCCACAGATAGACAAGCCCGAACGCCAGCCCCATCACGCCGACGGTGACCACCCCCGCCGTTCCCTCGTAGCCATGCCCCAACGAGAAGAGGAATGCGGCCAGCAACAGACTCCAGAAGGAGCTTCCGGTGACGGCCTTGAGGCGGTTCATCAGGTACCCCCGGAAGATCGTCTCTTCCGTCACCGCGACCACCAGCACCAGTGCCAGAGCCAGCAACATCTCAAATGTGCTTCGGCCGGGCTCAAGCGCAGAGGCCGTTGAGGACGGCGAAGTGAAACCGATGCCTGTCAGAAACGAATCGAGCCAGGCGGTGCCGAAGAACAAGGGAACGAAAAAGACCGCCCCCAACAGGATGTCTCTCCATACGTGCCGCAGGGTTCATCCCATTCCCCGGATCGATTCCGCATTCCGCCGGAAGAAAAAGAAGATCAGCGCGAGCAGCGACAGGTCGCGCAGAATGGTGGCGACCGCCGTCAGGGTAAAACTGGCTATTCCCCCCGAGTCGCCAGGCACGAATGAAAGCGCCAGCGAGGGGCCGATCAGGAACAGGAATACCGCCACTTCCAGCAGCTGTTCCTTTCGGTTGAACGGACGTTGCGGCGAGTCTCCGGGCGAGTCGGTGGATTGGAGGAACATGGCTGCCTTCCGCGTCAACGCGTTGCGCGGCAGCAACTCGGCGTGGGTTTCCAGGAAATGCGATACCTGCTTCCCCGGGGCGCGGTCCGATAATTCTAAAATCTCACACCCGGCATTATAAAAACGTTAACACCCATAAAACCGCTGCGGGATGGAACGGGCCGAAGGGAAGGTCCCTACAGCCAATCCTCCGCCCGGCAATGCGCTTTCAACTCCCGGAGCAGCCTTTCCCGCCCACGGTGCAGGCGCATCTTGACCGTGGAGAGGTTCAATCCGAGGATCGCGGCGATCTCGCCCACCGCCAACTCCCCCAACTCGCTGAACCCGACCACCGCCCGGTAATTCGGCGGAAGCTCCCTTAAAACACCGCGGTAACATTCGTAGCGCTCACTTTTAAAGACCTCCCGTTCGGGAGAGGTTTCGTCAGGAGCGATCCGGGAATCCGGAGACGCCAATGCTTCCACGCACGGATCGGCATCCTCCGTCAAAGGCAGATTTTCCACCGTACGGCGGAACGTCGGGCTGCGCAATGCATCCAATGCGGTATTGGTGGCGATGCGGTAGACCCAGGTGGAAAGCGCGGAATCCCCCTTGAACCCGCCCAAGCCGCGATGGATTTTTACAAAAACCTCCTGCGTGAGATCTTCGGCTTCCGCCTCGCCCACCATCCGCGTCAGGTAGCGTTCGATTTTTGGGCGATACGTTTCGTGGATTTCCTCGAAATTTACTATTGCTTCTTTCATGGGTATACCTTAATCCCAAAATGGGGCGTTGGCAAGAACCTTAAACAAAACGCAAAGACGCAATGGCGCAAAGAAAAAGCTATGCAATCTTTGCGTCTTTGCGCCTTTGCGTTATGCTTTTTCATTATCCCTTTTCACTGCTCATGCCGTCCGCGGGCGCGGAAGGAGCGAGACGATCATGGCCGCTCCAATGACGATCAACAGCACGGCGAAGGACGCCCCGATCGACATCCTCAAAACCGTGTCGAGCGCGCCCCACACGATTGTCACCAGGCCCGCGACGGTCGTGGAGGTCACCGTTGGGATTCCGCGCAATAGCCGGGCGCCATTCGCCCCCAGCAGGATCAGCCCCGTGCCGACCGCGCTCATCCCGATCGAGATCGGACCGACCGCGATCGAGACACCCCACCAGATCAGCAGCAGGCCCCACCCAATGGTCGCGATAATATGATTGGTCTTTCCCTTGTTTTCCATTTTTCCCTCCGGAAATGAGATGCCACGATGCGGCGTTCCGCATCCTGTTCACATCTGTAGACGGGAACCCGGGAGCAAAAGATACGCCTGCGCCGCAGGATTAATAATTCGCGTAACCCGGGGATCGTCCGGCTTCCCCTGCCCGGGCGATACGGGTGTGTTCCCCGGGTACATCTGTTAGAATCCCGTACCGACACGCGGATACAGAGGGAGATCTTCCATGAAATTTGCCAACGATCTGTGCGTGGTGGGCGGAGCCGGGCACGTCGGCCTGCCTTTCGCGCTGGTCTTCGCGGAAGCCGGCCTACGCGCCGCCGTTTACGACAAGAATAAAACCGCGCTGGATCGGATCGCCGCCGGCACCGTCCCGTTCATGGAACAGGGCGCCGAGGCGCTCCTCTCAAAGGCGCTCGCGGAAAAACGCCTAGCGCTTTCCGATGCGCCGCGGATCGTGGGGGAATCCCGGGTGGTCGTCATCACCATCGGCACCCCGGTCGACGAGTTCTTCAATCCGGTGTTCAAGGATATCCGCAACTGCCTGGCCGAACTCAAACCCTTCCTGCGGGAGGGCCAGGTGCTCGTCCTGCGCTCGACCGTTTATCCCGGCACGACGGAGTGGTGCGCCCGCTGGCTGCGGGAAAACAACCTGAACATTCCGCTCGCCTATTGCCCGGAACGGGTCGTCCAGGGAAAATCGATCGAGGAAATCAAGCAGCTTCCGCAGATCATCGGCGGCGTCACAGCCGAGGGGGAACGGGAGGCACTCGACCTGTTCCGTCGCATCTCCGTGGAAACGTATCTCCTTAAACCGATGGAAGCCGAATTCGCCAAATTGTTTTCCAACGCCTACCGCTACATCCACTTCGCCATCGCCAATCAGTTCTATATGATCGCCGCCTCGGCCGGGGTGGATTACAACCGGCTGCTGGCGGGCATGAAATTCCATTATCCCCGCCTGGAAGGGCTTCCCAGCCCGGGACTCTCCGCCGGCCCCTGCCTTCTCAAAGATACAATGCAGCTTAACGCCTTCGCCAAAAACAAGTTCGACCTCGGCGCCGCCGCGATGAACATCAATGAAGGGCTGGTGATGTTCCTCGTGGACCGCATGGCCGCCCAATGGGATTTGAAGGAAAAAACCGTCGGCATCCTGGGGATGGCCTTCAAACCGGAAAACGACGATATCCGCGCGGCCCTCAGCTACAAATTAAAGAAGGTGCTGGAGTTCAACGCCAAGGGCGTGCTGACCACCGATCCGTTCGTTCCCAACGATCCGGCGCTGCTTCCGCTGGACCGCGTGATCCGCGAGAGCGACCTGCTGATCCTCGCCATTCCGCACCGGATGTACAAGACCGTGGATTTTAAAGGCAAGCCGGTGGTGGATGTGTGGGGATTTTTAGGGAAGGAATCCGGATTATGAAGATACTGGTCACGGGTTCCGCGGGATTCATCGCCGGGTATCTGGTGGAGGAACTCCTCGCCCACGGCCACACCGTGGTGGGGGTGGATAATTTTTCCAAGTACGGAAAAACCCAAAAGAGCTACGACGGCCACGCTCGCTACCAATTCACCGAAGGCGACGCGAAAGATCCGGCGCTTCTGAAAAACCTGATCGACGATTGCGACCAGGTCATCGCCCTGGCGGCGATGATCGGCGGAATCTCCCTCTTCCACGAATACGCCTACGATCTGCTCGCGGAAAACGAGCGCATCATCGCCTCGACCTTCGACGCCGCGGTGTGGGCCTTCCAAGAACGCCGCCTGCAGAAGATCAATGTCGTTTCCTCCTCGATGGTGTTTGAATCGGCGGCGCATTTTCCAACCGTTGAGGGCGAGCAGTTCCGCTGCCCGCCGCCGCTTTCCACGTACGGATTTCAAAAGCTCGCCTGCGAATACTTCGCTAAGGGCGCCTGGGAACAGTACCGCCTGCCCTATACCGTCATCCGGCCGTTCAACTGCGTCGGGATCGGCGAGAAGCGCGCGCTGTGCGACAAGGAAGTGCTCTCCGGCAACGTCAAGCTGGCGATGAGCCACGTCGTGCCGGATCTTGTCCAGAAAGTGCTCAAAGGGCAGGATCCGCTGCACATCCTCGGAAGCGGGAACCAGATCCGCCATTACACCTACGGCGGGGATCTCGCATGCGGGATCCGCATCTGCGTCGAGGACGAACGCGCCAAGAACGAGGATTTCAACCTCTCCACGCCGGTTTCCACGTCCGTGCTCGAGCTGGCGCAATTAATCTGGGAAAAGATCCGGCCCGGCGAACCGTTCCGTTTTACGACCGATACGCCGTATCCATACGACGTGCAGAAGCGGGTCCCTTCGGTGGAGAAAGCCAAACGCATCCTCGGCTTCGAAGCCGCCACGTCTCTGAGCGATGCGCTGGACGAGATCATCCCGTGGGTCCGGCAGCAGATCGAGCTGGGCGGGATCTGACGATGGAAGCGAAGAAAATCTACTCCCGCAGATACGCCCCCGACCGGGAATTCCGGGACGCCATGTGGCGGATTCTCTGCCGCGATTTTTTCCAGAAGCTGATCCGCCGGGATGGGCCGCTGCTCGAGATCGGCGCCGGTTATTGCGAGTTCATCAATAATATCGAAGCCGTTAAAAAGACCGCCCTGGATTCCAATCCGGATGTGAAGCAATTCGCCGCAACGGATGTCCAGGCGGTCGTCGGCGACCTTTCCGCGCTTTCGAAATTCAAGCCCGGTTCGTACAGCACGGTTTTTGCCAGCAACCTCTTCGAGCACCTCGAGCGGCCGAAGATCCTCGCGACGATGCGGGATGTCCTCCGGGTCCTCGCGCCCGGCGGCGAATTCATCATCCTCCAGCCGAACATCCGGTTCTGCGCGCGGGATTACTGGATGTTCTTCGACCATATTACGCCGATCGACGACCGGGCGCTGACCGAAGCGCTGGAGATCAGCGGGTTTACCGTCCGGCGCCGGATCGAACGGTTCCTGCCCTATACGACCAAAAGCCGCTATCCGAGGAACCCCGGATTGGTGTGGTGGTATCTGCGGATCCCGCTGGCATGGCGGATCTTCGGACAGCAATCGTTGATCCTCGCCGGGAAGGATGCCGGAGCGTGACCGCCGCGGCGCCGGACCGGATCGATGTGGTTATCCCCGTCTACAACGAAGGAAAGAATATCCTGCGGGTGCTGGACACCTTCGAGCGCGAAGTGACGGCTCCGATCCGGATCCTGATCTGCTACGACCGCGAATCCGACCCCACGCTGGACGCAGTAAAAGTCGCCCATTCGAAATTCGAGATCGTCCAGGTTATGAACCGCGGGATAAAGGCCCACGGCGCGGTCACGACCGGCATGGCATTCGGCCGTTCGCCGGCGGTGATCGTCTACATGGCGGACGACGATTACAACGCTGGGCTGATCGACCGGATGATCGGGGAATTCCGGCGCGGGTGCGACGTCGTCGTCCCCAGCCGGTTTATTCCCGGCGGCGCCATGGAAGGCTGCCGGTGGTACAAGGCGCTTCCGCTTCAGATCGCCGCCTGGACTCTCGCGCACATCGCGCGGTTCCCGGCCCACGACCCGACCAACGCCTTCCGACTCTTTTCACGGCGGCTCCTGGATGCGGTGCCGATCGAATCCACGCAAGGCTTCACCTTCAGCATCGAGCTCACGGCAAAGTGCCACCGCCTGGGCTGGAAGATCGCCGAAGTTCCCGCCCAATGGCGCGAACGCAGCGAGGGAAAAAGCCGCTTCCGCGTGTTCGATTGGGCGGGGAGTTATCTGCGCTGGTATTTTTATATTTTCGCGACTACCTTCCTGCGGCGCCGCATCCGCGCTCCGCGGGAAACTTAAGCGGCCAAGAAAAGACCCTATGCGAATCTACCGATATCTCCTTTCTGCTTTCCTGCTGATATTGCTGGCGCTGACCGCGTTGTTTGCAATCCACTGGCGGTATTACCACGATCTCCCGATCTTCCTGTACGTGTCCATGCTCATCGACAAATTCGGAGTGGTTCCCTACCGCGATCTGTATGAAGTTAACTTTCCGGGGACGTATGTCGCCGCGCTGGCCGTCGGCAAGCTGACCGGATACTCGGAATCGGCGGTACGCCTATTGGATTACATCCTCGTCGCCGGCCTGATCGGCCTGGGCGGCCTGTGGATGAGGAAGCTGAACCTGTGGGCGGGCGTGATGGGGGGCGTGGCCTGGGCGCTCATGTATTTTGCGTGGGGCCCCACGGCGATGATGCAGCGCGAATATCTGATGCTGATCCCGGTCCTGTGCGGCCTGGCCGCGTACACCAACCTCCCCGCCCGGCACTCCTTTTGGCGGTTGCTGATCACCGGATTGTTCATGGGCATGGCGGTGACGATCAAACCGCAGGGATTTGTCGGCGTCCTCCCTGTCGTGCTGATGGAGTGGTACGCCGCGCGGTCGGAATCCGATCCCGCACAAAAAAGGAATTGGACCGCTTCCCTGGGCCGCAACCTGCTTTGGCTGGGGATCGGTTTTCTATTCCCGCTGGGGGGAATGTTCGTTTACCTGGCGGCGAACGGGGCATTGCCGCAATTTTTTGAGATCATCTTCCAGTACCTGCCGCTGTTCGCGCAGATGAACATGTATCACCAGGCTGTTTCCGGCGTGCGCCGCTGGTATTCGCTCATCCTGGATTTCGTCAAACTGGGCGGTTACGGCATCTGGATCGCGCCGGCACTTTGGGGAACGCATCATCTCCAGCACGCGCCGGATATCCTTCCGGAAAAGAAGCTCCACGGTTTGCTTCTGATCTGGAGTACCATCGCCTTTTCGATCTACCCCGCTTTCTCCGGCCAGTTTTTTCCCCAGCACTGGTTTCTGTTCGCATTTTTCCTTTTCCAGGCCGCCTTCCTCTGCCTGGCCGTAAAGCCCGTTTCCCAAAGCGTCATCTTCCGGCTGGCGCCGGCGGCGCTGATGATGATCGCGTCCCTCACGCTCGTCCGCCCGGATACGCTCGACAACCTCTGGCTGCTGGCCGTGAAGCATGAACTGCCGGCGGCCAACAATCCCAAGGAAGGCCGGGTGGATGAGATCGCCGGATTCCTCGAGGCGAACCTGCGGCCCGGCGACACCGTTCAGCCGATGGACTGGGTCGGCGGCGCGGTGCATGCGATGCTGATCGCGCGCGCGGAACTGGCGACCCCCTTTATTTATGACGAATACTTTTATCACAATGTCAACGACCCCTACATCCGGGAACTCCGGATCCGGTTCATGCAGGCGCTCGAGCGCGCGCGGCCGCGGTTCATCATCGAGGTCTACGACGACGGTCAATATTCCGAACCGACCGGGCCGAACACCTCGCGCGATTTTCCGGAATTCCGCGCGTTCCTGGCGGAGAATTATTCCGTCGTTTTGGAGGGACAGGGGTACCGGATCTACGAATTGCGCGCGGAGTAGTACACGACCTGATAGATAAGAATATAAAAACCGCCCTTTCGGACGGTTTTTTACTGACTGAAACCTCTGAAAAAGTCACCCTGATCGCAGCGAAGGTCTAGGATTGCAGAAACTGAGGCTTCATTTCCCCCGCTGCGCGAGGGCAGGCGCTCAGCATGACCACCTTTCTGAGATTTTGGAATGGATTTGAGTGTAAATTTTTCCCCGGCTACGTCAGCATGATGCTGTCCTTTGTCCGTTCTCCCGCGTCCTTACGTTTAAGCCAATTTCTCGATTACTTCCGCCGCCAGGTCATATCTCCCGAACGGCGGCATGAGGTATGCGCCCTGGACGACGCCGCGCAGTTCCTTGAGCAGTTCGACCGCGATCCGTACGCCCTCCTCCGGCGCGCGCTCGCCCGCGCGATCGATCCGCGCGCGGATCTTTTCCGGGATCGACATCCCCGGGACCTCGTTGTGCAGGAAGGCGGCGTGCTTCGCTCCGTAAAGGGGCATGATTCCCGCCAGGATCGGCGCTTTTAATTCGCCGAATTCGCGCCGGTATGATTCGATGAAACCCGCCGCGCAATCCGGCTCGAAGACCGGCTGGGTGAGAATGAAATCCGCGCCGGCGTCGAGTTTCTTCCGCAGATTCTTCATTTCTTTTTCCGGGTCGGTCGAACACAGGTTGAGCGCACAGCCGACGAAAAATGCGGTCGGCGCGCCGATATCCTTTCCGGCGTGGTCCTTCCCGAGGTTGAAGGATTGCTTGATCATGCGGATTAACCCGGAAGGGACAATATCGTAATTATCGGCCGCCTGCGGAAAATCCCCGATCGCGGTTGGATCGCCCATCACCACAAACAGGTTCCGTACTCCGAGCGCATGCGCGGCAAGCAGATCCCCCTGCAGGCGCAGGAGGCTCCGCCCGCGGGTCGGGAAATGCAGGACCGTGTCGATTCCAAATTTTTCCTGGATCAGGTGGCACACCGCCCAGGGACTCATCCGCATGCGCGCCATCGGGCTGTCCGCGACGTTGATCACGTCCGCGCCCGCTTCGGCCAGCATGCTCGCCCCGGCCATCAGCTTGTGGGTGGAAAACCCCTTCGGTGGATCCATCTCGACGCTAACGGCGAATTTTCCGGAAGCGAGTTTGGAGGCGAACGGAGTCGCTTCGGCCGTGAGGAGCGTCCGCTCCTCCGGGGGCGCTTCCACGATGACGGATGCGCCCGCCTGCTTCGGATCGTAACCTTCCAGCGCGGCGCGCATCGCGGCGATATGGGCGGGCTCCGTTCCGCAGCAACCGCCGATCAGGGTCGCGCCTGCCTCGGCGAAGGCCCGCGCATAGGAGCCGAAATAATCCGCTCCCGCCGGGTAAAGGATCCGCCCACCGGTCCGTTCCGGCCAGCCGGCGTTCGGCATCGCCGAGAAGCGCCCGTCCGGCGCCGCCGCGCGCATTTCGCGCAGGATGCGGATCGCCTGCGCCGGGCCGCTCGAGCAGTTCACACCGATCAAGTCCGCGCCCGCTTCGTAAAGTGCCCGCGCCGCCGCGGCGGGAGAATCGCCGAGCAGAGTCAATCCGTCTCGGGTGAAGGTGAAGCTCACGCCGATAAAATCCGCGCCCGCCGCCCGTGCCGCCGCGAGCGCCGTCCGCGCCTCGTTCACGTCGCTCATCGTCTCGATCAGGATCAGGTCGGCGCCGGATTGCAGCAACAGCAAGGCCTGTTCGCGGAAGGCGGCTTCCGCCTGGTCCGCCTTCACCCGGCCGTATGGCGCGAGGCGCACGCCCAAGGGGCCGATGCTTCCCGCCACAATCGCGGCGCTTCCGGCCTCCTTGCGCGCGATTTCGACCCCGGCGCGGATGATTTTCTCCAGTTTGCCATCCAATCCGGCCGCGGCGAGTTTGTAGCGGTTCGCGCCAAACGTGTTGGCTTCGATGATCTGAGCGCCCGCCGCGATGTACTCGCGGTGCGCCTGCGCCACAAGCTCGGGCCGCGAAAGATTAAGTTCGTCGATGTTCGCATCCGGCGCGGCACCGCGCGCGACGAGCAGAGTCCCCATCGCGCCGTCGGCGAGCAGGGGTTTGCCGGAACTCGGCCCGAACATGCGGAGGATGATTTCCTTCATCGCATCCCTTATCTATCCAGCAGATATGCCAGGATTCGACACCTGACAGGTTTTAAGACCTGTCAGGTGAAATATTCTACCCGAAGCAGTCCGGAACCATCTTTTGCAGATCGGTTCGCGACCATATCCGAAGATGATTTCGATTCCACGTCCGTCGGTCTC
>JBAVFZ010000221.1:0-4915 GCA_049684495.1 Anaerolineales bacterium | reverse complement strand
GGGTGAGCTCGCGCATCAGTTTTTTCGCGTTGTCGGGTGAATTCCAGAGGTTCGGATCCGCAGCCTGGGCTTCCAGCTGCTTGAACCGCGCTTCCTGTGCCGGGAGGTCAAAGACTCTCCAGAAGGTGGCGGAGTTTTTCGCTGGCGGTGGTCAGGCGTTGCGATATTTCTTCAAAGACGGACATGGTGGTTTCCTTTGGAAACGGATTATAAACGGAATCCGCCGGCAGAGGTCATTCCGAGCCCCGTTTACGGGGCGAGGAATCGGATACTTCACGGAAAAATGAATAGACAGGATTTACAGGATTATTTTGAGTTATTCCGCTTTCATCCTGTAAATCCTGTCCGATAATTCTCAATGTGGATGCGAATATCCTGTCGAAATTCTCTCATCGGGAAATCCCGCCTCCCGTATAATGGTTGATATGGGAAAAGCAACTCGCCCGCGCGATCCCGCCCGGAAGTATTCGATTAAGACCGTCTGCGCGGAAACCGGTTTGCTTCCGGTCACGCTGCGGGCCTGGGAAGCCCGGTACAAGGTTGTTGCCCCCGCGAGGTCGAAAGGCAATTACCGCCTGTATTCCGAAGCCGACCTGTCGCTGCTGCGCTGGGTGAAGAAGCGGGTCGACGCAGGCGAACCCATCCGGCTGGTGGCGGCCGAAGCCGCCCGTTTGCGGCGCGCCGGCAAACGGGCGGAAGCGCCCGCCGCCCATCCGCTCCAGGGCGGGGCTCCGGCCAAATCCGCGGATTGCCTGTATGCGGCATTGATGGAGCACCGGGAAAATGCCGCGGACCGCTGCCTGAAGGTCGCGCAGGCGCGGTTCGATTTACCGGCCATCTGCCTGGATGTGATGACGCCCTGCTTGTGGCGGATCGGCGACGCCTGGGAACGCGGCGCGATCCGGATCGCCGACGAGCATTTCGCCAGCACCTACATCCGCGGGCAATTGCTGGCGTGGTTCCAGGCCGAGTCCGATCCGCGCCGGGGAGGGCGGATCCTGGTAGGGTGCGGACCGATGGAATTCCACGATATCGGCAGTTTGATGCTGGCGCTGCTCCTGCGCCGCCGGCGCCGGAGGGTGGATTTCCTGGGACAGGATCTCGACCTGGAAGATCTGCGCGCCTACATCCAAGAAATCCGGCCGGCGCTGGTTTGCCTTTCCGCCAACGCCGAACCCGCGGCGCGCCGGCTGATCGGCTTTGAAAAATCGCTGGAGCACTTCCGCCCGCATCCGGTCTTCGGGTTTGGCGGCCGGGCCTTCAACCAAATCCCGTCCTTACGGAAAACCGTCTCCGGAGTATTTCTCGGGGAGACGCTGGCCGGGGCGATGACTCGAATTCAAGATCTCCTTTAAAAGTAAGGCTTCCTCAACTTGGGCTGGGTGAAGGCGGCCCCACTTTCATAAAAATATTATTTCACGGAAATAACAGAAGCCGCGCCGGAAATCGGAGGCGCCTGTCGCATTTCCTTCGCTCAATATTATACAAACCTTATACAAGATATGGATATTCGACCTCCGGCGGACTATACTTTTTGTCAGAGATGAGATTTGAGAGGCCGTCCAATGAATATCCGAAGGCTTTTCCCGATTTTTCTCGTTGTGTTCGTCGATCTGCTCGGTTTTGGTTTGATATTGCCGTTGCTTCCATATTATGCGGAAGCGTTCGGCGCGACACCCTTCCTGACCGGGCTGCTGGTTTCCTCCTATGCGGCCGCGCAGCTGATCGGCGCCCCGGTTCTCGGCCGGCTTTCCGACCGGTACGGGAGAAAGCCGATGCTGATCGTCAGTCTGTTCGGATCCTTCATCGGTTTCCTGCTGCTGGCGGCGGCCGAACCGTTGGGCAATTCATTCGCCGGGTTTCTCCCGTTCCGGGCGGGCGCCGTCACCCTGGTAGTAATCTTCATCAGCCGCATCCTGGATGGAGCCACCGGCGGGAACATCAGCATCGCGCAGGCCTACATCAGCGACATAACGGATGAGAAGAACCGCGCCAAGGGGCTGGGACTGATCGGGGCGGCGTTCGGTCTGGGATTCATCTTCGGCCCGGCGACGGGCGGGGCGCTCAGCCGCTGGGGGTTCGGCGTGCCGGCCGCGGCGGCCGCGGGACTTTCCCTCTTCAATCTTCTGATGGTTTCCTTGCGGCTCCCGGAATCGCTCACATCCGAAAAGCGCGCTCTCCTGATCCGACAACCCCAGGGCGGCTTCACTCTGCAGGCGCTCCGGCGCGCGCTCTACCGGCCGCAGGCCGGGCCGTTGCTGCGTACGCGGTTTTTCTTCGGTCTGGCGTTCTCCATCTTCCAGACGGTCTTCGCGCTGTACATTCTCGCGCGCTTTCAACTGACGTCCGAACAAACCGGATTCATCTTGGCGTATGTCGGTGTATTATCGGTGCTGGTGCAGGGAGTGGCGGTCGGTGCCCTGGCCCGCCGATTCGAGGAACGTCAGCTCATCTTCGCGGCGGTGATCCTCATGGGATTTTCACTTGTGGGGTGGGCTCTGGCGCCGAGTGTGGCGTTCCTTCTGGTGGTGCTGGCACCCACGGCCGTCGCGGGCGGCGTCCTGAATACCGTCATCAACAGCGCGTTGACCAAGTCCGTGCGGCCGTTGGAGATCGGCGGGACGCTCGGGCTTTCTTCCGCGCTCGAGAGTCTGACGCGCGTGATCGCCCCAACGCTTGGCGCCGCATTGCTGCAGGCGTGGGGCACCGCGGCGCCGGGCCTGTTCGCCGCGCTGTTGTGCCTGCCGCTGGCGTTCTTCCTCCGCCGCCGGATCGTTTCCATCCCGCCGCTTCCCGTTCCGGCCGAACCGGCCGTCGCGGGTAACTGCTAATAGACCGGTAGAAAGGAATCCAAAATGCAAACGCAACCTTCCTCCACCCGTCGAACCGATGTCCTCGCGCTGGCCGGAGGGCTTGTGTTCAGCCTGGCGTTTACCGCGCTGATTTGGTGGACCGGCCGCTACCTCGCGGGCATCCCGCATCTGCCGGACGAGGGCGCATCCTGGTACTACTGGAAGCTACCCTCTCCCACGGTGTGGAGCCGCGTGACCGCCTGGGGGCTGTACCTCGCGCACCAGATCTCGCTGTGGGGATTGATCTACTATGCCCAGACGCGCGTGAAAAAATACACCACCGGCCTGCATCCGGTAAATATCGCCGCGCTTGGGGTTAACGCGCTGTTCATCTTCCTGCACCTCCTGCAGACTCAGGTTTGGTATGACGGTCTGGCGCAGGATGTATCGATTTTCTCCTCACAGGGTTCGGTCATCGTCATGCTGGTGTGGATCCTCTTAATGGAGAATTCGCGGCGCGGGCTGTTCTTCGGGCACAAGGCACCGATCGGGCAGAGCATCATCCAGGCGGCGCGGAAATATCACGGCTATGTGTTCGCCTGGGCGGCGGTCTACACCTTCTGGTACCACCCGATGGAAAACACCTGGGGCCACCTGATCGGCTTCCTCTACATGTTCCTGCTCCTCCTGCAGGGCAGCCTGTTCTTCACCCGCATTCACATCAACCGCTGGTGGACCGTGACCCAGGAGGTGGCGGTTCTGATCCACGGCACGATCGTCGCGCTGCTGCAGGGCAATAACATTTGGCCAATGTTCGCCTTCGGCTTTGGCGGGATCTTCGTCATCACCCAGATGCACGGGTTGGGGCTCTCGCTGCGGGTGCGCGGGGCGATCCTGGCGGTGTATGCGGCGCTGGCGGTGTGGGTCTACAGCGGACGCGGGCTGGCCAAACTCAACGAGATTATCCGCATTCCGGTCATCGAATACCTGGCGGTGTTCATCCTGGCGCTGCTGATCGGCGCGGTGCTGTGGATCGCGCGGCGGGTGCGGCCGGCGGCCGTTCAAGAAACGGAATTAAGAAATGGACAGGATTGACAGGATTTGATCAGGATTTACCGATTATTTTAAAAAATCCTGTCAATCCTGAAAAAATCCTGTACATCCTGTCTATTTTCTTTTAATTTGGTGTTTACCAGGGTGCGTGCGAGCAGAACGCCGTAACCTCATCCCCATGCGCCCGCAGAAAAATCCTAAGCGTGACCCAGTGCCGGCGGGGCATGCTAAAACCCGTTGTGACAATGTTCTCCATCAGCGCGCCGTTGGGATGCCTGTAAGGCTGGGCAGGATCGACTTGGGGCTGGTATCCGTATATATCTCCGCAATGCAGCAGCCATCCATTATCCGACCGCAAGGCGATCGCACAATGCCCGCGCGTGTGTCCGGTGAAAGGGATCATCACGAACTCAACCCCGCCGATCCGCACCGGCGCGGCGCACTCGAATTCGAACCAGCGCCCGCCCGCCAGCCGGTGTGTTTGCCAATGCGGTCCGTGCGCCCAATGCTCCGGCCGGTAGGCGAAGCGTTCCTTATACGAGCGCGGGTGCAGGCAGGCTTCCAGCTCCGGTTCGGCAAGATGGATCGCGGCTTCGGGGAAATCGGGCAGGCCGCCGGCGTGATCCAGATGCATATGGGTGAGGAGAATGTGTTTCACATCAGCGGGATCGAACACCAGCCGGGTTACCTGTTGCAATGCGGTTTCTTGTGGATCCAACGGACAGCCGCAAAGCGCCGCGAATTGACGGACCGTTGGCGCCGGGTCGGCGCAATCACGCAGTCCCCAACCGGTATCGACCAAAACCAATCCATCGCCGGTTTCCACCAGCAGGCAGTGGATGCCGCCTTCGCCCCGCACGAAGAATCCGCCGGTCCCGTCTTTGCGGGGCATTCCATATGGGCGCATCGTGCCGCAGTTGAGGTGGTGGATTTGCATTCTGCTCTCTCCCATTACCTGTATGCAGTAGAAGTATATAGGATTTACCACGGATTACACGGAAGAAAATCGGATGACACTGAAAATCCTTAAAATATTATTTCGGTGTAATCCGTATTATTCCGTGTAATCC
>JBAVFZ010000220.1:0-2433 GCA_049684495.1 Anaerolineales bacterium | reverse complement strand
GTCCCGATCCTGGTCGGCGCTATTGTCCTGGCAGTCGCCGCCGTATTGCTGGTCCTCTTCGTGGTTCCGCAGAAGATCGTGGTCGCCACCGATGCCACCTGGCCCCCGTTCGAATCCAAGGATCCCTCCAGCCAGGCGATCGTCGGTTTCGACATCGACCTGATGGACGCCGTCGCAAAGAAGGCGAACCTGAAAGTGGAATATGTTTCGATGGGGTTCGACCAGATCATGGCCGACCTCGCCGAATGCAAAATCGACGCCGCGATCTCGCTGATCGCCGTGACCGAAAAGCGCCGGGCGGATATGCTCTTCTCGGACCCCTATTTCCAGCTGGGCCAGCTGCTCGTCGTCCGCTCGGATAACACCGATATCCTCGGCGTGGAATCCCTTTCCGGCAAACTGGTGGGAGCGCAGATCGGCACGGCCGGCGCGAGCGAAACCGGGAAGGTCGCGGGTGTCAGCCTGATCGCTTACGACAGCATCACTCAGGCCTTCGCGGCACTCGAAAACGGAGAACTGGACGCGGTCGCCGTGGACAACACCCTGGCCTTGAACTTCATCGGCGCCGGCGGCGGCAAGCTCAAGGCGGCGGGCGGGGTGTTCGCCGGCCGGGATATCGCGATCGCGGTCTGCAAGAAGAATTCCTCCTTGGTGAATAAAATTAACAACGGCTTGGCGGCGGTGGAAAAAGAGGGGTTGACGGATACGCTGATCAGCCGCTGGCTGATGAAGCCGGGTTAAGCCCAACATTCTCTTTTCCCATTTCAAGGCTTGGTCCCATGCTCTGATTGGGGAGAGAGCGCTGGGAGTAAGGAATAATAACGGACGAGCTAACCCTCATTTTTTATTGGGCATTAGCGCCAAGATCGGTCAATGTCGATGCTGAGAAATCTTCTTCAAGTGCAATCTCAGGCGATTGAAGCAGAAAAAAGGACGCTCATAATTGCGTCCCTAAAACTGGTCCTCTTTTTCATCCTTTTGTCATTTTGTTTGACCGAGATCCTTCTCATCACGGGAGATTCCCTCCTCTACACGGGAAAAGATCAATCCGTCGCGTGGTATTGGTTCCTGTCATTGTATTCACTTGGCATGATCCTCGATGCAAGTTACGTATTGGGGAAGAAAACACAAACCCCGGTCGTGGGCAATCGGCGGGGAATTGCGGGGACTTTATTGCAGTTATTCGTGTTGACCATTTCTCCGATGCGGTTTTTCAATCTGGTTTCCCTGGCTGCCGTGATGGGTATGATCGGGTGTGCCATCTCCTTCCTCGCCGTCATCTTCTATACAATCAAGCCCGGATATTCCGTTGCAGGTAGTTTTCCCCCGGAATGGTTCCTATTGTCTCTGCCATATTTCATAGCAGGACGACCAAGGAAGCACGCTTTTCTGCAATCGAGATGGAATCTCGGGGCTATACTGGAGGGGGTCTATTCGCGTGGTAAGCCGATATTTGGATAGAAAATCCTCTTCGGCTCCCGGAGTCGCATGTAGATTCTCCGAATAACCGCAATGCATGACGACGTAATCCGCGTCGAAATACCTGTAATAATCGTTGCGTGTCACCCCCTGCAGTCGCAGCGCGACGGCTTTGGGCGTTACAAGCCCGGCATCGTCAAACAATCGTCGATCGGAGTAGTATCCGATGTACCCCAGCGGCTCGAGCAAAACGGTGGCATCCGAAGGCGTATTATTTTTCAGCCACAATCCGATTTCTTTCAGGGAGGATTCATTTCGGACCGTTTGGAATTCCCTGGCAATTCCAGCCAATTTTACTCCCTGGAACAAAACAGCGGCCACCGCAATAACCACGATCGCTCGCGGGATCCAGACCGATAGCGATCCGCGTTGTTGGACTTTTTCCCAAAGTGAGAAGCCGCCGAGGAGAGAGAGAATCCACACGCACCACAGCATCGGGTAAAAGTAGCGGTTGTCGATCGCCGCGCGGGTGTCCCCCAATCGGACGAGTTCGAGCAGGATAAATACGGAGGGCGCGAGCAACCACTGTTTCTTCAGAGAGAAGAACCCGTGCCAGGCCGCGAAGATCAGCGTGAAGAAGCCGGCGACGAGCGCCGGTATCATATTCCTGGAGGATACCCCGAAGGGACCAAAATCCAACGGAGAGAAGTACCCGATCATCACTTGCAGATGCTCCTGCAGGGGAACATTGACCATACCGGTCGCCGTCCATTTGGCGAGGACCGTCAGCGGCACCGGCGAGCCGAAATACCACCAGGCAAAAATCACCCAGGGCAGGTAGATCATACCGGTAACACCCAGGAGTTTAATCCCGTGCCGGAAATTGGTCAGGCAGGCCGCAATCGCCAGCGCCACCGGCCAGAGAAAGGTGTCGATCCGCACCCACAGCAGCAATCCGGCGAATAATCCGGCCCAGCCCGGCTTCCCCGAGATGAACATATACCAGGACGCCAT
>JBAVFZ010000219.1:0-7195 GCA_049684495.1 Anaerolineales bacterium | reverse complement strand
GCCGGGACCTGCTGGAGCGCTTTCCAATACATGGGGAACAGCCCCCAGGTGAAATAGGCGCCGACGGCCAACCAGAAACCTTTATTCACGTCCCAGCCTCCCCGCAAGATCTTTCTCGAGCCGTTTTTCCACTGCGCTGATTTTTTCTTCCATCGATTGGTCCCGGTCCGTGCGCGTGCCGATTTTCAGCGTGGTGAAGATCCGCGGCGCGCCCATTTGGTGGACGGTTTCGTGGCAGCGTTTGACCGCCGCAAAGACCGCGTCCCATTCGCCTTCGATGTTGGTGCCGTTGGCGTGCAGCTGCACTTTCAGCCCCGCGCCGCGCAGGATTTCCTCGCAGGCGGCGACGTAGGGCGAAAGCGACACGCCCGTGCCGATCGGGATGATGGTGAAATCGGCGATCACTTTCATGGGGAGGCCTCCGGGAAGAACTCTTTACCGCAAAGAACGCAAAGATCGCTAAGAAATTGAAAACATTATAAATTATTTACTATTCGGTGAAGGCCATCTTTTAATAATAGGGCATTCCAATTGATGAGATACCCCAAACGACAATCCCTTAAGCGCAAATATGTCAATAATTGTGCCCAATGGATGGGAAGAAGTTTTTCAACCGATTTGTTTTCTACGATGACCGAATTCTCGATCAACATATCCAGGTGATAACCGGAATCAATGGTGACCGAATTATACTGGATCGGTTGAACCACTTCGTTTTCAACGTAAAGCCCTCTTGCCCGCAATTCATATGAAAGGCATGCCTGGTAGGCGGATTCCAGCAAACCCGGCCCAAATACTTTATGCACCTTAATGGAAGCATCGACAATATGCTTTCCAACCGCTTCGACATCCATCTTCTCCCCCTTTTTGATAAAAAAATCTTCGCGTCCTTAGCGTTCTTAGCGGTGAGATTTTGATTTTAACATATTCGGGGAAGCATTTCTCCCGGCAGCATATCCAGGATCCTTGTGCCGCCGATCGCCGTGCGCAGATGGACCCGGTGATGCGGATCCTCGCGGACCCGGCCGATGAGCGCGGCTTCGGCGCCGTAGGCGTGCGACCGCATCGCGGCGAGAATATTCTGCGCGTCCTTCTCGGCCACGAAGGCCACCAGCTTGCCCTCGTTGGCCACGTACAGCGGATCGAAGCCGAGCATTTCGCACGCCGCGCGCACGGGCCCGTGCAGGGGGATCGCCTGTTCCTCCATATCCACGCCTATGCCGGATTGCGCGGCGATCTCGACCAGGGTTGTGGCCAGCCCGCCGCGGGTTGGATCGCGCAGAACGTGGACTTCGCCCGCGGAAAGCATCGCCGCGACGAGTCCGGCCAGCGGCGCGACGTCGCTTTTCAGATCGGTTTCGAACCCGAGCCCCTCGCGCGCCGACAGGACCGCGATGCCGTGGTCGCCGACCGCGCCGGATACGATAATCACATCGCCGGTCCGGGCGCCGGCGCCGCTGATCGGCTTCCCTTCCGGCAGCCGGCCGATCCCGGATGTATTAATGAAGAGGCCGTCCGCCTTCCCGCGCTCGACGACCTTGGTATCCCCCGCCGCGAGGTAGACGCCCGCCTCACGGGCCGCCTCCCGGGCCGAACCCAGGATGCGCGAGAGCGTTTCGAGCGGCAATCCCTCTTCGAGGATGCAGCCGAGGCTGAGGGCGACGGGCGCCGCGCCGATCATCGCCAGGTCGTTGACGGTGCCGCACACCGCCAGGCGGCCGATGTCTCCGCCGGGGAAAAAAAGCGGCCGGACGACGTAACTGTCGGTGGTGAAGGCAACCCGTCCGCCGGCCAAATCCACGATCGCCGAATCGTCGAGCGTGCGCGGCGCGGATTCCCCGAGCGCGGGCAGGATCACCCGCTCGAGCAGGTCGCGGCTGAGCCGGCCGCCGGATCCGTGGCCGAGCACGATTCGCTCGCCGGGCTGGAGCGGGGTGGGGCAGGAAAAGGATTCGAAGTTGGGCATGAAACCCTCCCTCACCCCCCTTCCCCCTCTCCCGGCGTAAGCCGGGAGAGGGGGAGCGAGGGGGTGAGGTGGTATTGAAAATACGCCGCGCAGGCGCCCTCGGCGCTGACCATCGGCGCGCCGAGCGGGCATTGCGGTGTGCATTGCTTTCCAAACGCCGGGCAATCGGGCGGCTTCTTCACGCCCTGCAGCACCAGCCCGGCGATGCACAGCGGCGATTCCCTGGGCGCGATCCGCCCGACGTCGAATCGTTTTTCGGCGTCGAAGGCGGCCAGCTCGTCGCGCAGTTTCCAGCCGCTGCCGGGGATCACGCCGATCCCGCGCCAGGCGCGGTCGCACCCGGTGAAGGCGCGCCCGATCGCATCCTGCGCGGTGCGGTTTCCCTCGCGGGAGACGAGCCGCGCATAGGCGTTTTCCACTTCATGCTTTCCGGCTTCGAGCTGCCGCACAGCCCCGAGCAGCCCGCGCAGCAGGTCGACCGGCTCGAAGCCGGTGACGACGATCGGCGTGCGGAATTTCTCGGCCAGCGGCTCGTATTCCCAAAAACCCATCACCGTGCACACGTGCCCGGCGGCCAGGAAGGCCTGCACGCGGTTGGCCGGCGCGGAGAGGATCGCTTCGATCGCGGGCGGGACGCGGACGTGGGAAACCAGCATCGAAAAATTTTTCAATCCGCGTTCGCGGGCCTGCAGGACCGCCATCGCATTCGGCGGGGCGGTGGTTTCGAATCCGATCGCGAAGAACACCACCTGCCGCTCCGGGTTGGCCTCGGCGATCGCGAGCGCATCCAGCGGAGAGTAGACCACGCGCACGTCGCCCCCTCTTGCGCGCACGCCGAACAGGTCTTGCTCCGAGCCAGGCACGCGCAGCATGTCGCCGAAGGAGGTGAAGATCACATCCGTCCGCGAGGCGATCGCGATCGCGCGGTCGATCTGCTCGAGCGGGGTGACGCACACCGGGCAGCCCGGTCCGTGGACCAGTTCGATGGACGCGGGCAGCATGGCGTCCAGGCCGTGGCGCAGGAAGGAATGCGTCTGGCCGCCGCAGATCTCCATGATCGTCCACGGTTTGGTCACCGTGCGGCGGATTTCCGCAAGCAGCGCGTTTGTGGTTTTCGGATCGCGGTATTCGTCGAGGTATTTCATAGGGATACCACGGATTTCACTGAGAGAACCACGGATAACACGGAATAATATTAATAAATCCGTGAAATCCGAAACCATCCGTGTAATCCGTGGTCACTCCTTTCCCTCGATCTCGCGGAACAGCTTCAGCGTTTCCTCGGCTTCGTCGGGAGAAAGCACGTTCAGCGCGAAGCCGGCATGGACGATCACATAATCGCCGGGTTTGGCTTCCGGGACGTAGGCCAGGCAGGCTTCTTTCACCACGCCGCCATAATCGATGCGGCCCATGCGCAGCGAGCCGCTTTCACGCGTATCCAGTATTTTTCCCGGGATTCCCAAACACATTCAAACCTCCATTGCGGCGGCCACCGCCGCCTGCCCCAGCGCCAATCCCCCGTCGTTGGCGGGGACGCGGCGGTGAGTGTAAACCTCGAACCCGGCTTCCTGCAAGGCATCCGTGGCGAGAGCCAACAGCAGGGCATTCTGCCAGACGCCGCCCGAGAGCACGACACCGCGGATCCCGCGCGCGGCGCGCACCGATTGCGCCGATTGCACCGCGATCGAGCGCACGGTGTTGTGGAACCGGGCGCCGATGCAATCGGCGGCAACGCCCGCGCGCACGTCGTCGATCACCGCCGCCAGCAGGTCCCGCACGCGGATGTTTTCTCCATCCATGGAGAAAGGATACTCGCCCTCCGCGCCGATTCTTGTCCGGGCGAGCTCCTCAAGTTCGATCGCGCCCTGCGCCTCGTAATCGATCTCGGAACAAATGTCGCTCAGCGCGGCGACGCAATCGAACAGCCGGCCCATGCTGGATGCCGGCGGCGCGTTCAGTCCGCGGGCCGCCTGCGTGCGCGCCGTCTCCACTTCCCGCGCGTCGATATTTTTCAGAAAAGGCAGATCCTCAACCGTTAGGTTGAGCGCGGCGGCGAACCCGACCGCGGTCCGCCACGGCCGGCGGATCGCGGCGTCGCCCCCGGGGAGCGGGAGATATTCCAGGTGCATCATCCGTTCATAATCCCGGTAGTCCGCGACCAGGATTTCCGCCCCCCAGACCGCGCCGTCCGTTCCGTAGCCGGTGCCGTCGAAGGCGAGCGCGATCACCGGTTCCGCCCCCGACAAGCCGTTATCCACCATGCAGGCGGCCGCGTGCGCGTGATGGTGCTGCACCGGGACGCGCTTCCGTCCGCCGGCGTGATCGCATGCCCAACGCGTCCCGAGGTAGCCGGGATGCAGGTCGTGGGCGATGATCTCAGGCATCGTGTGGAACAACCGTTGATACCGTTCGACCGACTCTTCAAAGGCGGCGAGCGTTTCCGCGTTTTCCATATCGCCGATGTGCGGGCTGAGGAACGCGTACCGCCCGCGCGCCAGGCAGAAGGTATTCTTCAACTCGCCGCCGACCGCGAGGATCGGCGGAGCATCAAACGGCAGGGAGGCCGGTGCCGGCGCATACCCGCGCGACCGTCGCAGGGGAATGGGCACGGCGCGCTGCGCTCCGCGTACGGGCGCACACCCGCTTCCCCCGCTTCGCGAGGGCAGGCGCGAGGGCAGGCGGCCGTGCGGCCCGACGGTTGCGCCGGAAAATATCCGCACCACCGAATCATCGCACCGTTGAATAATTTCACGGTCGTGCACCAGAAACGCATCCGCCAGGGGTCCCAGCCGCGCGAGGGCTTCGTCGTTGCCGATCGCGATCGGTTCCTCGCTCAAATTGCCGCTGGTCATCACCAGCGCGGCGGGTGCTGGTTCCGAATCCAGCACCGGATCGCCTGTATGCATGAGCAGCATGTGCAGCGGCGAGTAGGGCAGCATCACCCCGAGCGTCCCGTTCGCGGGCGCGACCGCTTCCGCAATCGGGCAGCCCGCTTTCCGGCGCAGGATCACGATCGGTTTTACCCGGCCGGTGAGCAGATCGCGTTCGGCGTCGTCGATTTCGCTACACCGTTCCGCTTCGGCAAGGTCGCGGACCATCACGGCGAAGGGTTTGGCGTTGCGGCGTTTCCGCCGCCGCAGTTCGCGCACCGCGTCCGTGTTCGCCGCGTCGCAGGCGAGGTGGAACCCGCCCATCCCGCGGATCGCCACGATCCGTCCCTCGCGCAAAAGACGGCGTGCGGATTGTAAGGGCGTACGGCTGTACGCCCGTTCCTGTGCCTGTGTGGGCGCATAGCCATGCGCCCCTACGGATTCCATATCATATAACCACACCCGCGGCCCGCATTCCGGGCAGGCCACCGGCTGGGCATCAAACCGGCGGTCGTCCGGGTTTTCGTATTCCGCCCGGCAGCGCGGGCACATTTCGAATGATGCCATGCTGGTGCGTGCCCGGTCATAGGGGATATCGCGGATGATGGTGAGGCGGGGGCCGCAATTGGTGCAATTGATGAACGGATACAGGTAGCGCCGGTCGTCCGGATCGAATAACTCGCGTTCGCAATCGGCGCAGAGGGCGATATCCGGCGCGACCGGCTGGAACCCGCCCGGCTGGGGGACCGAGGCGCGGATTTCGAACGCGGAATATCCGGCCGCCGGGATGGATTCCCATTCCAGAGAATCAATCTGCGCCAGCGGCGGCGCTTCGGCGCGCAGCGCGGCGGTGAAGGCCGCGAGCGCGGCGGCTTCCCCCTCGGCGGCGATCTCGACCGATCCGGAGGTGTTGCATACCCAGCCGCGCAGTTGTAGGCGTGCGGCGAGGTTATGGACGAACGGGCGGAAGCCGACGCCCTGGACGGTCCCGCTAATCCGGATTTTTATGGCGTCCATGCTGCACTTGCGCAACGATCCAATCCGCGAACGCGGGGAGCCCCTCGCCGGTCCGGCAGGAGAGCGGGAAGGAGGATAACCCCGGATTGAGCGCCTCCACGCCGCGGCGGAAATAATCCATATTAAAAGGAACGTAGGGGAGCAGATCGAGCTTGTTGATCACCAGCGCCTGCACGCCGCGGTACATGCCCGGATATTTATAAGGTTTGTCGTCGCCCTCGGGGATCGAGGCGGTGAGCAGATTCAGGTGCGTCCCGAGTTTGAACGCGGCCGGGCAGACCAGGTTGCCGACGTTCTCGACGATCAGCAGGTCGATCCAGTCGAGGGGCAGGGAATCCAGCGCGCCGCGGACCATTACCGCATCCAGGTGGCATTCGCCGCCGGTGTTGATCTGCACCGCGGGGATCCCGGCCGCGGCGGCCTTGTCGGCGTCGATCGAGCCGGCCAGGTCGCCCTCGATCACGCCCAGCCGCAGGCGGCCCTGCAGCGCGGCGAGCGTCGCCAGGATCAGGCTGGTCTTCCCGGCGCCGGGCGAGGCCATAAGGTTGACGGCGAACGTGCCGGCTTTGTCCAGGCGGGCGCGGTTCTCCGCGGCGACCTTGTCGTTGGCGGAAAGAATATTCTCGACGATCGGGATGGTTTGCGGCATTACGTCTCCACCTCAATGCTCTCCACGGTCATTTCCTCGCCGGCGGTGATCCGGAAGCGTTCCGAGCGGCACTTCGGGCAGGTGAAGGAATCCTTGGCCAGCGCGAATTCGGTCGCGCAATCCAGGCACAACGCGCGGGCCGGGACGCGCTCGAAGCGCAGCTCGGCCTTCTCGGCGATCGTATCCGCGGCGATCAGGTCCCAGTAGAAGCGGATCGAATCGTCGACCAGGCTCGAGAGCTGGCCGAGCTTGATCGTGATCGCGGTCACCCGCGCCGCCTTGGCGCGCGAGGCGTGGTCGAGCGTGATCCGCAGAATGCTCTCGGTCACCACCATCTCATGCATATGAATTCGGACAAATTATATCAGATAATTGTAGGGTTCAGATTCCTCTCTTATCGATAAATTGCTTGGGACTGCGCCAAAGGGAACATGCTTCAATTTCGACTGCCGCTCGAATGATGGCTATTGGATCCGGATCACAGGGCTTAACTGATTCCGAAGCGGGTGGACGACAGTCAATTACATAGATCTCAAACAACAGGTCATCTCAGATCTTCCTATTGATAATTAATAACTCTTTGGGAGATTGTTGTAAATTTAGGCCAATTATGTAAATATAATACGATAAAATATATAAAGATTATCGTAATAAAGAAATGGATTTTCACAATATCCTCAGAAAACCTCATAC
>JBAVFZ010000218.1:0-2052 GCA_049684495.1 Anaerolineales bacterium | reverse complement strand
CCCCTTCCCCCTCCCCATAATGGGGAGGGGGAAGGGGTGACCCCGAAGGGTCGGGGATGGAGGAGAGGTCGGTTCAGGGAGAATCTATGGACCCAAAATTCAACGAACAAGGATTGGTGCCCGCCATCGCGCAGGATTCCCGCACCGGCGAAATCCTGATGATGGCGTGGATGAACGCGGAAGCCTGGCGGAAAACGCTCGACACCCGCGACGCGTATTTCTGGAGCCGCGAACGCAAAACGTTATGGCGCAAGGGCGAGACCTCCGGGAACACGATGCGCGTCGTGGAAGTCCGGTTGGATTGCGACGCGGACGCCGTTCTGCTGAAGGTGATCCCCGCCGGACCGGCCTGCCACACCAACGAGCGCTCGTGCTTCTTCCATCACATAACCGGCGAAGAGAAAAATTTTCCGGCCGGATTTCTGCGCCACCTCGAGACGGTCATCGCCGATCGCAAAGCCCATCCGGAGGAGGGGTCCTACACCAGCGCGCTGTTCCGTGAGGGGATGAATAAAATATCGCAGAAGGTCGGCGAAGAATCCACCGAGACGATCGTCGCCGCACTCGGGCAAACCGACGACCGGGTGGTCAGCGAGGTGGCGGACTTGCTTTATCACACGCTTGTCCTGCTCGCCGCGCGCGGGTTATCATTGGCCGATGTGGAAACCGAACTGGAAAGGCGGCATAAATGAATTTGTGGCTGTTTGATCTCGACGGCGTGCTGATCCATCCCGGCGGCTACCGCGAAGCGCTGCGCCGCACCGTTGCCCATTTTTCACGCGCGGCGGGCTACCCGGAAAGGCATCTGGATGAATCGACGATCGAGGCTTTCGAAGCGCAGGGCATAACCTGCGAGTGGGACATCGCCGGCATATGCCTGATGGCGGACTTCTTCACCATGTGGAAGGCCAACCCGACTCTGCACCTTCCGCCCGATCTGGCCGGCGGCTTGGGCGCCCTGCACTCCGCCGATCTGATCCGCCCCGAACCGGATTACGCCTATTGGGCGCACCGGGTCGGTGCGTTCGGCGGCGAGACCCCTTCGGCATCCGCATTAAAAACTTTTAAACAGGAAGCGGGACATGCCGACGAAGACATGGCGCGGCTCGGCGAGTTCGATGCCGTGCTCGGATTGGTGCTTGGCCACCCGCGGGAATTCGCGCGCTCGCCCGTGATGCAATACTTCCAGCAATTTACGCTCGGCAGCCGGGCGTACGCGCAGCAATACGGCGTTACGCCCGTCCTCGAAACCCCTTCCCTGCTCGCCGAACTGGACCGGCCGGGGATCTCGCCGGCCGCGCGGGACCGGATCCTCGTACTGCAGGCGGAAAAGCGCATCCATTCCGTGATCATCACCGCCCGCCCCTGCCGTCCGCAGGCCGCCGGCGACAACCTTGCCGATTACCCGCCCGAGGCGGAAATCGCCCAAAAGGTCCTCGGCCTGGAAAATCTGCCGCTGGTCGGCGCCGGGCATATGCAATGGCTTGCCCGTCAGCATGGCCAGATCAGCGACGGCTACCTGAAACCCAGCCCGGTGCATTCGCTGGCTGCGCTCGCCCTCGCGCTGGGAGAGAAGGAGAACGCGGCGCTCGAAGCGGCGCGGGTATTTGTCGAGGAGGGGAAAATACTCCCGCCGCTCGATTCGCTCAAGCAAACGGGAGCCTCTGTCACCATCTTCGAGGATTCGCCGACCGGCGTGATCGGAACGCAAAGCGCGGTCGATCTGCTGAAAAGGAAGAACCTTGATGTCCGCATTTCCATCCTGGGCGTGGCGGCGGGCGGCGAAAAGCGCGCCGTCCTGCAATCGCTCGGGGCGGAAGTGTTCGGCACGACCGATGAATCCTTGGAAAGGGCGTGGAAGACGTTAGAGTGAACAACGATGTCGGACGAATTGCTGACAACGCGATTACCGTCTTCTCCGCAGAGCCGAATTTCCGGCTCGAACCGCCGAATGACGCATTATTTCTTAAGGGGCGGGAGTCGATTTTTCGCATTGTTCAAACATGCATTTAATTAATTCCAACGCGATTGTCCAGCCGCTTCCAATCATGC
>JBAVFZ010000217.1:0-1674 GCA_049684495.1 Anaerolineales bacterium | reverse complement strand
CGCCTGGAGGATGCCTTTGGCCTCGCCGGAGAAGAAGACCTGCTGGCCCCAGTCGATGTTTTGCTGGTCGAGGATCGCGTCCCAGAAGGAGAATTCGGCGTAGGAAAACGTGCGCAGCGTGCGTTTGCGCTTGGTCGTGTTGCGCAGCGTCAGCACCCACAATTCGCAGGGGCAAGCCTCCTCCGGCGGCGAGGGCGGGACGAAGTAGAGGACGCTCGCGGCGACGCCTTTATACGCGGACGAGATCCGGGTATATCCGGCGCCGTGGCGGCATTCGTAGCCCTGGAGTTTCCGCGCCGGGATGGGCTGGACGGTCGGGCTCCAGAATTCGCCGCTATCCTGATCGCGGAGGTAGATGTAGCGGCCCGGCTGGTCGGCCGGGACGGCGTTGTACCGGTAACGGGTCACACGGCGGTTGCGGGGATCGCGGTCAAAGGAAAATCCGCCGGCGGTGTTGGAGATGATGCCGCCGTAACGCCCTTCCCCGAGGTAATTGATCCAGGGGGTCGGGGTGTCGGGACGGGTGATCACATACTCGCGGGCTTCGGCGTCGAAATAACCGTATGGATTGCCCAGGTTCTTGGAAGGGACGGGTCTCTTCATCGCTAGTTCTCCTTCGAGATAAAGTAGTTCGGCGTTGGCGGATGGTCCGTATCCGTGTGGGGGATATTATATCCAAATGCGCGGGTTTCCCGGGTGGATCCCCGCCGTTTCCATGTCATACGAATCGGTTTCGCGGCAACCCGCGCTTCCGTCATTCAAGGCGCGAGAAATCCCCCGCCTTGCCGCGGTCAAAGGCTTCGTATTTTTAATGAGGCGCTTTTCTAACCCTGAAACTGCCTGACCGTTTGGGATTAAAATCATCCCGAGGAGCGAAATCATATGAAGTGTCAAATCGATGATATCGCCATTCATTATAAAATTATCGGAACCGGCCGCCCCGTCCTGATGATCCACGAGTTCGGGCCGGATCACCGCCTGATGCTTGGCTGCATGGAACCCCTTTTTAAGGAGAAGCGCGGCTGGCGGCGGATCTATTTCGACCTGCCGGGCATGGGGCGGACTCCCGGACCGGAGCGGCTTTTTAATTCGGACCGGATGCTGGATGTGGTCCACGGATTTGTGGATCAGATCATCCCGGGAGAACCGTATTGCGTCGCGGGCCAATCCTACGGCGGGTACCTGGCGCGGGGGTTGGCCGCGCATGATTCGATGCGGATTAAAGGAATGCTCCTGCTTTGCCCGGTGGTGTACGCGGACGCCGCCCGGCGCAACCTTCCCAAGCAAGTTGTCCTGGAAGCGGAACCGGGCCTCCTGGAAAGACTTTCACCGGAGGAACGGAGTGCGTTCGAGTCGGTCGCCGTGATCCGGACCGGCGCCACCTTGAGGAAGTATGCGCGCGACATCCTGCCCGGCTCGGCGGCCGCCGACGTCGCCTTCCTGGAGCGTTTGAAGGAGACCGGTTATGTTTTTTCCTTCGAAACCGGTCTGGCGAGTGCGGTTCTTGACAAGCCGGTGCTGATCGTAGCCGGGCGGCAGGATGGCATCGTGGGCTACGAGGATGCGTGGGATCTCGCGCCCTGCTACCCGCATGCGACTTATGCGGTATTGGACCGCGTCGGCCACAATGCGCAGATCGAGCAGCCGGCATTGTTCGCGGCGCTGGCGGGGGAG
>JBAVFZ010000216.1:0-9398 GCA_049684495.1 Anaerolineales bacterium | reverse complement strand
GCAAAGAGCGCGGGCTACTCGACCGGCTTTTTCAACACCCTGTTAGTAAACAGCCCGTCCCTTGGTGGTTTTAGCAGGGAGGGGAGGACAGAGGAGGGGGAGGATTTTAAACCGACGTCTCATCCGTCCGCTCTTCCTCGCGGTCGGTCGCGAGCGGCGGTTCGGGCGAAAGCGCGGAAATCTCCGTCCGCAATTCCGGAGTCATTTTAATTTCGATCGACCTCAGAGAATCCTCAAGTTGCGCCCGATTGCGCGCCCCGATGATCGGCGCCGTCACGCCGGGATGGCCGGCGACCCAGGCCACCGCCAGCGCGGCGGGGGCGAACCCGCGCGTGGTCGCAAACTCGGAAAATCGCCGGGCGGTGTTATGCGGCGATGGATCCGCATAACGCACCCGGTACCTCTCGCTCTGGACCAGGCGTCCGGAAGACGGAGGGCGCGGAGCTTCGTACTTGCCGGTCAGCAGGCCGCCGCCCAGCGGGCTGTACGTGATCACGCCCAGCTCCTCGGATTCCGCCATCGGGAGAATCTCCACCTCCGCCTGGCGCTTCACCAGGTTGTACATGGGTTGGATGCATTCGAAACGCGCCCACCCTTCCCGGGCGGAGATTCCCAGCGCCTTGGCGATCTGCCATGCGGCGAAATTGCTCGCCGCCGGGTATAGGACCTTCCCCCACTGCACCAGGTCGTCTAGCGCGCGCAGCGTCTCCTCCAGCGGCGTATGCGGATCGAAGCGGTGGATGAAATAGAAGTCGAGGCGATCCGTGCGCAGGCGCCTCAGGCTGGCTTCGACGGCGGTCGTGATGTGCCGGCGCGATGCCCCCCGCGCGTTGAGATCCTCCCCCGCCGGGAAATAAACCTTGCTGGTCAGGACCAATTCATCCCGGCACGCGGCGGCCAGCTCGCCGAGGATTTCCTCGGCGGCTCCCGCCCGATACGTGTCCGCGCAATCGAAGAAATTGATCCCCGCTTCGCGGCAGCGATGGAAGAGGGCCGTGGATTCCTCTTTATCGGCCTCCCCGCCGAACGACATCGTTCCGAAGCAGAGAGACGAGACTTTCACGCCGGTCCGGCCGATGTATCTGAATTCCATTCTCTCCATCCTTTCCATTGGCTTGCTTAAAAGCGCGGCGGCGATGGTTCTGCGCCTCAGGCCGCGGGAAACCGGTCCGCTCATCCGGCGGCCATCACTCGAATTCTACGACGAGAAAAGTGTGATCGGAAGGCCGCTTCACCTTGCGCGCGGCGACGTCGATCCACGCCTTGCGGGCCCCGCCGGCGAGCGCGTGCGTGGCCCAGATATGATCCACCCGCCATCCGATATTGCGCTTGACGGTGCCGGCGACGCGGTAATCCCAATACGTATAATGGCCGGGCTCACCCGGGTGCAGCGTCCGGAAGACGTCGACAAAACCCCACGCGCGCACCTGCTCCAGCGCGGCGCGCGTCCGCGGGTGGAAATCGACGTGCTCCTTGTTGCGCTTGGGATCGTAGAGGTCGATCGGCTCGGGAGCCACGTTGAGATCCCCGCACCAGATAAGCGGCTCCTCCGGCGAGAAATGCCGTTCCAGCATTTCCCGGAAACGCCGGAGCCACGCCAGCTTGTACTCGAAGTGTTCGGTATCGATCGCCCGCCCCTGAGGGACGTAGGTGTTGATCACGGTCACACCCGCCGCCCGGAGCAGGATGAGCCTGGCCTCGTCCGGCTCCTGCCCGTCGTCAATCCCGCAGCGGATCTGTCGCGGCTCCTCCCGGCAGGCGACCGCCACCCCCGCATACGCCTTCTGGCCGCGGAAGGCGACGTGGTAGCCTATCTTTTCGAAAGCCGCCGCCGGAAAGTCCGCATCCTGGACTTTGGTCTCCTGCAGGCACAGGATATCCGGCGATTCGCGCTTGAGCCACCGGATGATCTGCGCAAGCCGGATGCGGACCGAGTTGGCGTTGAAGGTGGCGATCTTCATACTAAAAATTTTTACATAAAGTCATCATTTGATTATATGCCGGCTCACTGTGTTATTGAAAAAGCTTGTACGCGGATTTCGCGGAATAACCGGATTTCACTAAAAATCTCTTTATGTATTTCTTCCACTTAAGCTTTTCCTCCGCGCAATCCGAATTCTCCGCGATATCCGTGTACAAAATCCCTACCTGTGCGACAGTTTGGATTTCAATATCGATTTCAATTTGGCCGGCCGGGTTTTTTCGACCACCACGGCATCGCATTGATTGAATTCGGCGAATTCGGCGACGGCTTGGGAGAATTTCTCATAAAACGCCTCGGACGGCTCGAAATCCTTCTCCATAATTACATTGTGAAGGATCATTTTCCGGGATTTCCGGTCGGCCTGGGGATCGATGCGGCCGACGATGGAATCGCCGTACAGCACCGGCAGGACGAAATACCCGTGCACTCTTTTCCGCGCCGGCAGATAGCATTCCAGCGTGTACGTGAAATCGAACAGTCGTTGTGTTCGATCGCGCCGGATGATCAGATTATCGAATGGCGACAGCAGACGGACCAGCGGCTTTACTTTCGGCAGGCCGGCCATCCCATCCATCGTCCCGCGCAGCATGAAACAGCGGTCCCCCTTCTCGCCCTTGAGGACCGCTTCGGCGATGGATTTTTCCTCCACCATTTCGTCGATCGTCCGGTTCATAACGTCCCAGGGAACCCCCCGGAACTTGGAATCGCGCACGGAAACGGGCTGCTTGAACGCACAGATCTCCTTCGCGTTGGCAAGGCCCATCGCCGCAAGCGCCTGCCGGATCAGGTGTTCCGCCGTTTCCCTTTCGTCCGGGATGCGGGTATCGGTCCCCGGCGGCAACACCCGTTCGGTCAAATCATAGACCTTCTGGAAATTGCGGCGCTCGGAAATCATGAGTTCGCCGCGCCAAAACAGCAGCTCCAGCGCCGATTTCGCCGGCGCCCAATCCCACCAGGAACCGCGCTTGCGGTCATCCGGCCCCTTGAAATCCCGGGCGGTCAGCGCGCCTTCCCCGCGGATCCGCTTCAACACGCTTTCCAGCGGAAGCCCGCCCCGGCCGGAGTGGTACTGCAGCCAGGGATGCTCAGCATCCTGGAACTGCTTCATCCGGTAGAGCACATAGCGGTAATCGGTCATCGGCAGATACGCCATCGCATGCGCCCAGTACTCGAACACCGTGCGATCGATTGCCTGGAGGCCATGGAGCATGGCCTGCGCATACCCGGGCAGGCGGGTCCGGAGCGTGTGATGGTGCGCGCGTTCGATGATGTTGATCGTATCGATCTGAACGTAGCCGAGCCGGTCGATGATCCGTTGCAGGCCGGCCTTTCCCGGCGGGAAGCCGGCTTGTCCATCAAGCATTTGCGCGTTAAGGATGATCCTGCGCGCCGTCTGTTTGGACAAAGTGATGGGGGCCATTTAATTTATAGCGGAAGGTCAAGGATGTTTTATTTTACTTCAATTGCCGGTTCAAGAGCACTCAAGCATTTCCCTTCGACCACCTCAACGTATTGCGCAGCCGCTTATGGATGTATTACAACCCATTTCGCAATAAATGTACCGGGGGATTTTTGAGGTTATTTGTGTATTTTGTCCTTTTTGTTGTAAATAATAATCGCAAAACCGACGACTCGTTGATTTATTTGAATCTAGCGCGAAAATCCAATGCCTGCTGCAGGCGATCCGTGCAGATTCTTGAAATTCCATAGTGAGCGGAATTTTTCAGGGACTCCATGTCATTGACGTCCCAGGCATGGATTTCTATGCCTTGCGAGCGGAGCACCCGGATCACTTCCGGCGAAAGTTGGGTGGAATGCAAATGAACGGCGCGGGCTTTCGCCAGGCGCGTATGGTGAACCGCCCGATACGCCGCCACGTCCAATTTCATCCAGCTTTCGGAAAGCGGATAGAGCAAATCGACGGCGATATCCGGACACATCTTTTGCATCTCCAGCAATAATGCCGGCTCAAAGGAAGTCACCTCGATGCTCGGCCAATAGCGCTTGTATTTGGCCAACACTTCACCGATAAGCTGCGGGGCTTCCGGCTCCGGTCCTTTGATTTCGATTTCCATGCCGATCCGGCCGCCGATTTGCCCGATCACTTCGTCCAGTGTGGAAATGCTTCCTTCGGTTGCCTTGGGATTTTCAAGGCAATATACCCGCAGAGGGCGAAGTTGCTCCAACGTGTAGGCAAATATCGGGCCCCGTCCGGTTGTGTATTTATCGAGGTAGTAATAGTGGTAGACGACGGGAATGCGGTCCGCGGTCAATCGCACATCGAATTCGACCGCATCCGCGCCCAGCTGCATGGCGCGTAGAAACGAATTAATGGTGTTTTCCGGCTCCTCGAACGGGACTCCGCGATGGGCGACGATCTCGAATGATTTCATAATTCCATCTTTCTCCGCGGGCAGCCCGAAGGCCGGCAGCTATTTTGCTTTTTTCCATAGAAGCCAAACAGCGCAAAGTGCGCACCCGGGGGAGCCGGGAAAACCTGCACAAGGTACATGGAAAGGAATTGTCGTCGACCCAACCGCAATCGGCCGTTGGAAAATGAGCCGCCGTAAACGCAAGATCCCCGCCAGGAAAAAGATGCTTCCGGAAATGATGAGATAAAACGTATTTACTCAGCCTGATATCTCTTTCTTGTACACCGAAACACCGAAAAGAACCGAAAACACCGAATTATTTTTTTTAAGAATCCGTGTAATCGGCTCTTCTCCGTGCAATCCGCGTACGCCTTTCCCGGACTGAGCAGATACGATAAAACTTAAGAAGGAATTATTCGTTTATAATCCCACCTTTCCATTGATTGGTTTTTCCTCAGACGACGCCTCCCTCGAAGCGCCTGACGGATCATGCATTTTTGGCCTACCAACTTATTTTATATCTCATCACGCGTCAACCAATCATCCGATTCCAAAGACCGCCCGAAAGGATCGATCGTATCGGCCTATCGGTTTCCGGTTGCGGCGGCTTGAAAAATATATTCGATGCAGTAATAATCATTTCGCCTCCTTTTGGGGGATATCAATAATTCAAACCATCGGCCCGGCGCTCCGGCGCACGGCCGCACGCCGTTCAGCAACGATTCTACCCGGAGAGAGAAAAATGCGTTCCCATCCAGTTCCGCCGCAGCCTTGGCATGTCGCCTGCCGCCGCGGGTTGGGCGGCATTTCTCCTTCTCCAGTAACTTTTCCGATCATTGCCCGCCTTCCAGGCAAATATGCCGCGGGGCGCGGTTTCGGGTGATGGATTGTGGATGCACAAGCTCTATAACTCCATCCGCTTTAGCAACTTGATATTGCGCTCCTTATCGAGAAGCCTTTTCATTCTGTGCTCATTGAACACAAGAATGGCCATTTCCGCCAGATATAGCACCTCGCAGCCTTCCTCAAGATGCCCCCCGTACACTTCGTCCTGCCCGCAGCTCACGACGATATGAAGATGTGGCTCGCTATCCGCTATAAGCCCGTTGACCGATAGCAGCTCGAGCGGTTTGTTCAAAGTCATGATACGGTCTTGGGGAGGAAAGCCCATATGTTGAATATAATGCATCCGGCATGTCTTGAGAGTACCTATTCCCGACACGACGGCTCCGTTTTGGATGCCACTCGACTGGATGGCTTTCTGCAGAGATTCCAAAAGCATCTCGCCGGGCTCAAAGCCCATGGTCATAAGCTTGGTTGGTCCTGTGTAGGGCATTACTTCCATGTCGAAATACCTCCTATCGGACAGTGCCGTCCTCTTCCTTGCCCAGTCGCCGGTAGGACTCGCGCCGGTCCTTCTTGTCCCGATCATGTTCCTTGTGAGCATGCTTGGCCACATCCTCAGCCAGCTCATGGGGTACAACAATGACTCCATCTCCATCGGCCACTACAATATCACCGGGCCTGATCTGAACACCGCCCACATTCACCGGGATGTCCTTGGCGTCAAACGCCAACCTCCCCTGGACCATGGCTTGGCTGCAGAACGGGGCCCAAAAAGGGATTTCCTGGATGATAATCTCGTCGGTATCCCGCACTCCTCCGTTGGTAATAAAACCTCTAGCTCCTCGCCCCTGGCATTCAAGGGTGTTTGCCGATCCCATTAAACCGGCGTTGACCCCCGATTGGTCAATAACGATGAAATCACCTTCTTGGATGTCGTTTATCCAAGGATAGCTGCAGACTTCGTTGTAGTATTGGGATGCCCATTTCCCGTATTCCTCGGGTGAAAGAGAAGGGATAGTTCCTCGGAAGGAAAGGTATCGGCATGTTCGAGCAATGCCGTAAGCTCTTGTTCGGAATATTGGGCGAATGCTCGGATCCATAGAACCGATGCGGTGGTGAATCATTGTGTCCATTCCATCACGCACGTCAGCGACCCGGAGGTCATCATACAGCATGAGCAGTTTTTTTCGATGCTCTGTTATCATCAGGCTTTCCTTTCTCTCATTGTTGCCGGCGCTACAGCCCAACGGCTTGCGGTTGAGGCACTTTGGCGGCTGTGCGCGATTACGTTCAGTATACAATATCCCATCGCCGAAGTGCACACCCGCGAAGACTCTTGACCTTTCGACCAAGTCCGGCGGAAGGGCGGGGCTTTTATTTTGATATAAAAAAAGGTTTTCTGCCTCCCTTTAAATTTAGAGGCGACAAGAAATTCTATTTTCTCAGCAGCCATTCCATCGCCGATTGTTTTATGGTAAATACCTTTATTTGCCACCCTCTATTCCGGCATACCGTCTCATAAAACAATAGATCCCTATCGCCGGCTGTATCCGTCGAAATCAATACCGCTATTTTGCTGGATCGGGTCATCCCCAATCTTTCGTACATCTCAGGAAAATCATACAACTCAATTGTGCTTGCGCTAGCAATAAGTTTGGTGCAATCGGATAAAAATAGTTCTGCTTTCTTCATTCTTCCCAGTTCTATGGCTTCTCGGCTTTGCTTTGAGAAATTCTCATACGTAAGTTCACCGATATTCTTTATTAATACAATGCCCAATTCTTCCAGATAAACTACTTCATACGGCATATCACTGCCTCTTATATCCATCAGCGTTTATTCGGCAAAATATTGCTTCTCCGCGTTCTTCCATTGAAGGTCCAACATTCTGCTAGGCGGAAAAAGTAAAATATTGCCGGATACAAACTTCTGCAATTATAGCCCTTTTCAACAGGGCTCCCCCGCCCAGCTCATCGGTTTCTCCCGCAGATCCCGCCCTGCCCGAGTACAGCCTCGCCCCGAATTGGTTTTTACGGGATTCGCGCTACCCCACCATCAACCGATAGAGCCGGAACACCCGGCCATGTTTTTCCGTTGTCCGGAAGGTGATCGTGTGCGCGGAGTCAACAAGCGTGGTTTCCAGCACAAATCCATTCAACCGGTACCAATCATTCGGATACCAGCTGTCGCGCGCGGTATCCAGCTCCACCCAGTCCGCATCGTCGATCCGGTACTCCACGACGGCGGAATCCGGGCCGACAACCGAATACAACCCGACCTTGGTCCCCCGGAACGCGAAGGAGATGGCCGAACCGGGAACCGACGACGCGATGAAGGCGACCGGCGCTTTCAGGTTTCCGTTGAGCTCGGGCATCCAATCCGTTATGGTTTCGAACGCTTTGATCGACGAGGCTTTCGCGTAGGAAACGAGCGAGCCATGCTCCCACGGATCCTGCGTCATCGGCGGCGGCAGCGAAGCCGGCGCCGCTTTCGCGTCTGGAAGGCTCCACATCACCTCCAGAAAGCCGGTGATGAAATCGGCGTAGACGCCGCTGCCGAACGCGGTCGGGTGCACCCCGTCCGGCGCGAACTGGTCCCATGTGAACCGCCCCTCCTTTATCCGGTCGTAAATTTCCTTGTATAGATGAAGGGAGCTGTTGCCATAATGCCCGGCCACGCGTTCGTGGGCGGTCACGGCGCCCGGGATCGTGCCGCCGGCGAGCGAATCGCTGAACCACTTGGCGGCGATGTGCATCTGGATGATGTCGATATCCGGGCTGAGCGCGCGGGCGTGCCGGACGATCCCCTCCATCGCCTCCACGCTTCCGCCGTTGACGGCGAACTCCAGGAACATCAGGTCCACCGGGCCGCGTCCGAAGACGTCCTCCTCCAGCCGGAAAGCTCCCAGCTCGGCGGGAGTTCCGTTCAACCCGGCGTTGATGAAGTCGAATTCGGTTCCGGGGAATTTTTTCCGCAGGTAGCGCATGACCATCTCGCGCCAGGCCAGGTTGGTGACCGATCCGCCCAGGAATGCCACCCGCCCGGTCCTGGCCTGCGTGAACTTCTCCCTGCTGCGCTCGAGGTTGCCGCGCACAACGTAGTTGGGATCGGCCGCCGCGGGTTCCTTCGTGGCCGTCGGAACCTTCACGGTATCGGTCAGCCGGGCCGGAGTGGCCGCGTTCGTATCCGTGGAAAATATTTCAGGACCGGCCGGCGTGCCGTCCACCGGCGCCGGCGGAGTATTCCCGGCGCCGCAGGAAGCGGCGAAGGCGAGCAGCAGCGCCTCCGACAGCAGAAGGCTCATGCGCCGGATGCGGTTTGATGGTTTCATGGGATCATCCTTTTCCGGTATTTTTTTATTGGGCAGGTACGTACTTGTACACCCGGACATAATCCGCGTAGAGGTAATCCGGCAGAACCGCATCCTCGATCGGCCCCGTGCCCCAGGCCTCCGGGCCCGTTCCGAAGTTACCGATCTCGCACGAGAGGATGACGAAATTGGGCGCCTGGGAGACTCCGCCCGCCTGCGTGCGCCACGTTTCCCTGCCGTCGATGAAAAAAACGTACACGTCGGGATACCAATCCAGCCGGTATTCATGCCAGCCGCCGTCATTGGTTCCCATGCCGTCGACGTTCTGCACGGCGCTTTGATGCGCTTCACCGTACCCGTCCCAGTGCAAGGCGTGATCCACCCGGTCGATGAGCCAGGCCCACTCCACGATGTCGATCTCGGTTCCGTCGCGCCCGGAACCGTCGACGTTCCCCTGGCTTGTGTTCCACAGCCAGAAACCGCAGAAATGGCCCTGCTGCGTCGGGAATCGCAGCCGCGCTTCGAAGCGTCCGAAAGCCTGCTCGAAAGGCGAGGGCTGGCCCTTGACGCCGGTGACCAGCGCGCCGGTCGAGAAGCCCACCTTCTCCTTTGCGGTACGGATCACGAGCGCGCCGTCCTCGATATAGACGTTTTCCTTCCTATAGTTTCTCCGCCAGGGGGTCTCGGGCCAATAATCCTGGTGTCCGTCTTCCGCGAACCACCGTGTGGTATGGATCTCCGGCCCTTCGAATTCATCGCCGAACGTGAGCTCTCCGAAGGTGCCGCCGCCCGGCGTCGCGGTCGCGGTCGGCTTCGGCCGAGGCGTGGAAGTTTGTGACGGCCGAGCCCGGATTGGTACGTCCGTCCCCACCGGCGTGATGGAAAC
>JBAVFZ010000215.1:0-15566 GCA_049684495.1 Anaerolineales bacterium | reverse complement strand
GGGGACGGGGGATGGGGGTGAGGTCCGCATTCCAATATAATGGAGAACATGACAGCCCGCATACTGATCGTCGATGACGAACCGGAGCTGGTGCGCGTCATCCGCTCGTACCTGGAGAAAGCCGGGTTTCAGGCCGCGGCCGCGTACCGCGGGGACGAGGCGATGCAGGCGTTCCGCACCCATCACCCCGACCTGGTCATCCTCGACCTCAACCTGCCGGGGATGGACGGGCTGGACGTGGCGCGCGAGATCCGGCGCCTGGGTCCGACGCCGATCATCATGCTTACCGCGCGGGTTGAGGAAACCGACCGGCTGGTGGGGCTGGAGCTGGGCGCGGATGATTACGTCACCAAACCGTTTTCTCCGCGCGAGGTGGTTGCGCGGGTGCGCGCCGTTCTGCGCCGCGCCCAGGGCGGCGCCGCTCCGCCCGAAGTGATCCGCATCGCCGGATTGGAGATCGACGTCGGGCGGCATACCGTCCGCCGCGGAGAACAGCCGCTCGAGCTGACGCCCACGGAATTCAGCCTGCTGGCCGGGCTGGCGGGCCAGCCCGGCAGGGTGTTCAACCGGATGCAGCTGCTGGAACTGGCGCAGGGCAGCGCCTTCGAAGGATACGAGCGCACGATCGACGTCCACATCAAGAACCTGCGCGCCAAGATCGAACCGGACCCGAAGAATCCGGCCCGCATCCTGACCGTGTTCGGGATCGGGTACAAGTTCGCGGAAGAGTAACCATGCGTCTGGCGACGAAAATCCTGCTGGCCTTCGGGCTCCTGCTTCTGACCACGCTCGGGGCGGTGGTGTTCTTCACCAACCGCACGGCTCCGCGCGAAGTGCGCGGAGCCCTCTCGCAAATCGAGATGATGCCCGACAACATGTTCGCCCGCGAGCTGGCGGCGTATTACAGCGCCAATCATTCCTGGGCGGGCGCCGAGCAGGTGCTCATGGTAACGGGCCCGATGATGGGAATCCAAACCCGGCGCTTGGTCGTGGTGGATGCAAATAATACGGTCGTGATCGATACCGCGGGGGATCAAACCGGCAAACCTTTCATCCCCGTCGCGGAAAGCCGTTCCATCCCGATCCGGACCGGCGGCGAGACGGTCGGACAACTGGTGACCTTCGCCGAACTGCGCAACGGGCCGGAAGGTCCGCTGCTGCTGGCGGTCAACCGGGTGCTGCTCCTGACGGCCATCACGGCCGGGGTGGCGGGCCTGGCGATCGCGCTCGTCCTCAGTCAGAATTTAACCTCGCCGCTGCGCCACCTTTCGGGAGTGATGCAGCGCTTCGCGCGCGGGGAAAGAAATCTAAGCCTCCCGCACGCCTCCCGCGACGAGGTCGGAGACCTTTCGCGTTCCTTCGAGGGCATGATGACGGAGATCGAGCAGCAGGAAACGCTGCGCAAAGAGATGACGGCCGACATCGCCCATGAATTGCGGACTCCCCTGTCGGTCATCCGCGCCAACCTCGATGCGCTGACCGACGGAGTGTATCCGCTGACGAAGGAAAATCTTGCCCCGATTCGCGAAAGCGCGGAGCTCCTGGACCGGCTGATCGAGGACCTGCGGACTCTGGAATTGGCCGACGCCGGGCAATTGACCCTGGAAAAATCGGAAATCGATTTTTCCAGGCTGCTGAAGAGGGTCGCGGCACGGTTCACGCCGCGCGCCGAAGCCTGCGCCCAAAGGATCGAAACCGCCTGCGCCGAGAACCTTCCCGCGGTCTCGGCCGATCTTCAGCGGCTGGAGCAGATCCTCGGAAACTTGGTGGATAACGCCTTGCGCCACACTCCCGACGGCGGCGTCATCCGCTTGAGCGTGGATTCCGACGGGGCGGCGATCCGGGTTGCGGTGGAGGATACCGGGCCGGGGATTCCCGCGGATTCGATCGACCGGATCTTCGAGCGTTTCTACCGTCTGGATTCCGGACGGGCGCGCGCCGAAGGCGGCTCTGGGCTGGGGCTGGCAATCGCGCGCAAGCTGGCCGAGGCGCACGGCGGCACGCTCATGGCCGAGAACCATCCCGAGGGCGGCGCGCGGTTTACGCTTCGATTGCCGGGAAAATAACGGACGGGATTTACAGGATTTTTTCAGGATTGACAGGATTTTTTATGCAACGGAAGAGGTTAATTTTTTCGATGGTCGATGTTCCATCGATTTTCAACTCGACAGCATTTCCAGAAATATTTTTTCCTTTCCCCTCTCCTAACATCAGTTGGGAGAGGGGTCAGGGGTGAGGTGTTTTTACGAATAGAACCGCTTAAAGACTCTGCAGACCGATAAATCCAGCCAATACGGCAGGGCTTTATCTTTCCCCTTTTGAATTCGCAAAGCCCAACCTCCATCCTTCCTTTGCCTTTCTACGAACCAATCCAAACCCCTGCGCACATCCGGATCCCCGGCGGAAAAACCAAGCCGCGAAAGGGAATCGAGCGCCGAAAGCAGATCGTTGAACCAGAACGGGAAGCTGAACCCGGTCCAGAACTCAGGCGTTCTGCGATCGACATACTTATCCGGTTTGAAGAAACGCAACGCCAGCAGCCTGCCGGCCCGGAGCACTTCCGCGTTGCCGCGAAAATCGGCGCCGGCCGCGAACGCCCTCAGGACCACGCCGGTGATCATGTGGGAAAACGGCCTGGCGCGGTCCGGCTCAAGCGTTTTGGAGCGCATGAAGGCGTCGTCCAACTTCCCGGCGACCGCCGTGCGAAACGGTATCGCCCAGCCGCCGTCCGCCTGGCGAATCGAAAGCAGCCAGCGCAATCCGCGGGCGATCCGTCGGTCGCGCCCGTACCCCGCCTTGATCAGCAGTTCCATGATCGCGGCCGAATAATTTGGCGAATACTGCGTCCCGTATATCCCCCGGAAATCCCCGGCCGCCGTTTGAAAGGAAAAGAGGAACGCCGCCGCCTGTTGGATCGCCGGGTGCGCGCGGGTGAATCCGAACTTCTCCACAAGAAAACCCAGGTTGCGATAGGTCTCGAGCTGGTCGTAGTTTTCCGCGCTGCGCGCGCTGGCTCCGGAGGGCGGATACTTCCATCCGCCGTTCTTCATCTGTTTGCGCGTGATCTTCCGCGCGTCGGGCAGCTCCCACAATGGCTCGACCGGACCGGGATCTTCATCCAGCAAATCCCGTTGGGTAAAAAACACAACCGGTGCGGAACCGGATTCTAATAATAAAGGGACCGGATTATGGGCGAGCCGGTTTTTCCAGGAGGCCATGTAATCATTATATTGAAAACGCAGAGAAAAAATCCTCCTGTCTTTTTACACTTCCAGCGGGAAATTCTTCTGCGCGTCGTCCCAACCCATATGGTAACCATCCTTGAAGCGAATTAGCGGTTTTGACCGGCCCCACCCGGCAGGATATACTGGCGGCAGGGAGCATACAAACGCCATTATGACTTTTCCCCCATTTTCCGGGAACCCAGCGACTGCATCCGTGGACAGCCAATCCGTTGATTATTCCATCCTGGCCGCGTATTACGCAAAAAAGGTGGATGCCCGGAAGGCTCTATGGGAGATGGAAAAGAAGGGCTATATCCGCACGGCCGTATTGCACCGTCCCGCAACCGGAAAGGTGCAGGTCCACGATCCATTTCCCGCTTTTCGAATTCTGCTGATAATCCTGTTCGCCGCCCTCTTCGCCGTTTTGGCAGGCCTGGCATTTTTTCTGATGCGCGGCCAGGGATTCCGGCCGGTGGAACAGTATCCTGTTTGGGCTCCCTTCCTCGCCGGCGGCCTGGCGGGATTGGCCTTCGGATTGGCCGCCGTCCGGCGTTCGCGAAATGGGATCGACCGCAAGGTGCTGGCCGAGCATGCGCTCTGGCTGCTGCCGGAGGAGAGCGTCCTGTTGCTTCAGGCGCCGCTGCATACCTTCCGGCATCCCCAGATCGTCATCCGGGACAGCGGGGAAACGCAGCCCACGGTCTTTCTTCTTCATCCCCGGCGGAAGCGGGAATCCTTCGAGGAACCGGGGGTCGGTGGATTGCTTCCGCAATTGCAGCTTCAGGAATACGCGCGGCGGCTGGCCAAAGACCACCGGTTGCAAACCCGGCAGATCCGCAACGGCGCGCTGCTCAAGCGGATAACCCGCGTCGCCAAGACCATTCACCAAATCTGCCGGGAACTCTCGGACGCCAGCCGGTTGGAGCAGCCGACCACCCCGTCGGCGGAATGGATCCTCGACAACGAATACATCATCGAAAGCAACGTCCGCGACATCCAAACCAATCTGCCCCGCAGTTATTTCCAGGAACTTCCGGTTCTCAACAGCGACCCCTTCCGGAATCTGCCCCGCATCTACGGTCTGGCCAAAGAACTCGTAACCCACGTGGATCTGCGGCTCGACCAGGAAACGATCCGGGCTTTCCTCGAGGCCTACCAATCCGTTCATCCGCTTACGATCGGCGAGCTCTGGGCGCTTCCGCAAATGTTGCGCCTGGCCCTGATCGACAGCATCCGGAACCTCGCGGAGAGAACCCTGTCGGAAATGGGGGAACGCGAGACGGCCGGATTCTGGGCCAATCGGTTGATCGCGGCCAACCGGCACGATCCGGGACGATTGTTTTCCGTCCTGGCCAAGCTTACGGAAAGTCAGCCCGCCCCCAGCGAATATTTTTGTTCCCAACTGATCAGCTATCTGTACGATGAAACCAATGCGCTGGTCCTGGTCCAGAACTGGCTGGGACGGACTCTCCTCAAACCGCTCAGTGACCTGAACCTGCGCGAACAAAACCGCCAGACAAAAGACCAGATCTCCATCGGGAATGCTTTTTCCAGCCTGCGGCAGCTCAGCCTGCTGGATTGGAGATGCATCTTCGAAGCAACCAGCCGCGTCGAACAACTTCTGCGCCTGGATCCGGTCGGGATCTACCCGCAAATGGATTTTGATACGCGGGACCGGTACCGCCATGCGTTGGAGGAGATTGCCCGGAGATCCAAGACCGCGGAAAGCGACGTCGCGGAACGCCTCCTCGACCTGGCCGCCAAAGGCCCGCAGGAGGATGATCGAAGCCACCATGTCGGATATTACCTGGTCGCCGAAGGACGCCGCGAACTCATCCGCCTTCTGCGGGGGCGCGAGACGATCCGCTATTCCCTGCGTCGGTGGGTGTTCGAACACCATACGGCCGTTTTCCTGTTGAGCTTCACCTCCGCCTTTGCCGTCCTTTTCCTGCCGCTGCTTTTCCTATGCCTAACCGGAAGGGGATTCGGAATTCGGTTCGTTCTTCCCCTCCTGTTTATTTTGCCGGTCAGCCAGGTCGCGATCGAGGCGATGAATTACGTCCTGACCCGCGCCCTTCCTCCCCGGACGCTGTCGAAAATGGCTTTTGAAAAGCCCGGCATTCCCGACGCGTTCCGGACACTGGTGGTCGTGCCGATCCTGTTGACGGATGCCGAGACCGTCCGGGCCGAAGCGGATAAATTGGAGATCCGGTACCTGGGCAACAAGGATGCGAAGGTGTTTTTCAGCCTGTTCTCGGATTATGAGGATGCGGATAGCGCGGACCGGGACGGGGATTCCGAACTCCTTCGATCCGCCGTGGAATCCATCAACACGCTTAACCTTCGCTACGCGGAGGAGCGTTTTTTCCTCTTCCACCGCGGGCGGCGATGGTCTCCATCGGAGCAGCGGTATATCGGTTGGGAACGAAAACGCGGCAAACTGGAGGAATTGAATCAATTTCTCACCGGCACGCGGCCGGAGACGGATCCTCCGCTGATCTACGCGGGAAATGCCGAATGCCTCTCCAGTATCCGGTTTTTGATCACACTCGACAGCGACACCCAGCTTCCCCCCGGTTCCGCACGCCGTATGATCGGCACGCTCGCCCACCCGCTCAACCGCCCCCGGCTGGACGACCACGGAAGGGTGATCGCAGGCTCCTATACCATCCTTCAGCCGCGCGTCAGCCCCTCCCTGCCCAGCACACTGGCTTCGCCGTTCAGCCGCCTCTTTGCCGATGCCACCGGAATAGACCCCTACACCAAAGCCGTCTCCGACGTCTACCAGGATCTTACCGGCCAGGGTTCCTACAACGGTAAAGGGATCTACGACCTGCTCACCTTCAGCCGGATCCTGACCCGCCGCTTCCCGGAGGAACGGCTGCTCAGCCATGACCTCATCGAAGGAGAGCATGTCCGGACCGGGTTGGTCAGCGATATCGAATTATTCGATGAATTTCCCCGGACGTATCTCGGGTACAGCGAGCGGCAACACCGGTGGATCCGCGGGGATTGGCAGATCATCGACTGGCTGTTTCCCCGCGTCCCCCTGGCGGGCGGACGATCGGGACCCAATATGCTTTCGGCATTCAGCCGATGGAAGATATTCGATAATTTACGGCGGAGCCTGGTGCCGATCGCCGACCTGGTCCTGTTGGCGGTTTCCTGGTCGGTCTCTCCCGCGATCGGATGGGCGGCAGCGCTGGCGGTGGGCCTGCCATTTTTCTTCCAACCGCTGACCCGGCTCTTCTCCGCATTGACCAACCGTCAAAGCCGAAAAACATTTTCCGGCGCGCAAGTATCCCACGATCTCCTGCGCGGTATTGTCGATGCGGCATTGCTTCCGCATCAGGCCTTCCTGGCCGCCGATGCCATCCTGCGGGTCGCCCTCACGCGCGGGATTTCACACCGCGGGATGCTGCGCTGGGTTTCCACGCAGAACTTCCGCCGGCGCGTCCCGAATCGGATCGCGGCGTTTGTGCTGTCCATGATCCCGCTTTCCGCGGCGAGCGGAGCGGCCGGATGGATTCTCCTCACCGGAAAACCGGTTGTGCTGGCCGCGGCGATCCCATGGCTTTTGCTATGGTTCCTCTCACCTTTGGTCGGCTTGATTCTCAACGTCCGCTTCGCGCCGCGGCCCAGGCGTTTTTCCCTTTCCGTCGCGGATCGCGGATTCCTCCGCACCGTCGCCCGCAGGACGTGGCGCTTTTTTGCGGATTGCATCGGCGAATCCACCTCCTGGCTGCCCCCCGATAATTTTCAGGTTGCCTATCAAAACCGGGCGGCCATGCGGACCAGCCCCACGAATATCGGCCTGGGGATGACCAGCACGCTTGCCGCCCGGGATTTCGGATACATCCCGGCCGACCAGGTCATCCGGAATCTGACCCGCTCGATGGAGACCATCGCCAAACTGGAACGCTTCGAAGGCCATCTGCTGAATTGGTACGACCTCCGAACCCTCGCTCCGCTGGAACCCCGCTATGTATCGACGGTGGACAGCGGGAATCTTCTCGCGGCCCTCTACGCATTGGATCCGGGGTTGACCGGGTTGATGCGAAAACCGGTTTTGGACGAAAGCGTTTTCGCCGGCTTGGCGGATACGATCGCGATCCTTGCGCAATCCTGCCGTCAGGATAAGCACTCCGGGAAATTCGTGCGCGCCCTCCGGCAAATATCCCGGGCGATGGAAAAAAAACCGCAGCGGGGGATCGACGCGCTGCGGCTGCTCCGGCGGACGGGCAAGGACATCCAATCCCTCGCCGCCAAGATCCGGACGGAAGCCGGTCCCAGCGCATCTTCCGCCGCTTGGGCGCTTCAACTGGAGGCCCAAGTGGAGGCTTGGATCCAAACGGCCGACCGTTATCTCCCGTGGATGGAAATCCTCACCGAGAAACAGGGGGGTGCGCTCAACGGGCTTGGGGCCGGCCCGCTTTCTTCCCTGGAGCAAGCGCTGGATCAAACCCCGTGCCTGGCCGACCTGGCGGAAGGCAAGGTGCCCGGCCTTTCCGCCCTGCCATCGATCCGCGAGAATCTGCCCAACCCGGATCCCTCCCTGCTGGAATGGCTGGACCGTCTTGCCCAGGCCTTCTCCGTCTCCAAATGGCTCTCCGGAGAAATGCTCGGGATGGGGGAAAAACTCGTCCGGGATGTGCGCGCGATATGCGACGCGGTCGACATGCGCTTTTTATACGACACCGACCGCAGGTTGTTCTTCATCGGGTACAACCTGTCCGAAGGCCGGCATGACGCCTCGCATTACGACCTGTTGGCCAGCGAAGCCCGGTTGGGCAGTTATATCGCCATCGCCCGCGGCGAAGTCTCTCCGGAACACTGGTTCGCCCTCGGCCGTCTTTTCCGGGAGGTCGACCGGCAGCAGGTCCTGATCAGTTGGACCGGAACGATGTTCGAATACCTGATGCCGCTGATTTTTCAGAAGGCTTATGGGAATTCCCTGCTCGAAAGGATGACCCGCAAGGCCGTCGAAATCCAGATCGCCTTTGGAAGGAAGAACAACGTTCCCTGGGGTTTTTCGGAATCGGCCTTCGGGGATCTGGATATTAATAAAACCTACCAATACAAAGCCTTCGGCGTGCCCGCCCTCGCCTTGAAGCGCCAGTCCGATGCGGAGATCGTGGTGGCGCCGTACGCCTCGATGCTGGCGGTGAACATATCACCGCAAGCGGCGGTGCGGAATCTCCACCATTTGGCCGGCTTGGGGCTGCTCAGCGAGTACGGGTATTACGACGCGATCGATTTCAGCCAACGATCTTTTCGCCGGGGACGGCAGGGGATAGCCATTCAGACGTACATGGCGCATCACCAGAGCATGGCGTTCCTCTCCCTGGCCAACTTCCTGCTCGGAAACCCCGTTCAACGGGATTTCCATTCCAATCCTCCCATGCGCGCAGCCGAACTGTTGCTCCAGGAAAAAATTCCCCTTTCGCCGCCCTTGTACATCATCTCCTCCCGGGATCGCGCGTCCGTCCTTCCACGCGTCGCGGAAAGCGCCCCGACCGAGGGACGGTTCGATACGCCGCACACTCCCCGGCCGAGAACCCAGCTGCTGGGCCATGAAGGGTACAGCATCATGGTAACCAACTCGGGCGGAGGCTTCAGCCGGTGGAACCGGAATGATGTCACCCGCTGGCGGTCGGACCGGACACAGGATTCCCTGGGAACCTTTTGCTACGTTCGCGACACATCGACAGGCAGGATCTGGTCGAATACCTATCATCCCGTCGGAGGGAAGGTGGCGGACGACTATTCCGTCCATTTCGCGTTGGACCGCGCCGTTTTCCGGCGGAAGGATGAAGGCATCGACACCGGAACCGAAATATTCGTCTCGGCCGAAGACGACGTGGAGATCCGGAGAATTACACTGATCAATCGGACGGTGTACGCGCGCAAACTGGCGCTGACGAGCTATATCGAACTGGCCATGGCGCCCCACAACGCCGATCTGCAGCATCCGGCCTTCCAGAAACTTTTCATCCAAACCGAAGCGATCCCCCCGCTCTCCACGTTGCTGGCATTCCGCAGGCCGCGCCGCCCGGAGGAACCGCCGATGTATGTCGCCCACCGCTTTACCACGACGAGCCCGGCCGGCGGCCCGCTGCAGTTCGAAACCGACCGCCGCCGATTCATCGGGCGGGGAAGGACGCTGGCCAATCCGATGGGGCTTGCCCAACCGGCGGGAAACAGCCAGGGCTGCGTCCTGGATCCCATCCTGAGCCTTCGGGAAAACGTGGTCCTGGAGCCCGGCCAGCGGCTTCAGCTGTCCCTGATTGTCGCCGCCGGCGAATCGCGCGAGAAAGTCCTTTCTCTGGCGGTGAAGTACGGCGATCCCCTCGCCATCGAACGGGCGATGGATTTCAACTGGGCTGCCGCCCAACTCGAGTTGCGATCCCTGCGGATCCAGCCCGACGATGCCCGCCAGTTTCAGAAGCTGGCCAACCATCTTCTGTATGTGAATCCCCTCCTGCGCCCTTCCACGGAGCGGCTGGAGGAAAACCGGAAAGGGCAGGCCGGATTATGGCCGTACGGCATCTCGGGAGATCTGCCGATCGCGTTGGTGACGATCGGAGAATCGAGCGATCTGGGGCTGATACGCCAAATGCTCCAGGCGCACAGTTACTGGCGGAAACACGGTTTCTGGGCGGATCTCGTCATCCTCAACGAGGAGGCCGGCGGATATGAACGGCCGCTCAAGGAGGAACTCGACCGGTTAATTCATGCGTATGCCATTTACTCTGGAATCGATCAACCCGGAGGAATTTTTCTGCGCCATGCGGACCAGATTCCGAAGGAAGACCTGAGCCTTCTGAAATCGGCCGCCCGCGTGGTGCTGGTTGCCGCGCGGGGCGCGCTTCCCCAGCAATTGGGAGTGCACCTGGATGTTCCCGAGCTGTCGGAACCGCTCGCCAAAAAGCGCGCGCTGCGCGAGCCATCGGCCCAGCTGCCCTTCATGGAACTGCCGTACTTCAACAGCCTGGGCGGGTTCACGCCGGACGGACGGGAATACGCCATCTATCTTGCGCCGGGCACCAATACCCCCGCCCCATGGATCAATGTGCTCTCCAACCCGAATTTTGGGACCCTGGTAAGCGAGAGCGGCTCGGGATGCACCTGGTTTGGGAACAGCCAGCGCAACCGCCTGACGGGCTGGTCGAATGATCCGGTTTTGGATCCTCCTTCCGAAGCGGTGTACATCCGGGATGAGGAAACCGGCGCGTTCTGGACTCCGACCGCTTCGCCCATCCGTGAGGAAACCCCCTATCGCGCCCGGCATGGAGCCGGCTATACCGTCTTCGAACACAACAGCAACGGGATCGAACAGGTACTCACGGTCCTGATCCCCTTGGATTCCGGCGGAGGAACGCCGATCAAGCTTCAACGGTTGCGGTTGAAGAACGATACCTCCCGGGTCCGCAAGCTATCCATTAATTACTTCGTCGAATGGACTCTGGGAGAACATCGCGAGGCCACCCAGATGCACATCGCAACCCGCTGGGACGAGGAATCCGGCGCCCTCCTCGCCCGAAACCGATACCATCCGGAATTCGGAGAGCGAGTGGCGTTTACCTCCCTCAATCCATCCCCGGAATTCTACAGCGGCGACCGGGCCTCCTTTATCGGGCGCAACCGTTCCCTGAGCAATCCCTCCGCCATGGAACGGATCCGGCGTTCGCAACGGACAGGCACCGGATTCGACCCGTGCGCCGCCCTGCAGATCAACCTGGAGCTTTCCCCGGGCGAGGCGAAGGAGATCACCTGTATGCTGGGCCAGGCCGATTCGACCGAACAGGCCCGCGAGTGGATCAGGCGCTACCGGGGGGAGGGAAGCTTTGAGGAGACCCTGCAGCAAACGCGGAAGGCGTGGGATGATTTGCTGGGCGGCGTCGAGATCCGAACTCCCGAGCTCTCGGCGGATCTGATGGTCAACCGCTGGCTGCTGTATCAGAACTTGAGCTGCCGCATCTGGGGGCGGTCCGCTTTTTATCAATCCGGCGGCGCCTTCGGGTTCCGCGACCAGTTGCAGGATTGCCTGGCCCACCTCTACACCCATCCCGAACTGACCCGCGAGCATATTCTGCGCGCGGCCAGCCGACAGTACCTGGATGGGGACGTGCAGCATTGGTGGCATCCGCCCGGGGGCGCCGGCGTGCGGACGCGGATTTCCGACGATCTATTGTGGCTGCCGTTTGCCGCGGCGCAATATGTCCGTGTGACCGGCGAGGAAGCCATCCTCCAAACCGAGATTCCATTCCTCTCCGCTACGAAACTGGATAAAAACCAGCTTGAGAGTTTCAACCAGCCGGAGACGACACTGGAACAAGCCACCCTGTTCGAACATTGCCGCCGGGCGGTCGATCGGCAGCTGGTCTTTGGGCAGCACGGGCTGCCCCTGATGGGAACGGGCGACTGGGACGACGGGCTGAACCGGGTCGGAGCCGGCGGGGAGGGAGAGAGCGTCTGGCTGGGCTGGTTCCTGGCTGACGTCCTGGAGGGCATGATCGAGCTCTCGGCGCGGGTGTCGCGCCCGGAGCTTGCCCAAAAGTACAAGCTCACGCGGAACGCTCTCATCCAACAGGTTGAAAAAGCCGGCTGGGACGGCGAGTGGTATTTGCGCGCCTTTTTCGACGATGGCACGCGGCTGGGGAGCTCCGAATCAACGGAAGCCAAGATCTTTTCCCTGCCGCAATCATGGGCCCGGATCAGCGGGGCCGGCGATCCGCAGCGCACGGAGAAGGCTTTGGACTCGGCCTGGAAGAACCTGGTTCGGAAGGACGAAGCCCTGGTGCTGTTGTTCCATCCCCCGTTCCAGGATTACAAACCCTTCCCCGGGTACATCCAGGCGTATCCGCCGGGTGTCCGGGAGAACGGCGGCCAGTATACGCACGCCGCGATCTGGCTGGCGCTGGCGATGGCCAGGGAGGGATCGGGCAACCGCGCCGTGGAAATTCTACGGATGATCAACCCGGTCGAACGCGCGCGGGATCCGGAAACCGTCTGGCGCTTCGGGCTGGAGCCGTATGCCACCGCCGCGGACATCTATCACGGGGACGGCTACAGCGGCCGCGGCGGCTGGTCCTGGTACACGGGCTCCGCGGGATGGATGTACCGGGTTTGGGTCGAGGAGATCCTCGGGCTGAAAATCCTTGGCGAGCGGATGCGGATCGCGCCGGTCATCCCCGGCTGGTGGGACGGATTCCAAATCCGTTACCGCCACGGAGAAGCCGTATACGAAATCCGGGTGGAGAACCCGGACCATTGCGAACACGGCGTCGCGGCGGTGGAATTGGACGGCCAGCCGCTGCCGGACGGCGAGATCCTGCTGGACCGCAGCCTGGTGATGCATAAGGTTCTGGTGCGGATGGGGAAGGAATAAAAAAATAATGAGGCCACAAAAGGCACAAAAAGCACAAAATAAAAAGAATAATGACCTTTGAAAATAATTTTGTGTCTTTTGTGCTTTTTGTGGCAATATTTAAAATACTAAAATCAAAAAACCCTCTTGCGAGGGCTTTTTGATTTATTGCGGAAAACCTTACTTGAGTTCCACGGTCGCGCCGGCGGCCTCGAGCTTGGAGTTTCGCAACAATTCCATACTCACCGGGCTAGATAATCCCCCACAGACTTATGGTACCATCCCATGATCCCGAGGCCAGCAGCTTTCCATCCGCCGAGAAGGTTACACTTGTCACCCTATCGGTGTGCCCCTCCTGCGTGCGGACCAGTGTGCCGTTTGAAATGTTCCAGATTCTGACCGTTGTATCATACGATCCCGAGGCTAATAACTCTCCATCCGGCGAGAAGGAAACTGCCGTTACCCAATCGGTATGTCCATCAAGAGTCCGTGCCAATCTTCCATCTGCGACGTTCCAAACCTTGATTACAAATTGGTCCGATCCCGAGGCTAGCAAATTTCCATCCGGCGAGAAGGCTACACAACTGGAGAACCCCTCCAGCATATGAACCAGCGCGCCATCCGCAACGTTCCAGAGCCTTGCCGTTCCTCCCGATATCGAGGCCAGTAGCTTACCATCCGGCGAGAAGGATATTTCCAATACTCCCTTGTGCTCCAAATCAGAATTCATCTCCAGAGTGCGGATTAGCCTGCCGTTCGCGACGTTCCAGATCTTGACTGTGTCATCTCCTGATCCCGAGGCCAAAAACCGTCCGCTCGGTGAGAAGGAGATGCTGGTTATCCGGTCGGCATGTCCCTTAAGAGTCCGTACCAGCGTGCCGCCCGCGACGTTCCAGATCTTGATCGTTCCATCACCCAATCCCGACGCCAGCAGCTTTCCATCCGGAGAAAAGGAAACGAGATATCTGCTACCAGAAAGCCCCTCTAGTTTTCTTGCCAACCTGCCATCGGCGACATCCCAGATCAGGATTTCATCGTCTGATCCAGAGGCCAATAAATTTCCATCCGGCGAGAAGGATACGCTATTTACGCTTCCACTAAACCCCTCCAGCATCCGTACTGACTTGCCCTCCGCGACATTCCAGATCAGGATTTCGTGGTCTGATCCCGTGGCAAGAAGCTCTCCATCCGGCGAGAAGGAAATATCCGTATGATAATCAGTTTGCCCCTCCAGCGTGCGCGCCAACGTGCCATCCGCAACGTTCCAGAGCTTAGTCGCACCATTCCATAATCCCGAGGCCAGCAGTTTTCCATCCGGAGAGAAGGAGACACTATCCACCCGACTGGTTTGCTCATCCAACACGCGTGCTTGTGTAAAGTCCGCGACGTTCCAGATCGTAATACTCCCCATTGAACCTATAGCCAGCAATCTTCCATCCGGCGAGAAAGATACTTTATATCTGCTATCAGAAGGCCCCTTCAGTATTCGTACTGACCCGCCATCTGCGACATTCCAGATGATCATATTCGAATTTGATCCCGACGCTAAAAGCTCCCCATCCGGTGAGAAGGATATGCTGTATAAGTATCTAGAGTGCCCCTCCGCCTCCAGAGCTCGGATTAACTTGCCATCTGCGACATTCCAAAGCTCGATCGTTCCTTTAGAAAACGATCCCGAGGCCAGTAGTTTTCCGTCCGGCGAGAATAAGATACTGGTTATCATGTCGGAACCCGCTTCAAAGGACTTTTCCATTTGCCCGTTCGAGACGTTCCAAATCCTAATCGTCCCATCCCACGATCCCGAGGCCATCAGTTTTCCGTCTGGAGAGAAAGATACACACCATGCGTTGGAATTCGGCCCAAAAGTATTCGATGCCTTTCCGGTAGCTGAATTGAATAAAAAAATACCGCGCGAAGTAGCTACCGCAACAATTTTCCCATCCGGCGAATAAGTTAAGGACCTAATTATTCCTTTGGCCAACCGCGCCCATTCTCCAAGATCCGGCGCATTGGCCGCGGTGATCGGTTGAGAAGGCAATGGGAGTGGAATCAGCGCAAGGGTCGGAGCAAAAGTGTTCGTCGGGGTATAGCTCGGCGTCATGGTCGGAGTAAAAGTATTCGTAAGTGTTCGGCTCGGAGGGTATGTCCCCGCGAGAGTCAATCTCACGGTGAATTCCGCTGTGGGTGTCAACGTTGGTTGCGGTAAGGCGGTATTGCCGCACGCCGAGCCGAAAAGCGCAATATTCAGGATTGTCAGAAAGAGAATCACTTTCCTTATCGACATACAACCTCCCTCGCCGGCCGGGGTATTTCTGCTAAGATTTCACTTAATTCATTATATTCGCTATAAACAGTATGCACGGGACAGCGGTGTGACATTTCTGTAACATCGGAGTATTCCGTGCAATCCGTCTTTTGTCCGCGAAATCCGTGTACTGGTTTTCTTGATTTTTTCAACTGGTATCAAAAAAGCCCTCTTGCGAGGGCTTTTTGATCTATAGCGGAAAACCTTACTTGAGTTCCACGGTCGCGCCGGCGGCCTCGAGCTTGGCCTTGGCGTCGGTGGCGACTTCCTTGGTGACCGCATCGAGGACCTTGGAGCCGGACGCCTCGGTGAGATCCTTGGCTTCCTTGAGCCCCAGGCTCGTCAGCTGGCGGACGACGCGGATGACGTCGATCTTCTTCGCGCCGGCGTCCTTGAGGATAACGGCGAACTCGGTCTTTTCCTCTTCCGCGGCGGCGGCGCCGCCCGCGGCGGGAGCCATCGCGACCGCGACCGGAGCCGCGGCGGTGACGCCCCATTTCTCTTCAAGAGCCTTGGCCAGTTCGGCCGCTTCGATCACGGAGAGCTTGCTCAGCTCGTCCACGAGTTTCTGTATGTCAGCCATTTCAAAAAATCTCCTTAGGAAAAATCCTGCTTGTCCTTACCCCCTTCCCCCTCTCCTGGCATAAGCCAGGAGAGGGGGAAGGGG
>JBAVFZ010000214.1:0-3257 GCA_049684495.1 Anaerolineales bacterium | reverse complement strand
CCTCCGCCAGATATCCGGTTTTCTCCGCCGCGAGAATCCCGCGGCAGGGCGCAACCGGCAATAGCGAGGGATCGTCGCAAATCCGTTCATCCCCGCCCTGGGCGCGGACCAGCGCGCGGAACTTCGCCAGCGCCGCCCCTTCGGCGAGCTTTTCCTCCGCGAGCGCGCGGCCCTGGCGCGGGTTGCGCGTCCGCCCGCCGAGGTGGAGCATGTGCCCGGCAATCGTGAGGCAGTGTTCGCGCAGATCGGCCGGCCCCTGCCCGCGCAGCGCCGCCACCGCTTCGCGCACCTCCAGCGCGTTCCCGACCGCAAACCCCAGCGGCTGGAACATCCCCGACACCAGCGCCACCGTCCTCCGCCCGGCGCGGTTTCCGATGCGCACCATCCAATGCGCCAGCACGACGGCTTCGGCGACAGTCCCCATGAAAGCGCCCGACCCCGCCTTCACATCCAGCACGATCGCGCGCGCGCCGGAGGCGATCTTCTTGCTCATGATGCTCGAAGCGATCAGCGGTAGGGAGGGGACCGTGCCGGTCACATCCCGCAGCGCATAGAGTTTGCCGTCCGCCGGCGCGAGCTCGCCTGTCTGGGCGCAGGCCACCATCCCGATCTCCGAAAGCTGCCGATGGATCTCCTCCCGCGAAAGAGCCGTCCGAAAACCGGGAATGGATTCCCATTTGTCGATCGTCCCGCCGGAGATGCCCAAGCCCCGCCCGGACATTTTCATCACCGGGATGCCGCACGCGGCGACGACCGGCTCCACCACCAGCGTGGTTTTATCGCCCACCCCGCCGGTTGAGTGCTTATCGACCGCGCCCGGCGCCCACGCTTCCGCATCCAGCTGCCCGCCGGATTCCGCCATCGCCCGCGTCAGGCGCGTGGTCTCGCGGATCGTCATCCCGCGCCACAGGACCGCCATCGCCCAGGCCGATATCTGATAATCCGGGATGGTTCCGTCCGTGATCCCCTTGACCAGGAAACCGATTTCCTCGGCCGTCAGTTCCGCCCCGTCGCGTTTGCGGATGATGATGTCGACTGCGCGCATGAACTTCTCCATCCTCACCCCCTACCCCTGCACCCCTTCCCCCTCTCCTGGAGTTGCTCCAGGAGAGGGGGAAGGGGACGGGGGATAGGGGTGAGGTCTTCACAAGTATAATCGAGCCAGGTGGTTTGACAGATCCACCGGAGGGTGCCGCGCATGGAAAAAGCCGACCTGTTGCTGGTCAACGCTCACGTCCTCACCATGGATCCGGAGTTCCGCGCCTTCCCCGACGGCGCGGTCGCCGTCCATGGAGGATCCATCCTCGCCGTCGGCGGGCTGTCCGATCTGCGCCGGAGGATTGATCCGCAGGAAACCGTCGACTGCGGCGGGTCGATCCTGATGCCCGCCCTCGTGAACGCCCACACGCACGCGGCGATGGCGCTCCTGCGCGGGCTGGCCGACGACCTGCGGCTGGACGTCTGGCTGCTGGGGTACATGATGCCGGTCGAACGAAAGTTTGTCGCGCCGGATTTCGTCCGGCTCGGAACGCGCCTGGCGTGCGCCGAGATGATCCGTGGCGGCGTGGGGACGCTGGCGGATATGTACTACTTCGAGGACGAGGCGGCCACCGCAATCGCCGGCGCCGGCATGCGCGCCGTCTGCGCGCAAACGGTGATGAAGTACCCAACCCCGGATTCGGATTCGTTTGAGGACGGATTGGAGCGCGCGCGCGGCTTCCTGGCGCTCTGGAAGAATCACCCGCTGATCGTCCCCGCCGTCGGAGCCCACGCCCCCTACACCTGCACCGAGGAGATCCTCCGCGCCTGCGCCGCGCTCGCGATCGAGCACGACGCCCCGCTGCATATCCACATCGCGGAAACCGCGCTCGAGGTGGAAAACGCGCGCCGGGAGTTCGGCATGCCGGAGGTTCCCTACCTGCGCAACCTGGGCGTGCTGGCCGCCAAGGTTATCGCCGCGCATGCCGTCCACCTCGACGAGGGGGAAATGCGCACGCTGAAGAAGGCCGGCGCGGGGATCGTGCATTCCCCGACCAGCAACCTCAAGCTCGCCTCCGGGATAGCGCCCGTCACGAAGATGCTCGAGATCGGGCTCGACGTCGGGATCGGGACGGACGGAGCCGCCTCCAACAACGACCTGGATATGTTCGAGGAACTCCGGCTGGCCGCGCTGCTGGCCAAGGGGAGCAGCGGCAATCCGGTCGTCGTGCCGGCCCGCACCGCGCTCGCCATGGCCACCCGCATCGGCGCGCGCGCGCTCCACATCGGCGACCGCACCGGTTCGCTCGAACCCGGTAAACGCGCGGATTTGCTGCTGCTTAACCTTAATGCCGTGCACGCCAGCCCGAAGTTCGATCGCAGCCCGGATTCGGTCTATTCGCGGATTGTTTATTCCGCCAAAGCCTGCGATGTGACCGATTTGATGGTGGACGGGAAATGGCTGATGCGGGACCGGCGGCTGTTGACGCTGCCGGAGGCCGACCTCCTGAATCAGGCCGCGGGGATGGCGCTCCGTTTGGATGCGTTCCTGGCGCTGCGCGAATCGTCCGTGCTATCAAAACTGATCGCGATCGAGACCGCCGCCGAGGAGGAATCCTTCGAGGTGCAGGTCAAGGTCCGGCTGGCGGAGGATTTCCCCATGCTCGAGCGGCTGGTCCGGCCGGAGATCGAGATCCTCTACAGCCGCCATTTCCGCGAATTCGATACGTACTTCGAGTTCCCGGCGGCGGACCAGGGCCGTTTGCGGTATCGCGAGGACCAATACGTCGATGGGAACGGGGAAACCGCGAACGCGCGTTACCGGCTGACGCTCACCGGCCCGATCCACGAACGCGAGTTCACCGGCGCGGTGCTGCTTTCGCGGTCGCGGTTCCTGGCGCCCGCCACCCGCAGCCTGCGCTTCTACCGGGAATATTTCCAGCCCGCGCGCGAGATCGAAGTGGCCAAGGAACGCCTGCGCTGGCACATCCGCTACCGGGATACGGATTTTTTTGTCAATTTCGATCATCTTGCCAAGCCGGCGCTGCCCGGCCGCTTCCTCGAGGTGAAAGCCCGGACCTGGTCCCGCCGGGATTCCGAGCATAAAGCCGGGATGATCGTCGAGATCGTCCGGCTCCTCGGCGCGGAGCATTCCGCCGCCTTCAAGGAGGATTACGTCGAACTGGCGACAAAGAAAGAATAGACAGGATTGACAGGATTTTTCAGGATTTACAGGATTTTAAGTGCTCTGTATTTTTTTTAAATTCCCGGTATTTGTG
>JBAVFZ010000213.1:0-6908 GCA_049684495.1 Anaerolineales bacterium | reverse complement strand
CCCCTATTCCCCCCGGATCTCATTGTGCCCCAAATGCCAATCCGCCTGGCGCCAGGCCCGATACGACTACGCAACACTTGCCAAGACATTTGTCCTCTCCCTCCGGGAAAGGCCGTTTCACTTCTGGCGCTACCTGGATCTTCTCCCGATATCCAACGCCGCCAATATCGTCACGCTGGGGGAAGGCGGAACCCCCTTGCATCATGCGCCCAACCTGGGGTTGATGCTGGGATTGCCGAACCTGTTCATCAAGGACGAACGTCAGGGACCAACCGCGTCCTTCAAGGACCGCCAGGCCGCCCTCACGGTGGCGGCGCTCAAGGAAGCCGGGATCCAGGAAGCGGTCGTCGCCTCCACGGGCAATGTCGCCATATCCTACTCGGCGTATTGCGCGCGGGCCGGGATTAAACTCTGGGCGTTCCTGACCAGCATGGTTCCCGCCGCGAAAATGCAGGAAGTGGCCATCTACGGCACGCAGGTGATCAAGGTGACCGGGACCTACGACCACACCAAACAGGTGGCCGCGGAATTCGCCAAACGGAAAGGGATTTTCATCGATCAGGGGACCCGCAGCATCACGCCGATCGAGGCGATGAAGACCATCGCCTTCGAATTGGCCGAGCAATTGACCCCGCTGCTGGGATCTACGCTTACGGGAACCGGAAAGCTTAAATCTTCGCCGTGGCGATGCCCGGACTGGTACATTCAAGCCGTCAGCGGCGGCATGGGCCCGATGGGCGTGCTGAAGGGATTCGAGGAACTGCAAATGCTCGGACTGGTTTCCAAGGTGCCGGGGATCGCCGCGATCCAGGTGGAAGGATGCGCCCCGATGGCCTCGGCCTGGAAACGCGGCATGGATCAACCGGATGTGGTGGCGTCCCCGATCACCAACATTTCCACGCTTTCCACCGGTGATCCGGGCCGCACCTATCAACTGCTGCGCCAAAAGCTTACCAAGCCGGATTCGCGCGCGGCCTTCGAGACGGTCTCCGACGAAGAGGCTTTTCGGGCGACCCACATCGTGGCGAAGATGGAGGGCATCTCGCTCGAGCCCGCCGCCTCGGTGGCCTTTGCCGGGCTGTTCAAACTCGTCCGCCAGGGGACGATCCGTCCGGACGATATCGTGGTGGTCAACGCCTCCGGCCATACGCTGCCGATCGACCGCGAAATCCTCGGTGAAGGATGGGAGACGGAAGTCTCCCTGCCGGGAACCACCGAGATCGAAATGCCGCGCGAAGGCCTGCTGGCCGCGCTGAACCGGCTGGATTTCCGGCTGCGCAAGGTCGTCATCGTCGACGACGATCCCAATTCGGTCCGGCTGATCCGCCGGATCCTCCAGGCCCGCGGCGGATTTGAAATCAGCGAGATTTCGGAAAGCACCAAGGCCCTGGAATTCATCCGGGCGCAGCATCCCGACCTGGTGATCATGGATCTGATGATGCCGGACATGGACGGATTCGAACTGCTGGAACTGCTGAAGAAAGACCCGGCCCTGGCTTCCATCCCGGTGGTCGTGGTGACGGCCAAGATGCTGGTGCCCGAGGAGCGCCGCCGGCTCAGCGGCATGATCCAGCTGCTGATTCAAAAGGGGACATTCCTCGACGACGAACTGCTTGCCGAGATCAACAAGGCGCTGGAATAATGGCCGGCCGATCCGATCCGCAGCCGGGCACCTGTGGATGGGGAGCCCCGGCATGAAGCGAAGCTTGAACAGCCGGAGCACCGGGCTCCTCGCGGCGCTTTCCTCCGCCTTCTTTTTGGGCGTCTCCCCCACCCTGGGCAAGTTGGCGTTCGCCGGAGGTTTCTTTCCGGTGGAGGTCGTCGGATTGCGCGCCCTCGGCGCCGCGCTGCTCCTCTTCACGATCATTTTCTTCACCAAGCGGTCCCTGCTCCAGATCTATCCGATGGGATTGATCGGCTGCCTGCTGGCGGGATGGATCAACGCCCTGGGCGCATTGTTCTATTACAGCGCGATCACCCGCATCGACACCGGCCTGGGCGCGATCATCTATTCGCTCTATCCCGGGTTTGTCGCGCTGTTCCTGCTGCTCGACGGGTGTGCCCCATCACGGCTCAGCGTCGTCCGCCTGGCGATCGCCATCCCGGCGATCGTCCTGATCACCTCCACCGGCGAGCACCAGGTGGATCTGATCGGAATCCTATTAATGATCGCCGCCTCCGCGCTGTATGCGCTGCACCTGCCGATCAACCAGCGCGTGCTGTATGAAGTCCCGGCGCCGACGGTTACTTTCTATACGCTTGTGGCTTCCTCCGCCGTGCTGCTGCCCATGCTGCTGTTCAATTCTTCGCTCGGCACGCCGCATTCGGAGGTCTCCTGGCTGGCCCTCGGCGGGATGACGCTGGCCATCTTCTTCTCACGGCTGACGCTGTTCGTCGGCGTGAAACATCTCGGCGGATTGCAAACCTCTCTGCTCGGGTTGGGCGAGATGCTGGTTACAGTCTTCTTCGGGATCGTCCTGCTCCGCGAGCAGCTCAGCCTGGCCCAATGGCTGGGAGGGGCTTTAATGGCGACCAGTGTGCTCCTGGGCATGGGCGAACCTCCCATCCCCACCCGCCTGGCTCCCGGCGCAGGCTGGCTGGCCTGGCTGCACCCAAAATCTCCCGAGGAACTCGTGCGCGAGGCGCTCGCTTCCGGAACGCTTCCACCGCTTCCACCGTCCTCACCCTTACCCGCAGATCCACCGGCTGCCGGGTTGCCTTCCGTATCCACGCTTCCAAAAGATAAATAAATTCCCGGGGAGATTTCCCACCTCCTGTGCCTGGAAAAAATTGACCACGAAGACACAAAGACACCAAAATACAATTCTTCCTTGAATATATTTTTCACAAGGGCACAAGGACACCAAGAATTTTTCTTTCCTTCGTGTCTTTGTGTCTTCGTGGTAGAGTGAATTATTTTCCCCAAGCATTTACTTCGAGAGTGTTTCTTGCGAGTCCTGTGCTATACTTGCGGCGCGTGCGCGGCTGACGGTTTTGATGCAATTTTTTGATCCTCGACCTTTTTCCAGGCATTGGAATTGCCGCATCGCGTAACTTCCACAACCCTCCCGGGTTAACCCTCCCATTGCGAGTACGGAACACCCGGTCCGCGAGGTGATTCATGGTTCGCCATTTTCTCGATCTGACGGATTACTCGGCGGATGAAATCCGGCGCCTGCTGGCACTGGCGCAACGCCTGAAGAAAGAATGGTCCGCGGGCGGAAATAAACCGATTCTTAACGGCAAGGTCCTGGGAATGGTCTTCCAGAAGCCCAGCCTGCGCACCCGGGTCTCCTTCGACATGGGCATGCGCCATCTCGGCGGGGATGCGCTGTATATCTCCCCGAACGAAGTCGGTCTGGGGCAGCGCGAATCGGTCGCCGACGTCAGCCGGGTGCTTTCGCGGTATGTGGATGGGATCATGGCGCGCGTCTTCGCCCATGCTCACGTTTTGGAGCTGGCCCGCCATTCGCGGGTGCCGGTGATCAACGGACTTTCCGACGACGTGCATCCGTGCCAGGCGATGGCCGACATGCTGACCCTGGTCGAGCATTTCACGGACGTGCGCGGGCGGAAAGTGGCATTCATCGGCGACGGCAACAACACGGCGGTCTCCCTGATGCAGATTTGCGCCAAGCTGGGCGTGGAGTTCGCGATCGCCTCGCCGGACGGCTACACGCTTCCGGAGGCCGCGGTCGCCGCCGCCCGAAAAGATGCGCAAGCCGCCGGCAGTCGCATCGTCCTGGTCAAGGAACCCGCGCAGGCGGCGGTGGATGCGGATGCCCTCTACACCGACGCGTGGGTCAGCATGGGCCAGGAAGAAGAGACGCTGCAACGCGAGAAGGCGTTTGCCGGGTATCAGGTGAACGCCGCCTTGATGCGCGAGGCCAAGCCGCAGGCCGTCGTCCTGCACTGCCTGCCCGCGCATCGCGGGAAGGAAATCACCGACGAGGTCATGGATGGGCCGCAATCCCTGATTTTTGAGGAAGCCGAGAACCGCTTGCATGCCCAAAAGGCGATCCTGGCGGATCGGCTGGCGCCGGATGCGTAGTTAACACCGCTCCATACCCCATACCGGAAGGAAACGTTTTTAATGTTCAGTGACTGGAAAACGCGCTACCCGCACAAGGTGGTGGACGGCGACCGGGCGGCGGAGATGATACAGGACGGGCACCGCATTTACATGAGCGGCAACTGCTCGGTGCCCAAGGTGATGCTGGAGGCGCTCGTCCGGCGCGCGCCCAAACTCCATAATGTGGAGATCGACCAGGTGCTGACCGTCTGCCCGGACGATTACGTGGCGCCCGCGATGGAAGGCCACCTGCGAGTCAATACGATGTTCATCAGCGGGAATGTCCGCGAGGCCGTCAACGACGGCCGGGCGGATTTCACCCCCTGCTTCCTCTCGGAACTCCCGGAACTTTACAGAAAAGGGCCTTTATCCCTCGACGCGGCCTTGCTGCACGTCAGCCCGCCGGATTCACACGGCTTTGTGAGCTTGGGCATAGAGTCCGGGCTGGTGAAGACCCCCGCTTCCTACGCGCACCTGATCATGGCCGAGGTCAACGAGCGCATGCCGCGGGTGCTCGGGGATACTCTTTTGCACATTTCCAATATCGATTACCTGGTCCCGGTCAATTACGACCTATCGGAAATCTCGATGGGCGAACCGGACGAGATCAGCCTGAAGATCGCCGAATTCATCGCGCCGTTGATCGAGGACGGGGCGACCCTTCAAGCCGGGATCGGAGAGATTCCCAGCGCCGTCCTGCGTCATCTGGGCGACAAACGCGACCTCGGGTTTCACTCGGAGCTTATCTCCGACGGTGTGGTGGACCTTTCCGAGGCGGGCGTGATCACCAACGCCCGCAAGACAATCCACCGGGGCAAGATCGTCGCCGCGTTTCTCATCGGAACCCGCCGCCTGTTCGACTTCGTGGACGACAATCCCTTCGTCGAGCTGCATCCGATCGAGCACGTCAACGATCCGTTCCTGATCTCCCGCAACGATAACGTGGTGGCGATCAATTCCGCGATCGAAGTCGATCTGACCGGCCAAGTCTGCGCCGACAGCATTGGCACCAAGTTCTATTCCGGCGTGGGCGGGCAGCTGGATTTCGTCTACGGCGCCTCGCGCTCCAAGGGCGGGCGTTCCATCATCGCCCTGCCCTCGACCAACATCCGCCGGGACGGTTCCCGGGTCAGCAAGATCGCAGCCACGCTCGCACTCGGCGCGGGAGTCACCACCACCCGCAGCCACGTGCATACGGTCGTCACCGAGTTCGGCGCGGCCCACCTCTACGGACGCAGCATCCGCCAGCGGGTCCGGGCGCTGATCGACATCGCCCACCCCGATTTCCGCGAACAGCTCGCGCGCCAGGCGCACGACCTGTACCATTGCTGAAGACAGACCAAGAGGCATCATGGCCGAAGGATTTTCTGAGTATGTCCGCGCCCGGATCATCGCCACGATCGGTCCGGCTTCCAACAGCGAGGAAACGATCCTCGCGATGATCCAGGCGGGGATGGACGTGGCGCGCCTGAATTTTTCCCACGGCTCACACGACGATCACGCCCGCAGCATCCGGATCATCCGCCAGGTGGCCGACCGGATGCGCCGGCCGATCGCCATCCTGCAGGACCTGCAGGGAGTGAAAATCCGGACCGGAGCGATCCGCCAGCAGCAGGCTGTCCTGCGCGAAGGGCAATCCTTCACGCTCACCGCCCGCGACGTTCCGGGCGACGCGCAGGAGGTATCCGTCACCTGGGCGCCGCTTCCGCAAAACGTCCGAGCGGACGATCTGCTCCTCGTGGACGACGGGCGGATCCGCCTGCGGGTGGACCGCGTGCGCGATACGGATATTTTCACCCGGGTCGAACAGGGCGGAACCCTCATGCCGCACAAGGGAATCAACCTGCCCGGTGTCCGATTGTCGGTTTCCTCGCTGACGGAGAAGGACAAACAGGATCTGGAATTCGGGCTTGAGCAGGATGTGGATGCGGTGGCGATCTCTTTCGTGCGCAAACCGGAGGACGTGGCCGAAGTCCGCGAGTTTATCATCCGGATCGATCCCGCCAAAGCCGGCCTCCCGTTGATCGCCAAATTGGAGCGGCGCGAAGCGGTCGAACAACTGGATGCAATCCTGGACACCGCCGACGGAGTGATGGTCGCGCGCGGCGACCTGGGCGTGGAGACCTCGCTTCAGGACGTGCCGATCATCCAGAAGCAGATCATCCAATCCGCCAATCAAAAATCGAAATTGGTGATCACCGCCACCCAGATGCTGGAATCCATGATCGTCAATCCGCAACCCACCCGGGCCGAGGCTTCCGACGTCGCGAACGCGGTGTTCGACGGTACAGATGCGGTCATGCTCTCCGGCGAGACGGCGGTCGGCGCGCACCCGGTGGAAACGATCCGGATGATGGCGACGATCCTCCTGGAAGCGGAGGAACACCTGGAGGAATGGGGAAGGTGGAAGGGATTTATATCCGGGGATCCCAAGGATCATCCCACGGCGCTGGCGCACGTCGCCGCGGAATTGGCGATGGACCGCAAGGTGGCGGCGGTCGCCGTCTTCACCCAGCTCGGGCGGTCGGCGCGATTGATGTCGAAAGCCAGACCGCGCGCGCCGATTCTGGCCTTTACGCCCAATTTGGCGACCTACCGCCGGCTGGCCATGTTCTGGGGAGTCATTCCCACGCTTGTGCCGGAGGCCGATTCCGTGGAAAAGATGGTCGCGCATGTGGAAACGGCGCTGCTCGAATCCGGCCCGATCCATCCCGGGGAGCAGGTCATTCTCGTGTCCTCCCTGCCTATGGCGCTCCACGGGCCGCCGAATTTCCTGCTGCTGCACACGGTGGGACAATAATCTTCAGGCAGCCGTTGGCTTCTGATTCTGAGAGAC
>JBAVFZ010000212.1:0-7086 GCA_049684495.1 Anaerolineales bacterium | reverse complement strand
GCGGGCCGAGGGTTTGAGCGCCTTGGCGAACGCCGCCACGCGCTTGTCATAAAAGTACAACCCCGGAACGGCAAAATTGGAGCGCGGCTTATGCGGCTTCTCTTCCAGGCTTATGCCGCGTCCCTGGTCGTCGAATTCCACGATCCCATAACGTTGCGGGTCGCGCACCTGGTAGGCAAAAATATATCCGCCTTCCTGCAGTTGAGCCGCTTGGCTTAATAAATCGGACAAACCGTGCCCGAAGAAAATATTATCCCCCAGGATAAGGCATACCGAGCTCTCGCCCGCAAATTCCTCGCCGACGATAAAGGCGTCCGCCAGCCCGCGCGGCTCGGGTTGTGCCGCGTATTGGAAGTCCAGGCCCCACTGCGCCCCGCTGCCCAGCAAACGCCGGAAGAGCGGCAGATCCTCCGGGGTGCTGATGATCAGGATCTCGCGGATGCCGGCCAGCATCAGCGTGGAGAGGGGGTAATAGATGATGGGTTTGTCGTAGACCGGCAGGAGCTGCTTGCTGACCGCCAGGGTCAGCGGGTGCAAGCGCGTCCCGCGCCCGCCTGCCAGAATTATTCCTTTCATCGCTCCTCCGCTGACGTCACCGTGTGTAATTCTTTCCCAGCCAATCCTGATATTCCTTTTTTCTGCGGATCCCGGCCACCCAATCCGGATGGGCCCGGTACCAATCCACCGTATCGCGCAAGCCGTCTTGTATCGCGTGGCGCGGCTGCCAGCCCAGCTCCCGTTGGATCCTGGAGGAATCCAGCGCATACCGGCGGTCGTGGCCGGGCCGGTCTGTGACGAATTGGATGAGCTGCCGGTGGGGCCGGTGCGGTGAATCCGGCAGCCGATCGTCGAGAACTTCACAGATCGTCTCCACAATCTCGATGTTGGTCAATTGATTGCCGCCCCCGATGTTGTAGCTTTGACCGGGCTGCCCGTTCTTTGCGGTCATGGCTATCGCTTCGCAATGGTCTTCCACGTGCAGCCAATCCCGGATCTGCCGGCCGTCGCCGTACACCGGCAGCGGTTTGCCTTCCAGAGCGTTCAAAATCATGAGGGGGATCAGCTTTTCCGGGTATTGATACGGGCCGTAATTATTGGTGCAGTTGGTCAAGACGTACGGCAGGCCGTAGGTGTGTCCGTACGCCCGCACCAGGTGATCCGCCGCGGCTTTGGAAGCGGCATACGGCGAACGGGGATCGTACGGGGATTCTTCCGTACAAGCCGCATCTTGCGGGGCCAGCGATCCAAAAACTTCATCGGTCGAAATATGATGGAAACATTTTTTCGCGTTTGCCGTACCGGGTTCATTTTCCCAGTGCCGGCGGACGGCTTCGAGCAAGGTGGCGGTCCCGATAACATTGGTTTTAATGAATGGGGCGGGGTCAAGGATCGAACGGTCCACGTGTGTTTCGGCGGCGAAATGGGCGATGATATTGATCCGATGTTCCTTTAATATCTTCCCGATCAACCCGCCATCGCAGATATCCCCCTGTATGAACGTATAGCGATTCTGCCCGGGCAGGTCTCTTAGGTTTTCCGGGTTTCCCGAATAGGATAATAGGTCCAGGTTGATCAAATGGACTTCCGGATCGCGGTCCAATAGATACCGGATAAAGTTCGATCCGATAAATCCCGCTCCGCCGGTCACCAGCAGCCTGTCCATTCCCATTCTCCTACGCGAACAACTCCGCTTCGGAAAGCCGTTTCCCGCTTGCATCTTTCCCGGAGAGAATCGGCGGCTGCCCGTTGAGCAGCGGCCACTCAATTGCCAGATCCGGGTCGTTCCACAACAAGGTGCGTTCCGACTCCGGGGAGTAATAATCGGAGGCTTTATAAAGAACCTCAGCCCATTCGCTTAATACATAAAAACCATGGGCAAAGCCTTTGGGAACCCAGATTTGCAGTTTGTTCTCTTCGGAAAGGATCTCGCCCACCCATCGGCCGAAGGTTGCCGAGCTGCGTCGTAAATCCACGGCGACATCGAATATTTTACCGGCGGCCACGCGCACCAGCTTGCCCTGGGGCTGCCGGATTTGATAATGCAGCCCGCGCAGGACGCCCAGCTTGGAACGGGTGTGGTTGTCCTGCACAAACGGGCCGGTTATCCCGGCCGCGGAAAACAAATCCTCCTTGAAGGATTCCATGAAAAATCCGCGATCATCGTCGAAAACTATCAGCGAGACGATCTTCACATCCGGGATTGTTGTGGCTCTAAATTCCATGATACCGTTTCTTCCATCCGTCGTTGATTGAGAAGGGGTTTCCCGAGGTATGTTATATGCTGAACGGGGCCGGATCGATCAGGGATTTCAGATAGCTCTCTTCCACTTCCGCCGATGGGCCGTCCATTTTCACGGATCCCCGCTCCAGCCAGATCACGCGCTTGCACATATCCTTGATGGCCCGGTCGCTGTGCGAAACCAGGATGATCGTCGCGCCGGATCCCAGGAGCTCTTTCATCTTGGTCATGGATTTCTGCTGAAAGCCGGCGTCGCCGACCGAAAGGGTTTCATCGATCAACAGCAATTCCGGCGTCAGATTCACGGCGACTGAGAAGGCCAGTCGCACGAACATCCCGCTGGAATAGTATTTCACCGGCGTATCGATGAACTGCTCGATTTCCGAGAAGGTCACGATCTCGTCGAATTTCCTCCGGATTTCGGAGGTTCGCATCCCGAGGAAACTGCCGTTGAGGTAGATGTTTTCCCGGCCCGAAAGATCGGTGTTGAAACCTGTTCCCACCTCGAGCAGCGCATTGACGCGCTCGTATAAAGTAATTTTCCCTTTTGAAGGTCGGATAATCCGTGAAAGCATTTTCAGCAGGGTGCTTTTCCCGGCGCCGTTTCGCCCGATCAGCCCGACCGATTCGCCGTGCTCGATTTCAAATGAGACGTCCTTCAAGGCGAAAAAGCGCTCAGATCGTGGCGTATGCGGCGTTTTCTTCCCGCGCCGCAACAGCCAGTTAAACGGGGCGTTCAGGACCGCCTTGAATGAAGCCTGTGGCCCTTCCAAGGTATGCTGGATCCGGTATTCTTTCCAAATATGCTCCGTTTGTACGGCGATTCGGCTCATGGTTATTTAATATCCGCGATTCTATTTTCCATCGCTTTGAAGGCGGTCGCGCCGCAGAACCAAATCACGATCGCGACGGTTAATGAGATCACCAGATAGCTGACCTTTGGCAGGTCGCCTGTGCCCAGGAACACCCAGCGGTAGGTGTCCACCAGACTGGTTAAAGGGTTGAAGTAAAAAAGAAACCGGTATTTCGCGGGCGCCAGCGAGACGGGATAAATGACGGGTGTGATGTACATCCAGATCATCAGAATAAAACTCAGCAGATTTTTTGTATCCCGGAATACCACCATCAGCGCTCCAAACAACAGGCCGACCCCGGAAGAAAAGAAGATGGTGATAATCAATAGGACCGGAAGCAGAAGATAGCGGATGGTAATCGGAAAACCCCCGTCCATCAGCAGAAACACAATCAGGACGAGGGAAGAAATCACGAAATCAATCAATGCGTTTGCTACCGTCGAGAGCGGCAGTGCCAGCCGGGGGAAATAAGATTTCACGATCACGTAAATGTTCCCCACCAGGCTGTAGGCACTGTTATTCACTACTTGGGAGAAGAAATGCCAGACGACAAAGGCGGATAGATAGAAAAGTGGAAAAGGAACCCCGTTTGTCGGGACCCTCATCATGATTCCAAAAATGGTGGAAAAAATTAACATCATAAGCAGGGGTTGCAGCACCACCCATAAAACTCCGATTACGGTCTGCTGAAAGCGCAGCTTGATGTCGCGCCGGATCAGGAAAAAGATCAGCCCGCGGTACTCCCACAGTTCCCGGAAATCCGGCAATTCCAATGGCCTCGGGGGAGTAATCACAAGGGGTTTGAAACCGGTCTCTTTTCTTACTTCTCTCATATCGATCCTGTGCATCTTATTCCTTTGGAAGCAGCAATGGGAGATTCGGTTGCTTGCGAAGGCGGATTTTTATTTTCTTAATCCGCGCTCCGCCCCTTCGACATTCCGCGAATGGAATCTCTACGAAATAGGCGGTATGCAACGGCGCCCGACCCGCGGGCTTTACCGGGTCCGGGATCAGGCGCCGTATTTTGGGACTAAAATCTGCCGGGCGGAAAGGTGTAGCGGAATTGCCTCGCGCTGGAAAAGCCGCAGGAGCACCCGCACCCTCTCGCTGCCGGATAACCGCCCGTCGAAAACCGCTTCGTACCCTTTGAATGGTCCGTCCTGAATGATGACTTTATCCCCCGGCCGGGCGGTTGGGAGCGGTTCGCCGACCCCCGCCTGCATTTCCTCGACCCGTCTGCGAATCCCATGGATCAGGTTGTCGGGTATGTATCCAAAATCGTTCCCGAATTTGACCAGTCCGCTTGCTCCGGGAATCCATTGCAGGCCGGATTCACCATGCAGAGAAAAATCAAAATGTACAAAAACATAACCTGGAAAAATGGGCCTGGTTTTGCGCGCGCGGGGATTAACGGTTTTTGCGTTGACGCAGGGAAGGAATGCTTCGATTTCCCGCAGAGTCAATTGCTCCCAGAGCAGGTTTTCATGGTTTGGTTTGCTGTGTAAAGCGTACCAGCGCATGGCCATACGCATCCCTCCCTCCGGTTTAAATGAAGCATCGCCCTTTTCCCAATCCGATGGATGCGAAATCCTTCAAAAAAGCCGGTTTCGAATTATAACCTATTGAAAAATTGGCAAAAAGCGGTTTTTTTCGGCATTTTCCACTGGAAATGGATGGGAATTGAGCGGCCTTATCAGCCGGCTCCCGGCAATCATGCTTGTTTTCCGGATGGGGGAGGATTCCGCTTCCCGGGGAGGTTCGATCCCCCGCAACCTAAAAGGCGCCCCGCCGCGAGAGAACGGCGCCAATGGTCTGGAAGAGAATCATCATATCCAGCCAGGGGGAATAGTGCTGGATGTAATAGAGGTCCTCTTCGGTATGCAGGTGCATTGGCTTGTCGCTCCGGCCGTGGATCTGCCACCAGCCGGTCAGCCCGGGCGGAACGGCAAAACGCTTGCGCTGCCAGGGTTCGTATTGTTCCACGAAGCATGGCATCTCCGGCCGCGGCCCCACGAGACTCATTTCCCCCCGCAGGATGTTGAATAACTGGGGAAGCTCGTCCAGGCTGATCCGGCGCAGGAATTTCCCCAGGGGGGTCACGCGCGGATCCTCCGCCAATTTGTGGATCAGGCGTCCGTTCCTGTCCTTTCGCTCGACCAGGTGCCGGAGTGATTCCGCGTTCTCCACCATCGTGCGGAACTTGTACATTTTAAAAGTATGCCCGTTCTCGCCCGCGCGATTCTGGGTGAAAAAGACCGGTCCGCGGCTCTCCAGATGGACCGCCAGCGCGATGAACCCCATCAGGGGCAGGGCGAAGGGCATCAGGAGGATGGTGAGGACGACGTCGAATATCCGCTTGATGGCGCGCTGGTAATCGTTGAGCGCGGGCGCGCGCAGATCGAGCATCGGGATCCCCGCGAATTCTTCCACCGCGGCATGGTGCAGGGTGAGCGCGAAATAATCCGGGATGACGTAGACTTTAACGGGCAGATCGTGCAGGTCGGCCACCAGGCGGTTGGTGCGTTCGTGCGCCCGGCGGGGAAGCGCCACCACGACATGGTCCACCTGTTTTGTCCGGACGATCTCGCGGACGTTTTCGATCGAATCGAGGATCAGCGGATCGGCCGCCCGCTTTTGCGGATCGTCGTCGAGGAACCCGGCCAGAACCAGCCGGGGATCCCGGCGGTCGGCGATTTTCTCCTGCAGATCCCTGCCGACTATGCCGGCGCCGATGATCAGCGCGCGGTGGATCCGCACAATCCGATGCCCCGTCAGGCGCAGGATCAGTTTGTAAAGCAGCCGCCATCCGGCGGCGGAAAAAATCATAAGCAGGAAGAAAATGAGGTACATCGCCCGGGAGAAATCCCGGTATGTCAGGTACAACACCCCGGCCAGCGCGGTTCCCGCCAGGAGCGAACCCAGGAGCATTCTGGTTATTTCTTCCTCCAGGCGGAGGATGCGTCCCGGGTCGTACACGGAAAATGCCAGGAAGGAAAACACCCAGATCAAGGGAAATAATACGAATAGGGCGATGGGAAATGCCTGAATCCCAATGATCTGTTTGATAAAAGGCAGCGAGTTCAACAGGGGGCGAAGGATGGATGCGAGGATCAGGCAAAGGATGACCAGGATCGCATCCAGAAAGATCGAGAAGAGCGCGAAGTCTACGGAAAATCGACGGAACATCCCCTAGTACCCTCCCCGCCGTGAGAGCACGGCGCCGATCGTCTGAAAGAGAATCACCGCGCCAACGGGCGGGAACGCCGATTGGTTCACGCCCCGCCGGCGGTCAGGACAACCCAAACCGTCTTCATCAGAATGTAGATATCCATCCACAAGGACCAGTTGCTGATGTAGTATTCGTCCATCTGCAGACGTTGATGGAAGGATATCTGATGTCTGCCCATGACCTGCCACCAACCGGTGATGCCCGGTTTGACGCGCAGGATCACCGAAGCATAATCTCCCATATCCTTTAATTCAGAGAGCAGGTAGGCCCGCGGCCCCACCAGGCTCATTTCCCCGCGCAGCACATTCACCAATTGAGGGAATTCATCCACGCTGAAAACGCGCAGCAATTTCCCCATGCGAGAAACGCGGGGGTCATGGCGCAGCTTGTGGAATTTCCCATATTCCGCCCGGGCTTCCGCGTTTTCCTTTAAAAACTTCTCCAATTGCTGTTCCGCGTTGGTGAACATCGTGCGGAACTTCAGCACGCGAAAACGCCGCTGGTTTTGGCCCAGCCGCTCCTGATAAAAAAAGGGCGACCCCGGCGATTCGATCGCGATGAGCGCGGCGAGAAGCGCAAGCAGCGGGCCGAGCAATATTAATAATATTAAGGACACCAGAATATCCAGGAATCGCTTGGAGCGGATAATCTCATTCCTCATCAGATGATAGCTGTATTCCAGCCCCAGGTTGCCATCCAAATCCCGCGGCTCCACCCAGAAGGAGCCGAATTTATCGGCCTCCCGCACGAGGATGACCTTATGG
>JBAVFZ010000211.1:0-9974 GCA_049684495.1 Anaerolineales bacterium | reverse complement strand
GAATAGAGCCCTCTACCGGGAGAATTCCGCCATTATCCGTCATTCATATTTACCGCACTCATCCACCTCTCTCCGGTATCAGAAAGGAGTATGACCGTGTCAAATCAGATTCTATTGACGCTGGCTGTTATCGGGGGGACCGGAGCGGAAGGCGGCGGGCTGGCCATGCGCTGGGTCCGATCCGGGTACCGGGTGGTGATCGGCTCCCGTTCCGCGCAAAAAGCCGCCGAACGCTGCGCGGAACTAAATCAAAAAATGGGGGAGCCCGGGCTGATCTCCGGGGCGGAGAATCTGGCCGCGGCGAAGGACGCCGATCTCATCATCTTGGCGGTTCCCTACAACGCGCAAAAGGAAATCCTCGATAGGATTCGCCCCGTGCTGGCGGGCAAGATCCTCATCAACGTCGGGGCGTGCGTCAATCCCGAACGGCCGGCGACCGTCGAACTGCCGCCGGCCGGATCTTCCAGCCTGGAAGCGCAGGAACAGCTCGGTCCGGGCGTGCGGGTCGTGGCGGCGTTTCAGAACGTATCCGCCGAATACCTCGACGATCCGGAGCGGGAGATCGATTGCGACGTGCTGGTGTGCGGCGACGATGCCGAAGCCAAGGTCTCCGCGATGCGGATGGTGGAAGCCGCGGGGATGACGGCCTATGACGCCGGTCCCCTGAAGAATTCCATCGTCGTGGAGGGATTCACCTCGATCCTGCTGGGGATCAACAAACGGTATCACGCGCGCCTGGCCGGAATCCGAATCACCGGCGTCTCCCTCTGAACGCGGTAAGGATTCGGATTTGACACCGGGGCGGTCCCTGCAACTCACCGCGCTTGCGAATTTCCCGCTCGTCCGGGCAGGTGACGACTTGGCCGGTTTACTCCTTCGGTCGTTGGATTCCAGCGGCGTGCGCCTGGAAAACGGCGATGTCCTGATCCTCGCGCAAAAAATCGTTTCCAAAAGCGAAGGGCGCCTGGTCGATCTGAACAGCGTGGAGCCCTCGGAACGGGCGCGCGCGCTTTCCACGGAATGCCAGAAGGATCCGCGCTTTGTCGAGGTCGTCCTGCGCGAAAGCCGCGAAGTGTTACGCACGCGGCCGGGGCTTCTGGTGGTCGAGCACCGGCTGGGTTTCGTCTGCGCCAACGCCGGAGTCGACCGGTCGAACATCGGGGAGACGGATGCCGGAGGCGAATGGGTGCTGCTCCTGCCCGAGGATCCGGACGCCTCCTGCCGGTCACTGCGGTCCCGGCTGAAGCAGGCGGCGGGCGCCGATGTCGGCGTGATTATCAACGATTCGCACGGCCGCGCCTGGCGCAATGGAATCGTCGGCGTGGCGATCGGCGTGGCCGGCCTGCCCGCGCTGGAAGATCTCCGGGGCCGGATGGACCTCAACGAATATCGGCTTCAAATCACCCAGGTGGCGGCCGCGGATGAACTCGCATCGGCCGCCTCGCTGCTCATGGGGCAGGCGGATGAAGCGCTGCCGGTCGTCCACGCGCGCGGGTTCCCGTACCCCATGCGGGAATCAACGATGACCGAATTGATTCGCCCCCGGGACCAGGACGCATTCCGATAGGTTCACCCGCCCCGCCATTTTAAGGAGAATCCGCCCATGCCTGCCGATCTGGAGGATGAACGAGTCTGGAAGGTGATCCGGTCCGAACCGGGTCCGGACCTGCGGATATTCCAGAGCCGGTTTGATTGGATTGAAAATCCCCGCAATAAAAAAGAGCTCCAAGCCCTCATTCTGCAGGCACCCGACTGGGTGAATGTGGTGGCGCTCACGCCGGAGGAAAAAATCGTCACGGTCAGCCAGTTCCGGTTCGGTATCCGCCGGCAGTCGCTGGAGATCCCCGCCGGCCTGGTCGACCCGGGCGAGACTCCGCTCGAAGCCGCGCGGCGGGAGTTGGCGGAGGAGACCGGATACACCGCGAGCGAGTGGAAATCCACCGGCTGGTCCTACGCCAATCCGGCGTTCCTCAACAACCGCGCGCATCATTTCCTCGCGCGGAATGTCAGGCGCACACAGGTGCCTCGGCTCGAGGACGGGGAAGACATCGAGAGCGCCGAACTCACGTTGGATGAAGTGCGGCGCGCAATCCAAACCGGGACGATGCGCAACGCGATGACGCTGCTGGCGCTATCTAAAGTTTTTGATATGCGGGCAGGGAAGTAGGGCGATCGTCATCCCGGCGTGTTTTTGGCCGGGATCCAGGAATTCTATGCATAACAGACATTCCAAAACCAATGGATGCCGGCTGCGAACCCGCCGGTATGACGAACAGATCGTCATCCCGGCGTAATCCCAACCGGGACCCAGGCATTTCCGGATGCCGGCTGCGAACCCGCCGGTATGACGATCATTCCGACGATCAACTTTCCCTTTTTCGGTACAATAGCAATCCTACGATATGAATAACCCAAAAATCGATTTCCTCACTTCCCGGCGCTCCATCCGGCAGTACAAACCCGACCCGGTTCCGGAACCGATCATCCGCCGGATTTTGGAAGCCGCGCACGCCGCACCTTCAGCCCACAATACCCGGCCGTGGCGGTTTGTCGTGCTGCAGGATCCGGCCGTGCGCCGGACTCTGGCGGAGCGGATGGCCGAAGCCTACGCCCAAGACGCCGAAGCGGATGGCCAGCCGCCGGATGCGATCCGCGCGCGCAACGAACGTTCTGTGAATAGGCTCAGCGGCGCCCCGCTCGCCATTCTGGCGCTGCTGGACGAAGCCTGCCTGCCCGAACAGGCCGGCCGCCGGACGGAGGGAGAACGCCTGTTGCTGGAGCAAAGCGCGGCGGCCGCGGTGCAGAATCTGCTCCTCGCGGTTCAGGCCGAAGGGTTGGGCGGCTGTTGGATTTGCGCGCCGGCATTCTGCCCGCAGGCCGTTCGTGAGGCGCTTGAGCTCCCGGAAAGCTGGGTTGCCCAGGCGCTTATCCTGGCCGGGTATCCCGCCGAGGAACCGCGCCGGCCGGACGGGCGGGCGCTGGATGAGGTCGTGCTGTGGCGCTAGGCGAATTCGACGATCTGAAAATCCTCGCGCTGGCCGGAGGGGTGGGGGGCGCGAAGCTGGCTCACGGCCTGGCGGGAATTCTGCCGCCGGAGAACCTTACCGTTGTCGTCAACGTCGCCGATGATTTCGAACTTTTCGGACTGACCATCTGCCCCGATCTGGATACGGTGATGTATACGCTGGCCGGGATGGCTTCTCCCGAGACCGGCTGGGGCATCGCCGGAGATACATTCCATTGCATGGAAGCCCTCAACCAGCTGCAGGCGCCGGCCTGGTTCCGGCTGGGCGACCGCGACCTGGCCACGCACCTGGCGCGCACGCGGAGATTATGGGATGGCGAGACGCTGACCCGGGTCACGCGGCATTTGTGCGCATCCTTTGGTGTTCGGCCGAGGGTTCTGCCCTGCACGGACGATCTGCTGCGGACGATCGTCACAACCGACGAAGGCGATTTGGAATTTCAGGATTATTTCGTGCGCCGCAAATGCGAGCCGGCCGTGAGGGGTTTTACCCTGCGCGGGAAGGATGCCGCTTTGCCGACAAACGAATTCCTCGCCGCGCTGGACGAAGCCGATGCGGTCGTGCTTTGCCCGTCCAATCCATTGGTCAGCCTGGGGCCGATCCTCGCGCTTCCGGGCATGCGCGAAAAGGTGGCGGGCGCGAAGGCGGTTGCGGTCACGCCGATCATCGGCGGCCGGGCGGTCAAAGGCCCGCTGTCCAAGATGTTCCGCGAACTCGGACGTGAATCCTCCGCGCTGGAGGCGGCGCGCGAGTACCGCAACCTCCTGCGCGGTTTTGTCCTCGACCGGGAAGATTCCTCCCTGGCGGGGGGGATCACAGAGCTGGGGATGCGGGTTGAGGTCGCCGACACGCTCATGCGCGATGAGAACGGACGGCGGGAGCTTGCGGCCCGGGTTTTACGGTTCGCGCGGACGCTCCTTGCCGGATGAAGTGCTGGGTGATCGTCCCGGTGAAACGCCTTTCGGCGGCCAAATCGCGGCTCGCGGCAATGTTGACGATTGGCCAGCGGCGGGAACTGGTGTGCGCCCTGCTCGCGCACACGCTGAGAGCTCTCCATGGGGTGAAAGGAATCACGGGGAAGATCGTCGTAGGCAAGGACCGCGCCGTGCGGAACATCGCCATAAACCGGGGCGCGGTCTTTGTGCCGGAAAAAACGCGCGATGGATTGAACCGCGCGCTCGCGCGCGCGGCGCGGGAAGCCGTCCGGCGCGGTGCGGACGCGGTCGTGGTTTTGCCGGCCGACCTGCCGTTGCTGAAAAAAGCGGATATCGTCGGCGCCTTGAAACACGCCGGAAAACCGCCGTTTCTGGTGATGGCTCCCGATCGTCTGGGGCGCGGGACGAATTTATTGTTGATGGCGCCGCCCGGGTTGATCCGCTTTTCCTTCGGTGACCGTTCTTTTCGAAGGCATCGCGAAGCCGCGCGAAGCGTGGACGCGAAGGTTTTTGTGATTCGACGTGCTTCGCTGGCGCAAGATCTCGATTGCCCGGAGGACCTGGCGCGGGTTTATGGCCGGGTTCTTCGGGAATCCACGAAGGACACGAAGAAAAACCTGAAGAACACCAAGATATTTGGTTTAAAATAAAAACTGCCACTGCCTGGTCTGGAAATCCCAGTACGCGAATTACACGGAATAACCGGATTTCGCGGAATAATCTATTGAAATAATTTCACGATCACTCAAACCATTTGCGGAATCCGCGGACTATTAATAAATATTCATCCTTGAGCCGTTGCTAAAAAAAACTTCGTGTCCTTCAGATCTTCTTCGTGCTCGCCCGGCCCCGCCCGGCGAACCCGGGGCAGGGCTTCGTGGATTCATACCCCCATCAATCCGGACAACAGGAACACGGCAATCGAGCCGGAGATCAACCCCATCGCCACGTAATGCTGGTGGCCGTGTTCCCGGGCGATGGGGATAAGTTCGTCCAGGGTGATGAACATCATCACCCCGCCGGCAAAGGCGAGCGAACCGGGGATGAGGAATTTAAAGTTCCCGAGGAAGGAAGCCGCGGCCAGCGCGCCGACAGGTTCGGCGAACCCCGAGAGAAGCGCGACGAGGAATGCGTCCCTCCGGCGCATCCCGCCCTGGCAAAGCGGCAGCGCGGTGGCGATGCCTTCCGGGATGTTGTGCAGCATGATCGCCAACGCAATGAAGAACCCGAATTCGGGGAGATGCACGTAACCCGCTCCCACGGCGATCCCCTCCGGCAGGTTGTGAATCGTGATCCCGATGGCCAACAGGATGCCGCTTTGAAGAAGTACCGGATTCCTCCTTCGGGGAACATCCCGGCCGTCGCCAGAATGCGGGTGGCGGCCCTCTCGATCCTTTCCGCGATTCAATGCCTGCCCGCGGATCGGAAGCGAAGCCTCCGGATCGGATTCGCAATCAGGATCTCCCGCCGCTTTATCCCCCTCAAGCACATTCGCCGCAGCGCCTTCCCGCTCGCCGAAGTGTATATGCGGAAGCAGGATGTCCAATCCAAACATGAGGATCGCGCCGGCTCCGAAACCGATCGTGGCGGTGAGATATCCCTGTAGTTTCCAGGCTTCGCTCACCAGTTGAAGAAAGGAAAGCGAGATCATCACCCCGGCCGTGATCCCCATTAAAAAACCGAAAGCCCGCCGGCCGGGTCTGCGGATGATCGCAATAATCCCGCCCAGACCGGTGCCCATGCCGGCTATCAGGCTCAGCAGCGCAGCCATCCAAATAGCGTTCATGCAAATCGTGATCCTTTTATCCGATCCGGTGGGGAGGTTTAACCGGCGTGCGAATCATGCCGGCCGGCAGGATGCGCAGTATCCCGTCACATCCAGGCGCACATCGACGATCTGCAGCCCCTTGCGCCTGCCCAGCGCTTGCGCCGATTGCATCACCTGCGGCGAGCGGAACTCCACGACCCGCCCGCATTTGAGGCACGTGAAATGATGGTGCAGGGAGCCTCCGGCCGGCTCAAAATGGGAATGGTTTTCCCCCAGCCGGTGTTCCTGCACCAGGTTGGCTTCCCGCAGGAGCGCGAGCGACCGGTAAACGGTCGCCAAGCCGATCTTCGGATTCCGGTCTTTGGCTCTCCGGTAGAGCGTATCCGCATCCAGGTGCCCCTTGGCTTCCCGGATGATATCGAGCACCAGCCGCCGCTGGCGGGTGAGGCGGAGGGAGGGAGCGAGGCTTGTTTTCATGCGGCCACCTGCTTTATTATGAGAATGAGAACCATTCTCATAATATCCCCCCGTGCATGACGTGTCAAGCCCGCGCAGGCCTGGACCGGCGTACCCGCGGCGATCCGGATCGGGCTCCATCAATTGGAAAGCGGTCGATGCGGCTGTCGGATTGGATGGCCGTGGAAGGAGCGTTCCTGCGCCGTTCTGTGCGGCTTGTTCTCTGTATCGGTTATTCCGCCGGCGACGCATAATGATGTAGGTATAATGGGGTGATTTTTCAAGGGATCAGCGATCCAGGAGGAACAGCGGAAAATGCCGGACAATCCATCCCAGGCTCCTCGCGATAAGCAACCCAATTCCAGAATGTGTTTCGTCTGTGGTTTGCAGAATGAAGCCGGCTTGCATGTAAAATTCTATACCGAGACGCCCGGCAAAGTGCGCGTCGATTGGACGGCGCCGGAAAATTACCAGGGATACCCGGGCCACCTGCACGGCGGGATTTCCGCCGCGATCCTGGACGAAGTTGCCGGCCGCACCGTCCTGGGCGCGACCGCATTCCGCTTCTTTGTGACGATGAAGATGGAATTACGCTACCGGAAACCGGTTCCGATCGGCGTGCCGCTGGTCATCCGCGGCGAACTGGTCAAAGACCGGGGGCGGATCGCGGAGGCCCGCAGCGCAATCCACCTCCCCGACGGATCGGTGGCGGTCGAGGCCGAGGTGCTGGTGGCAGAGGCGCCGCTTCGGATGGCCGAAGGGACCGATCTGGACCAAATCGGCTGGCGGGTGTATCCGGATTGAACAACCGATAATAATAATAATCTTGGCAGGGATTCTTGATTGACCAGATTCTGTTGTGTTTGTGTTGGCTGTGGATCCCGGCCTAAACCACGCCGGGATGACGAACCTGTGATCGTCATACCGGCGTGAACTTGGCCGGTATCCATGATCTTGATCCTCGTGGATCCCGGCTTTGATCACCCCGGCTCGGTAAGTCTTCGCGCCGAATGAATACCGTCGCTCATCGCTCGGGGGGCAGGCGCCGGGATGACGAAAAACCATCATGCCGGCCTGTACTTAGCAGGCATCCACGAATTAGTAGAATCGGTTCTAAATGCGTACGCTCTGGATCCCCGCTAGAACCACGCGGGGATGACGAACAAATCGTCATACCTGAGCTTACGTGGCCGGCATCCACAAATCCGATACAACGGTCTAAATTGAGCACGCCCTGGATCCCCGCTGATAGAATGCGGGGAAGACGATTTGGTTTTTGAATGGGGTAAAATCCGATCATGACAGCCGTCCACGCGCAAAGGACGGCGGCCCTGGAGATCCCTTACGTGGGGCGTCCGAAGCTTGTTTTCGATTTATTGATGAAGTTCTGGCCCTTGAGCAAGCTGGCCAACCGGATTGGAAACCAACCGGTGGTCGGTTATTTGGTCCGTCCCCTGTTCAGCACAAATGAAAATGAATCGATCATCCTCCCGGTCCACGAGGCTGTCCGCTCGGAGAAAAGCGTAGTCCTGCCGAGGGAGCTGCTCGAACCGTTGATCACCAAGTCGGATGCGCGGGTTGTCCTGCACCGCTGCATCTGCCGGCATGCCGAAAAATGCACCGCGTACCCGGAGACCATCGGCTGCCTGTTCCTGGGGCAGGGGGCGACCCGGATCCACGCTTCGATGGGCAGGACCGTCGGAACGGAGGAAGCGCTCGCTCACGCCCGCACCGCGATGGAAAAGGGGTTGGTGCCGCTGGTCGTGCACGCCTCCTTTGATGCCTTTGCCCTGGGGATCCCGTACCGGAGGATGCTGGCGGTCTGCTTCTGCTGCGACTGCTGCTGCACGATCCGGCACGGTTTGCGGCTTGGACCGCACGCCTTTTGGGATACGGTGGTCCGTGTGCCGGGATTGACGGTCGAGGTCGAAGAATCCTGCGTCGGCTGCGGGCGATGCGTGGACGTCTGTTATGTGAAGGCAATCAAGGTGGAATACGGGCATGCCCGGATCGACGACCGCTGCAAAGGCTGCGGCCGGTGCGCGGAGATCTGCCCCGTCAAAGCCATCTCCCTGACACTGCATCGGGATGTGGATGTAGTGGAGGAGTTCCTGCAGCGCGTGGAACACCGGACCGATATCGGCCGATTGGACGGAAAACCGCGGTAGAAGGTCTTCTCGGATTTTTCCCCTTCCCCCTCTGCACTATCTTCTTTCCCGGGTGCGGAAAAACAGGTTAATATTATTTAGCAGGACGGCGAAAAAATCTTTGGAGGTGGTCGAGTAGCGGTTTTTGCTTGGTCTGGCCAGGACAAGCCAGGGATACGCCCGCAAAGGACGCTGGCTACCCGGCTCCGGCACGGCGAAGCCGGGGCAGGGCTCGATCGACTTTTTCAACAGCCTGTTCGAGTGACCGCCTTTCCTTTTATTCTTCGGGGGCAGGGAGCGAAGCAATGACAAATCCGGAATTTTTCAGAAGCTTGTCTTAATCATACTCGGCGAATGGCATTGGAAGTCTAGTATCTAACAGGTTGTTGAAAAAGGCATCGAAGGTGGTCGAGTAGCGGTTTTTGCGTATCGAGACCACCGGTAATTTGGCGCGGTCTCGATACGCCCGCAAAGAGCGTGGGCTACTCGACCGGCTTTTTCAACACCCTGCTAATGGAAGCATATCCTGTCGATAACCTGACCTTTTATAATAAAGGGTCAATACGAACATAAAGGACCCGAAAAGTCCCATTATCCTTTTTTATTATTGCAGGTCTTGGATAGACATTCCCGGATAAATTCGGGTTAATTGTGTTCAAACGTATTACTCCGCTTTTTACGAGTTCGGGCTGTCAAATTGTCTACAATATTGTGAAGGATTATTAGATCGGATAATAATATGCAGGTTGCATCCAATCACCGGCGAAAAACCATCGGCCTATTGATCGATTGGACTATCGATCCATTTCAACAGATGTTTCTGGACGGGGTTTTGGATTTTGCCACGGCCGCCGGAATGAGCTGCATTATTATCGAGGGCGGCAGCCTGAATTCTCCCCACGAATATGAAGCCCAACGGAATACGGTTTTCCAACTGGCCGCAGGGAAGGTTTTCGACGGGCTGGTGATTCTATCGGCTTCTATCGGATTATTCGCGGGACGCAAGGGCATGCTTCCGTTTTGCGAGCAATTCCGTCCCAAGCCGGTGGTCAGCGTTTCCATGGAGGCGGGGAATATCCCGTCTGTGCTGATCGACAACCGCACAGGCATGCGGGAGTTGATCGCGCATTTGATCGACCAGCATGCCTGCCGCCGCCTGGCGTTCGCCAAGGGACCGGAGGGAAATCCGGATTCCCAGGAACGTTGGGAGGTGTGCCAGGAGGTTTTACGGGACCGGGGAATTCCGATCGATCCACGGTTGATTCATACGGGCGAATTTTCGATTGGTTCGGGAGTCGAGGCCGTCCGCTATTTTCTGGACGCGGGGATCGGGGATATCGACGCCATCGTTGGTTTCGACGACGGCACGGCGATCGGAGCCATGAAGGAACTGGCGAAAAGGAAGATCCGGGTACCCGAACAAATCGCTGTTACGGGCTTTGATAATATCGACATCCCCGGATATTTATCGCCCTCCCTGACAACGGTGAAGCTTCCGATTTACAAACAGGGTTGGACTTCCGCCAAATTAATGTTGGATCTTCTGGAAGGGCGGACCGTTCCGCTGAAAACATATTTGCCGACCAAACTTATCGTTCGCGAATCGTGCGGGTGCCTTTCCCATTCCGCCTCCGTTTTGGAA
>JBAVFZ010000210.1:0-7382 GCA_049684495.1 Anaerolineales bacterium | reverse complement strand
CGTCGAACTCCCCGTAGAAGATCTGCTCCCAGGGACCAAAATCCAGTTTGCCGCCAGTGACCGCCACCACCACCTCGCGACCCATCACCTGGCGCTTGAGGTGCGCGTCGCCGTTGTCTTCCCCGGTCCGGTTGTGCCGGTAGTGCGAAAGCGGCTCGTGCGGCGCGAGCCTCTCCAGCCAGGCTTCATAATCCGCGTGCAGGCCGGATTCATCGTCGTTGATGAAGACCGAGGCGGTGATGTGCATCGCGTTGACCAGCACCAAGCCTTCGCGGATTCTGCTCTCCGCCAGCGCCTGTTCCACCTGGGAAGTGATGTTAATGAAGGCGCGGCGGCCGGGCACGTTGAACCATAATTCCTTGCGGTAGGAAAGCATAATTTCCTCCTCTTCTCTACCTCACCCCTGGCCCCTCTCCCAGTATAAACTGGGAGAGCCTGTCCCGGAACTAGGTGACGGGAGGGAAGCCGGCGATTTTCCGGCGGGGTGAGGGCCCTAATTCCCACCGCCCTTGTCTAAAATCCCTCTTGACGTTATGCTTTTCCACCGGAGCCTGAAGATGCCGTTATCCCGCAGAAATTTCCTGAAACTTACCGCGCTTGGCGCGAGTTCCCCGATTTGGCCGAAGATTCCGGCCGGGTTTGGGTTGCAATCCGGCGGCGACCTGATCGACCAATGGAAGGAAAAGTATTCCCCCGGCGCGCGTCTGGGGCGCGTGCTGGCGACCATACCGTTGCGCATGCGCCCGGACGCCGATTCAGCCGAGCTCAGCAAGAAGTATCCGGATAACCTCGTGGAGATCCTGCGCGAGGTCGTCGGCCGCGGTCCATCCTACAGCCCACACAACCACCGCTGGTTCGAAACACCCGAAGGGTATCTGTGGGCTCCGTATGTCTTCCCGATGGAGTTCCAAATCCAGACTCCGCTTGAGTCCATCCCGGAGGGGAAAGTCTGGGTGGAGGTGAGCGTCCCGTGGGTGGAGGGGCATGTGGCTCCGGATGCGGGCTCGCCGGTGTTTTTGGTGCAGCCGAATAACCCGGCCACGATGTATTACGCCTCGATCTACCCGGCGACGAAAGTGGTCAAGGACGGCGCCGGCCGGGCGTGGTACTTCCTCGACGAACTGGCCGCTCCGATATACGCCCGCGCCGACGGGTTGCGGGTGATCACCGCCGAAGAACTCGCGCCGATTTCACCCAACGTCGACGATAAATTGATCGTCGTTACATTAAATAAAAATCTGCAGACCCTCTCCGCGCTGGAAAACGGCAAGGAAGTTTATTACGCCGTGATTTCGTCCGGCGGGAAGGATTCGGAAACCGGTGAATGGACGACCCCGGTGGGCGAGCATCCGATCTGGCGCAAGCGTCTCGGCATGCGGATGAGCGGGGGAACCCAGGAAACCGGATACGATCTGATCGGCGTCGGCTGGACCAGCCTGTTTTCGGGGCACGGGGAAGCGGTCCATTCCACTTATTGGCATAACGATTTCGGAATTCCCAAATCCCACGGATGCATCAACGCCCGCCCCGACGACGCCAAATGGCTTTTCCGCTGGACAAATCCGGTTGTGGAGTATCCGCTCGGCGATTTGATAGTGGGCATGCCGGGCGGCACCCGGGTCAAGGTCATCGGGTAGAACGGCATCATGGGCGTTTCGGAATTCTCCCTCGGGTGGATCTGGCTGGCCGGAGTGGTTTCCTTCCTCTCGCCGTGCGTGGTGCCGATCCTGCCCGGCTACGTCGCCTATCTGGCCGGGCACGCCGCGGGCTGCGATCCGGCCAAGGTCGAACGCTGGCGGGTGCTCGTTCACGGAGCCGCTTTCGTGCTCGGCTTCAGCCTGATGTTCATCGCCCTGGGGGCGACGGCTTCGGCCGCCGGCCGGCTGCTGATCGGCTACCGGGATTGGATTGCGCGGATCGGCGGCGTGCTGATGGTGGTCTTCGGGCTGCAGATGACGGGCGTGATCCATCTTCCTTTTCTGGAATACGGGACGCGGCCGAACGTGCAGCCCAACCCGCGCTGGGGGCTGGCATCGTCGGTGGTGGTGGGGTTTGCCTTCGCCACCGGGTGGACTCCTTGCATCGGCCTGGTGCTCGGGTCGGTGTTGACCCTCGCCGCATATGAAGCCTCGCTTGGCCGGGGCATGATGATGCTGGCCGTGTATGCCGCCGGGCTGGCCGTGCCGTTCCTGATCGTCGCGCTGCTGATGGACAGGATGGGGCGCTGGATCTGCCGCCTGGCGAAAATCGCGCGCTACATTTCAATCGCCGCCGGAATATTGATGATCGGATTCGGTATACTCTTCGCCGCCGGCGAGCTTTCGTTCCTGGCGGGGATACTGCCGGGATGGGAGATCGGCCTCTAGGCCGGGTATCCAGCATGCGCGCGGTCAAGTTCATCGGAATACTATTGCTCGGGATTGCGCTGGGGGCGGGCGCCGGTGCGGCCTTTTGGTACGCGCCGGGCGCGTCCGGATCCACGCCGGTCGCCCCGGCTCCCGGCACGACGCCGCTGACCGCCGCGCCCGCTCCGGTTGTGGATGCGCCCGCGCCCGATTTTTCGCTGAGCGGGCTGGACGGCCGTTCCGCGGCACTGGCCGACCTGCGCGGCAAGACGGTGATCCTCAACTTCTGGGCGACCTGGTGCGAGCCGTGCCGGGAGGAACTCCCGCTGCTGGACGGCTTTGCCCGTACCTATGCCGATTCCCTGGCCGTGGTCGCCGTGGAAACCGGAGAGCCGGTCGATGCCGTCCGCGCCTTCACGGACGAGCTCGGCCTGAAGTGGATCCGCGTACTGACGGATCCGGCGGGACTTACCGGCGACCTGTACCTGGTGCGCGGACTACCGACAACCTTCTTCATCGATTCGACGGGGACGATCCGGCGAATCAGGATCGGCACGCTGAATGCCGCCGATCTGGAATCGACCCTTAAGCAAATGGGAGTGGAATCATGAGCATGCACGTCAACCTGTATATCCGCAAAGACGATCCGGCCGCGACACGGGCGCGGGAATGGTCCGACGCACTGCAGCCGGAATTCCCGCATATCCTGGATGTCCGCGATGTCGACTCGCGCCCGGACTGGAAACAAACTTACGGTGCGATCGTGCCGGCGGCGGAAGTGGACGGGCGGCGGCTGGCCGTTCCGCTGACCCAAGGGGAATTAAAAAGCGCGCTGGCCCTGGGCCAGGCCATCGGGCAGTACCGGAATGCAACCGACGTGCCCAAACCCATCCAGGCGCTATCCAGCGGCGCGGACCGCCTGGCGGTCTGGTTTTCACGCCATTGGCTGGCGGCGTTCAACGGATTCGTCGCCGTCTATCTCGGCCTGGCGATCCTGGCGCCGGTGTTGATGAAGGTCGGCGCAACCCGCCCCGCGTCGTGGATCTACACCATCTACAGCTTCAGCTGCCACCAGCTCGGGTTCCGCTCGTTCTTCCTCTTCGGGGAGGCGCCGGATTACCCGCGCGACGAATTCGCCGCGGTAACGGGGATCGATCCAAACGACCTTTGGAAGGCGCGGGCGTTCACCGGTGATCCGATCCTGGGATATAAAATCGCGTTGTGCGAGCGGGACGTGGCCATCTACGCCTTTCTCCTGCTGGGCGGCATCGCCTTTTATTTCCTGCGCGGGAAAATTAAACCGCTCCATTGGGCGCTGTGGCTTTTGCTGGGTGTTATCCCGATGGGGCTGGACGGCGGCACGCAACTCCTGAGTTACCTGCCCTTCCTTCATTTTCCATTCCGCGAAAGCACCCCATTTCTCCGGATTCTGACCGGCTCCCTGTTCGGGCTCACCAGCGTCTGGTTCGCCTATCCGTATGTGCAGGAAAGCATGGACGAAGACCTGGCGGTGAAACCTTCTCCGCGCGCATGAGCTTTCAGGAACGGGGCGGGGTTCGTTATTACACCTTTCCCGCGTTCGAGGCCGCCGGGGTGCATCACGCGGTCCTCACCCGCCGCGGCGGCGTGAGCCGCGCGCCGTTTGAATCGTTGAATATGGGCTCATCGGTCGGCGACGATCCCGCCGCGGTCGCCGAAAACCGCCGGCGGGCGTTTGCCCTCTTCGATCGGGCACCGGAATCCGTCCCGGAACTGCACCAGGTGCATTCGACCCGCGTCCTCCTGGCCGCGCGCCGCCGCGCGGGCGAGCCGCTCCCGCAAGCCGACGGCGTGGTCACCGATAAGCCCGAGCTCACCCTGTGCATGCGGTTCGCCGATTGCGTGCCGATCCTTCTGTATGATCCCGTCCGCCGCGCGGCCGGTATGGCGCACGCCGGCTGGAAGGGGACGATCGCCGGGGTCGCCGCGTCAGCGGTGGAGGCGATGCGCACACAGTTCGGTTCCCGGCCGGAGGATATTCTCGCGGGCATCGGTCCCTCGATCGGCCCCGACCACTATGCCGTCGGCGGGGAAGTGCTGGATGCGCTGAATGCCGCATTCGGCGATAAAGCCGGGGACTGGCTCATCCGGCGCGGCGAAGAGACGCGCCTGAACTTGTGGGCGTTGAACCAGGATGCGCTGCGCCGGTCGGGCGTTATTAAAATCGAGCTCGCCGGCGTTTGCACCGCCTGCCATACCGAGGACTGGTTTTCCCACCGCGCCGAGCACGGCCGCACCGGAAGGTTTGCCGCGTTGATGTGGCTGGAAGAATAGACAGGATTGACGGGATTTTTTTCAGGATTTATAGGAAGGTATGCAATAATTCCATTTAGAAAAAATTTTTACTGGAATTATCCGTGAAATCTGTGGTCAATCTGTGCAATCCGTGGTAAAAAACTCGTGATGCAACCTTTACCTTTTCCCGATCGGCTTCACAAGGTACACGAGCGGATCGCCGCAGCGGCGGCGCGTGCGGGCCGCGACGCCGCCGGCATCCGGCTGATCGCCGTCTCCAAAGCTCAGCCGGCCGAAGCGATCCGGGCGGCCTTCGCCGCCGGACTGCGCGAGTTCGGGGAAAATTACCTTGAGGAAGCCGAACCGAAGATCCGGACGCTCGATCCGTCGATCACCTGGCACATGATCGGCCATCTGCAAAGCCGCAAGGCCAAAGCGGCGGCCGGGCTCTTCCCGCTGATCCATTCGATCGACAGCCTGGCCCTGGCGCGGAGGCTCTCCCGCTTCGCAGCCGAAGCCGGAAAGACCATCACGATTCTCCTGGAGTGCAACCTCTCGGGCGAGGATTCAAAATTCGGCTTCCCCGCGACCGAGGCCTCCGCCTGGGATGGAATTCTCCGCGAGTGGGAACAAATCCTCCCGCTTCCCGGCCTGGCCGTGGCCGGCCTGATGACCATGGCTCCGTATGCCGAGGATCCCGAGACGTCGCGCCCGGTCTTCCGCCGGTTGCGCGAATTACGCGAACGCGCCGGCCGCAAACTGCCGCAAGCCGGGTGGCGGGAGCTCTCGATGGGAATGTCGGATGATTTCGAGCAGGCCGTCGAGGAAGGCGCGACCATGCTTCGGATCGGGCGCGCCCTGTTCGGTCCCCGGCGCATGTCCATAGACGCGCAAAACCCGCCGGTCCGATGATATAATCCACCGCCGAGGGCGGCTTTAATACGGAGAGACGAATGGCGAACTTCATCAACATGCTGGCCTTGTTGTTGACCCTGCTGGTGTTCGTATACATCCTTTCATCCTGGGTTTTTCCGCCGTTCCACTCCTTTCGCCAGACCATGGCTTCCATCGTCGAACCGATGCTTGCCCCCATCCGGCGGGTGGTCCCGCCCGTCGGGATGATCGATTTCAGTCCTTTTATTTTCCTTATCATCGTTCAGGTTCTGGCTACCATCCTGATCGGATTGCTCGGGTAGGAGGAAAGCATGCGTCGATTCCGCTTTCATGACGGACGGACCGGGTCGGCGATAGCGGTACACGTAACCCCCCGCTCTCGGAAAAACGAGTTGACCGGAATTTCCTCGGATGGCACGCTGCGGATCCGGCTTACCGCCCCGCCCGTGGAGGGCAGCGCCAACAAAGCGCTTCTGGAGCTGGTGGCTCATATACTCGGCGTCCGGACAAGCGCGCTCGAGATCATCGCAGGCGAGAAGGGCAAAGACAAGATCATCTCCGTCGTCGATGTCGACGCGCACACCGTCGAAGAACGGGTCAGAAAACATCTCAAGGAAAACAAATCCGAGAGCGAAGGGAAATAGGGCAGAAACTCTCCGGTTTGGGAATTCTCCATACCCCCCTGCGCCCCGGTATCCGGGGCGTGTTTTTTCCGCAAAATTGACAACCCTTCGGAAGGGGGTATAATCCACGAGGTTTTCGGGTTACCCTTCCGTCCCGGGAAGAACACAGGGACGAACCTGAAACCCATACGCAGGGTGCCGCCCGAGGGCGGCAGGATTTGAGAACTGCTTGCGGAGGAGATCCTTCAACGCCGATCCTCTCTTTCCCAGCTTCTTCTCCTGATCCAAAACTCGGCGATGTCATGGACGCGCCGAGTTTTTTTTAATGCCCCTGTTGAGGAAAGGAGGTGAATACGATGGCGACGGTCATACTCCGTCCGAACGAGAGCCAGGACAGCCTGCTCAAGCGGTTCCGCAAAAAGGTCACCCGTTCGGGCATCCTCAGCACGGTCCGTAGGAAGCGCTGGTTCGTTTCCAAAAGTGAATTGCGCCGGATCCAGAAGAAAAAATCCATCCGCAGATTAAAACGGCGGGAACGCAAGGTGGATAACGGCGACTGACCTCCGCCAGCCGGGGGTAGCCGGGAGCAGGGCATGACAAAGCAGGAAGAAAAAATCGAAATGGAAGGCCTGATCATCGAGGCGCTGCCTGGTACGATGTTCCGGGTTTCGCTCTCCAGCGGCCATACGGTGCTTGCCTACCTCTCCGGCAAAATGCGCAAGAACTACATCCGCATCCTCCTCGGGGACCGCGTGAAAGTCGAACTCTCCCCTTACGACCTTGACCGCGGCCGGATCACCTACCGGTTTAAAAAGGGCGGAGGAGATGGTGAGCTCCTCGAGGAAACCGCGCCGAAGTAAAACAGACCGCCCCGAGATCATCGGGGCGGTTTTGATTAAAAATAATTTTCTCACCGCAAAGCCCGCCCTGGTCGGGCTGGGCCAGGGACGCAAAGGGCGCCAAGGTTTTAATAAATTACAACCGCCAACTGCAGTGGCTTTAGAATGCCGCACCTGGCAGGTGCGCTCCTGCCGGTTCTTATCGAACCAACGCATTACGCGCCCGCAGGATCCCCTTTTCCGCCTTTTTCATATATGTGATCCGGAGCCATTCATGCTCCGCTCCATCCCCCTTCCATGCCGGTCAAACCTTTTCTTGTCACCCACCCGTTACCTCTGCTTCTTCCCATGCCTCTCCGGTATGGATGCGTTCCGTTTACCATCCCATCTCTCCCCCGGCCTGTAGG
>JBAVFZ010000209.1:0-5526 GCA_049684495.1 Anaerolineales bacterium | reverse complement strand
AGGTAGATTTGTTGTGAAAACCATCATTGAGGTAGTTGAATCAGTAATAATTGGCCTTATTTCCATAATAATCGCCAGCATATTTTCAAAATATGTCGCAGAGACTATTGGGAAGGCGATTGAATCTTCCATGCCAGGATTAGGAGTTCCTGTTGCAATAATTTCCGGCTTGCTTTCCGCAGCAATTGTCGGGATAGCAATAGGCTATTTTGCACGAGCTTTATGGGGTAGTTTCACAAAGGCGATTAATGCTAAAAGACCTGTAATAGAAAGGGAAGACTGACTCGTAATTGTTGTGCAAAAAGGGTCGTATTCATCGGAGGCAATTATGGAACCTAACAAATCTAGCCTATCTTCCGAACAGAAGATCCAACAATTACAGAGTGAAATCAACGAGTTGGAAAAAACAAGGCTTCAATTAATCGCCGGCCCATCCCGCGTTCTTAGAAATGGATGCTTGTCGGTTGTCCTCATGGGAGCCGCGGCGGCTTCCGTCTGGATACTTCCTCGTCCAATTCCCCTAGCATATATGTTGGTTATCATAGCAGTCGGAGCAGCAGGATTTATATTAGCGATGAGACTTGCTCAAGAAAAGCGGAAAAGCAAGGAGGAAGTAGAACGGGATACTACCTTAATATCGGAGATTCAAATCAAAATCAAAGAGAAAAGTAAACAATTGGTGGAGTTGAAGAAATAATGCAAACCTGAAGATGCAATTATTTGAATGAAATTGACAACTTGATTAATATACCAATTCTCTGCGGAGAAGATAAATGGAAAATAAAAATGTGCACCGGCAACCAGAGGGGGGCTGGCTGCGCAGCGCACGAGAATATTTTACCAAAAAGAATTAATTAATCAAGACACCCTATTCTCTAGGACGTTTTGGGTGAATTGATCTTAAACGATTTTAATAAAAGGGAAAAAATTTCAGATGGTTCAACCCGGATGAGTTATTGGCCCAAACACATCACTAAATAATTCAAACTAATCGCCGACCGTATTGAACCTTATTCCCCATTAATTATTCCGGCATCAAAAAAGAACGCTCGAAGGATGACGGAGTAATTAATAATGACAAGGGTTGTTTCCGTTATTCCGCTTTTAACAGTTCCACCGTCGCGGTCGTGCCGCGGCCGGGCCCGCTCGCAATCCGGATTCTCCCGTTCATCGCCTCCACCAACTCCTTGGCGATTGTCAAGCCCAGCCCGCTTCCGCTTTCGGGGCTGTCGCTGCGTCCGCGGTAGAAACGGTCAAAGATGTGCGGCAGGTCTTCCGGGGCAATGCCGGCCCCGTGATCCCGTACGGTCAGGAGGATCTTCCCTCCCGCGGCCCCGCTTTCGATTTCGATCGCGCTTCCCTCGGCCGCATGGCGCAGCGCGTTGTCGAGCAGGATCAGCAGTACTTGCCGCAACCGCCCGGCATCGGCCCGCGCCTTGCCTTGCACCGGGCCGGTCTTGAGTGCCACGCCCCGTTCCTGGGCCACGCGGCCGAATGCGGCCGCGATCTCGTCCACCAGCGGAGCCAGTTCCACCGGGTGAAGCTCCACGCGCAGGGCGTGCGCATCGAGCCGGGAAAGGAGCAGCATATCCCCGACCAGCCGGCCCATGCGGTCCGCTTCGGCGATGATCGCGGCGACCGGGCCGCGGCGCGAATCATCGGGCGGGAGTTTGCGCTGCGTGATTTCGGCCGCGGCGCGGATCATCGTCAGCGGCGTGCGCAGCTCATGGCCGGCGTGGGCGATGAACGCCTGCTGTTTGTCCCAGGCTTCCTGCGCCTGGCGCAGCGCACCTCCCGAGAGCCACCAGGAGAGAGCCCCCAAAACCAGCGCAAAGACCACGCCCCATTGCAGCAGGGATTTGACCAGATCCGCCATGATCCGGTCCTGGTCTTCCAGCGACCGGCTGACCTGCAGCGCGGTATAGCCCGGCACACCGGAAAGCCGCAGGGAAAGCAGCCGGATCCGGCGGCCGGAGGAATCGGCCACTGTACGGAAATCGATCCCGCTGCGGCTGGCGGCTTCGGCCGCCGCCGGATCATAGAAGAAATTTATTCCACCGCTGATGTTGTCCACGCCGCCGTCCGTGCGGACCGCCGTCAGGGAGATCGGCGAAAGCTCGGCGTCGAATTCCACTTCACCGGGCTGCCAGAGAACGGCCGGAGCGACTTGCGGCGTGGCGGGCGTCTCTGATCCCTCGTCGTCGTTTTCTCCCGAATCGTCAGCTTCTTTTTCGGATTCCGATGGCGTGACGGCGGGAGGATTGCCTCCCCGCTCGGCGTACCATTCCATTTCGCCTTGCGCCAGCACCGCCGGAAGGTCTTCCCCGGCTTCGTGCAGCGCCAGCGCGGCGCGGTGTTCCAGCGCGAGATCGATGGATCTTCGATATTGATCGTGGAGGAGGAGATACACCGCGGCGCATACCGCGGCGACCAGCAACAGGCCGCCGAGGAGATAGAGCAAAGTAAGGCGGAGGCGGAGATGGCGGAACATCACGCGATTAATCGGTATCCGATCCCGCGCACCGTCTCGACCGGATCGTCCGAGCCTTCGCGGCGCAGTTTGGTCCGCAGGTAGGATACATACACGTCCACCATCGTCGGCTGGACTTCGGTTTCGAATGACCAGACGTAATCCAGGATCTGCTCGCGCGTCAAGGCCTGCCCCGGGTGGCGCATGAGGCATTCGAGAAGCTTCCATTCGGTGGCGGAGAGATCCAGCGGGGATTCGCCGCGCCGGGCGGTGTGGGCGCGCAGGTCCATGACCAAATCGCCGGCGCGGAGTTCGAAGGAATCTCCCGCCGCGACGGTGAACCGGCGCGAGAGGGCGCGGATGCGGGCCAGCAGTTCGTCGAAGGAGAAGGGTTTGGAAAGGTAATCGTCGGCGCCGCTGTCGAGGCCGGCCACGCGGTCCTCCACCTGGGTCCGGGCGGTGAGCAGGAGCAGGGCGGTGGGCAATTTTGCGGCGCGGACCGCGCGGCAGATCGCCGGGCCGTCGCGGCCGGGCAGCATCCAGTCGATCACGGCCACGTCGTATGTGCCGCGCAGCGCCAGTTCCATGCCGGTATCGCCGTCGGCGGCGGTATCGACCGTATGGTGTTCTTCCTCCAGCACCTGTTTTTCCAATGCCAGAAGCCGGGTATCGTCCTCGATCAACAAAATATGCATGGCGGGATTAATCATACCCGATCCCCCGGCTTTCAATCCCGGGCCTAGGGTGGTATCCATCCGGGGTGGCGGTCTGACAGCATCCAATAATTGCGGTCTCATGATTAGGGATCCCTGAAAAATACCGTCATGCTGAGAGCTTGCCCTCGCGCCCCCGGCCCAACCCACCGGGGCGGGCTGTCCCGAGCCAAGCGAGGGGAAGCGGAGGAAGTGAAGCGAAGCATCTATTCCTGCGTTTCCAGACCCTTGGCTGTCCCCGCTCGCGAATACTCATCGCTCCCATCGCTTTGCTGCCATCCCTGCTCAAAAACCAGGATCGAGCGGAAATGCTTCCCTCTTCGCGAAACCTTCGCACCGGAAAAAGACCGGCGTCCATCGCTCCGAGAGCCAGCGCATGGGCAGACGGGGTGCGGGCGCTCAGGGTGGCAGAATCGAAAGTTCCACTCAATGAAGTTACTTTAATCATATTCCGGAAGATTGGAATTGGATTGGAAAACACGGTTGAATAGCCAATCCCAATCCAACCTGCCCCCGGTATAAATAAATCAATGAAGAATCATTAACCCGCGGTAATCAGGAGGCCTCATGGCGCAACGTATGGCTCTGTTTTTTTCGGTGGGCATCACCGCATTCGTTCTGATAATTGTCGGGGCCGCGATCGGCATGGCCGGGCAGGCGCAAGCCGCCTCCAACCCGACGCTTGATCCCCAGCTGTTGGCCCAGCTCCAGACGCGTGAAGCCGCCTACCAGGCGCTGATCGCAGAAGCCAACGCGCAGACCCAAGCGCTGGGACCGGCGCCGCTTCCGAGCGTCACGCCCACTCCGGAAGCGACTCCGACGGTATATCCGATTTCCCCGGAACTGGCGGCGGCCATCGCGCTTTCGGCCGCGCCCAACACCTATCTGGTCAAATCGCCCGAATTGGTGATCTACGGCAGAGTGGTTGCCTACGAGGTGACACTCGGCGCGGGAAAGGTCTATGTGGACGCCAACTCCGGTGCGATTTTGTGGAACGGCGCGGTTGTTGCGAGCAGCGGCGGCTCGGGATTTTCCGGCGGGGGCGACGAACAGGATGACGATTGACAGGAGGAGACAATGGCTGCGAAAAACGACTTAACGGGAATTAAGTTCCTAATAACGTCCGGCGCGATCGCCGGGACGATCGGCGGATGGATCCTGGTTTCGCTGGCCGGCGGCTTGAACGGCGGCGGAACCGTCCAGGATCCGGCGATTATGGATCTGTTGAACCGGGCTCTCCCGACCCTGGCGAAGCCGAATGTCGTGGTCGGCACATCCGGAACGGATCCCGGCGCCGCCCCGGCGGCCGTGCAACCGACCACGGTTCCATCTTTGCGAAGCGTGAACAATCAGCCGGCTTCGCCGCCGGTGACCAACACGCAATCCTCAAAGTGAACCTTATGCATAAAGTTCAGTTTCGCGCCATGGGATCTCGGATTCTCGTCCTGCTCGACGGCGGGGAAGCAACGTTGCCGGATCCATTGCGGCCGGTGCCCCTGTGGTTTGAGGAATGGGAGGCGGCGCTCAGCCGGTTCCGGCAGGAAAGTGAGCTGATCCTGCTTAACAATTCCCATCCGGAGGCTGCGGCCGTCTCTCCGACGCTGTGTGCCGTGATCGGAGAATCCCTGCGCGCGGCGTCGGAAACCGACGGTCTGGTAAATCCGCTTTTGCTCGAGGCGCTCGTCGCCGCCGGGTACGACCGGTCTTTCGATCCGTCGTCGCCTTCCGGAGGAAAAATGGTCGCAAGGGTGACGCCGGTCGTTCCGGACTGGCATGGCATCGAATTGGATCGGTCCCGCTGCCGGGTCCGCCTTCCAAGCGGGGGAAAACTCGATCTCGGCGGGATCGCCAAGGGCTGGGCGGCCGATTGCGCCGCCGCCCGGCTCGATCGCGAAGGGCCGGTGCTGGTGGATGCCGGCGGCGATATTTCCGCGCCAAGCCCGATGGCGGACGGCTCCCCTTGGCCGGTGGGAGTGGAAAATCCGTTTCTCAGCGGGGCCGCGTTGTGCACCATCGCGCTGTGGGGGGGAGGCGTGGCCACCAGCGGCCGCGACTATCGCAAGTGGGTCTCCGGCGGCCGGGCGTTTCACCATCTGATCGATCCGCGCACGGGAAAACCGGCGGAGACCGATGTGTTGACGGCGACGGTTATCGGGCCCAGCGCGCGCCGCGCGGAAGCCGCCTCCAAGGCGGCGTTGATCCTTGGCTCGGAGCGCGGCGTGGAATGGCTGGACCGGCATCCCGACTTGGCGGGCATGCTCGTCCTGGAAGACCGGCGGATCGTTTATAGCGATCGCTTTAAGGATTTTATTTGGAACTGACCCAGCCCCCACACCCCTGCAC
>JBAVFZ010000208.1:0-10352 GCA_049684495.1 Anaerolineales bacterium | reverse complement strand
AAATAGCACACCACTAAGACACAAAGATACTAAGCTGCAAATCTGAAAAATGAAATACCACCAAGTCACAAAGACACGAAGAAAATCATAAACCTTGGTGTCTTCGTGCCTTCGTGGTTATATTTTGACTGTTCCTAGGAATATTTCAACCAAAAAGACTCCCGAAGAAGAACGAAAAATCTATCCTGCCGGTAATAATCCGATCGATCCATCCGGCAATTGCCACGGAATCGCATCATCCATGATCCGGAAGATGACGGAACCCTGCAGATACGGGCCGCGTTTCCGGCACTCGGCGACGAGCGCATCCGGCGCGAGCGTGGAAAGCAGGTGCTCCGGGTTCAATCCCGCCAGCGAGGATTCGCTCGGGCAGGGGCCTGCGGCGAACATGGATTTTACGACCCGCAGCTCCTGGCGGAGCCCGGCAATCGGATCGGGACCGCCCTGGGATAAGAACGCGAACAGGTCGTCTCCGCGAAGGTAATGGCCGTCGATCGGAACGCCGCCGGAGCGGTTCACAACGGTGGAGAAACCCTGCCGGTCGATCGATACCACCATCGAGGGCTGCGGGATGTAGGGGATCTGCGGCATCCGGGCGGAGGCGCCGTATGGGTCGGCGAGAAAATCGCGCAGCACGGCGGGCTGACCGACCGCCGTGGTGATCACCAGCGCGGGAGGGATCCCTCGAAATTCCGCGCCGCCGTTTCCATCCAGTGTTAAGACCCAAACCGAAGACAATCCGGCGGGCGCCTGAAAGCTATCGTACCCGAGGTAAACCAAGGTTAATGGGGCTAGTTTCGGCTCGGCCGGGGAAGCGGTTTTTCCGCCGGTCCACGACCCGAGCGCGATACCGGTCACCAAACAGGCCGCGATCACCAGGAGAAATGGGATGATCCGGCTGCCGGTCTTCCGATCGCGTTCCATGTCCGCCGAGTCGAGATCCACGTCTTGCGCCCTTTTTGGGTAATTCGTTATACCGCCACGCGTTGAATATCCGCGCCCAATGCCTTCAGCTTTTCGTCGATTCGTTCATATCCGCGGTCGATCTGGGAGATGTTGCGGATCTTGGAAGCGCCCTTGGCCGCCAGCGCGGCCAGGATCAAGGACATGCCGGCCCGGATGTCCGGGCTTTCCAAATTCTCGCCCACCAGTTCGTTTTTCCCCTGCACGATCGCCCGGTGCGGATCGCACAGGATGATCCGTGCGCCCATGCTGACCAGTTTGTCGGTGAAGTACATGCGGCTGGGAAACATCCAATCGTGGAACAGAACCGTGCCCTGGGCCTGCGTGGCGACGGTGATCGCGATGCTTGTCAAATCCGTCGGAAACGCCGGCCAGACGTTGGTCTTGATTTCCGGGATCGCACCGCCCAGATCCTGTTCGATGGTCATGCGCTGGGAGGCTGGGACGAGAATGTCGGCTCCGTCGATCTCCCAATCCACCCCCAGCCGCCGGAAGACGAGCCGCGACATGGCCAGGTGCTGCGGCTGCGCGTTCCGGATGCGAATCTCCCCGCCGGTGACCGCCGCCGCGCCGATGAAGCTCACCACTTCGAGGTAATCCGCCCCGAGCGTGTATTCCCCGCCGTGCAGCCGCTCGACGCCCTCGATCTTGAGCACGTTGGACCCGATGTGGTGGATCCGTGCTCCGAGAGTATTAAGGAACTGGCACAGGTCCTGAACGTGCGGCTCCGACGCGGCGTTGCGCAGAACGGTTTTACCCTTGGCGAGCACGGCCGCCAGGATCGTATTTTCCGTCGCGGTGACGGACGCTTCATCCAGAAGGATGTCCGCGCCCGTCAGATGGTCCGCCTGCATGTCGAACATCCGCTGGTAGGTGACCTTCGCGCCCAGCGCCTGCAGCGCCAGAATGTGCGTATCCACCCGCCGCCGGCCGATCACGTCGCCGCCCGGCGTGGGCAGACGGATTTTCCCCTCGCGCGCCAGCATCGGGCCGGCCAGCAGGATCGAAGCCCGGATCCTGCGGCAGATCTCCGTATCCAGATCCTTATGACTGACATTGGCAGCCTGGATCCGCCACGCGTGGGAACCGAGCGCCTCGAACCGGACACCGAGTTGCTGCAAGAGTTCGATCATGCATTGCACGTCGCGGATTTCGGGAACGTTGTGCAGCACGACCGGTTCGGCCGTCAACAGGCAGCCGGCCAACATCGGCAGCGCGGTGTTTTTATTGCCCGAAGGAGTGACCTCGCCGCGCAGCGGTTTTTGTCCGTTGATGATCAGTTGTTCCATGCCAACCTCATTCGATGGTTTTCAGACGCACCACGGCTCCGGGTTGGAGAGCAGCGCCGCCGCCGGCCGGCCTGTTCCAGGATGCGATTTCGAGAAGGCCGCTGCCGCCGACAAGCGCAATCGCCCCCGATTCGGCTTTGGCATCCGTATACGTTCGCCGGAGGGGAACACCGGTGCCGTCGGAAAGCAGGACGCTTGAATTTGCCGGGATCGTTCCCGCGCTTGCCTCCGTCCGCAGCCAGGGATCGAACGAGCGTCCATCATGCGAAATCCGTCCGATGCTGGTGACGGCGTTTCCGAAATGATCGATATACAAAATCTCGCCGTCCCAACCGGTGGTTTCCTCCCCCCGAAGCAGGGGAAGAGGGAGCATCACCGGGGAGAGGAGTGCGGAACCCAACCCGCGAAGGCCTCCATCCCGGTACAGCCGGGCGGCCGCCGGCGCGAACAGGTCTCTTCCGTGAAAGGTGTTGCTGATCGGACCCGCCGTCACCCGTTGCGGATCGATCTCCACCGCGTCGAAATCCGGGAACCGTTCGATCAGGAAGGTCGTTATCCCGTTATCCGGGCAGACCACACCGCAACGGGGAAACCGAAACGCCGCCGGGCGGCGCGCGCTGCCCACACCGGGATCCACCACGACCAGGAAAACGGTCCCGTCCGGGAAAGCCGGCTGCGCTTCCCACATCACGATTGCCGCACGCCGGATATCTCCCGCCGGGATCTCGTGGGTGATATCGACTACCGGCGCGCCTGGGAGCAGCGAAGCCAGCACGCCGTGAAGCGCTCCGGTAAAATAATCGCTCGTGCCGAAGTCGGTGATGCACGCCACCACGGACGGATTGCCCACAAAATGGATTGTATTCGCAACGTTAAGAAACAGCAAGATGACCGGCTGCGACCCAATCGCAGGCAGTCATTGCGAGCGACCCCTTCGCTCCCCCCACTCGCGAATTCTTCGCATCGGAAAATCACCGATGCTCATCGCTCGGGGGGCGAGGCACTCAGGGCAGGCTCCGGGAGCGAAGCAATCTCACTCTCTGCTCGAAAACCGGAGATTGCCCTGAACGATCACCAGGACAGGCATCGTCGCTTCGCTAATCGCAATGGCCTTCACGCGGCCTGAAAATCCCTCGAACGATACTATTGAAAAAGATGATATGGGTGTTAAGAATCCGGACTCCATCTGGTATAATTTTTTCATGGAAAAAATCAAGATCGACGGGCCGAAAGCGCCCATCGGATTCTTCCCTTCGGTGTGGAAGGCGATCGAATACGTCAACGGACATCCGGGAGTCCTCGTCATCCCGGTCCTTGTGGACGCCTTTTTATGGTTTGGACCGCGCCTTTCCATTTCAGCGTTGCTTGCTCCGATCATTGATTCCATGACCAAAGCCGCGCTTACCAACCCGGCGAACGCACCGATGATCGACGCCCTGAAGCTGGCGGCGGAAAAGTTCAACCTGTTTTCTCTTCTGGCCTTCATTCCGCTGATCCCGCCGAGTTTGATGTCCGGCGCGCTGCCGGACCAGACACCGTTCGGCAATCCAATCGTCCTGCCGGTCTCCAATTGGATGGCGGTCATTCTCCTGGCGGCGGGTCTGGTGGCGCTCTCGCTGCTGATCGGTTCGGCCTATCTGGTATGGACCGGCGGCGCAACCCAAACCGCACGCTGGCCGCTGAAGGATGCGCTTGGACGCTGGGCGCGGACCGTCCTGGTGATGGGTTTGCTGTGTGCCGCCTTTTTCATGATCATCCTGGTTGTTGCGTTGCCGATCCTGTTTCTTGTCTCGCTGGTGGCTCTGGCGGCGCCGGGGGTCGGGGCCGTGCTCTCGCAACTGGTCTTCTTTTTGGGAGGCGGATTCTTTTTCTGGGTCATCCTGTTCTTTATGTTTTCGATGCACGGCACCGTGCTCCACCGCGACGGCGTGATGGTTGCCGTCTGGAACAGCATCAACACCTCGCGCTGGATGTACCCGGTCTCGATCTGGATCCCGATGCTCCTGGTCCTTCTGAACTTCCTGACCTCATCGATCTGGTCGTTGGCTCCGTTCAACAGCTGGGCTGGCGCGGTGGGCGTGTTGGGGAACGCCTACACCGGTTCGGTCGTGGTCGTGGCCAGCATGGCCTATTACATCGACAAGCGCCGTTGGATCGACGAAGTGCGAACCTATCTGCAAACCCGCATGGCGGGCAAGACTCCGCCCGGTGCGGTCTGATCCGAGGAGATTATGCCGAAATCGAAACCCGAAGCGGAAATTAAATACGGAGCCAAAGACATCCAGGTTCTGGAGGGATTGGAGGCCGTCCGGCGCCGGCCGGGCATGTATGTCGGCGGGACCGACGTCAAAGCCCTTCACCACCTGATCTTCGAAGTGGTCGACAACTCGATCGACGAAGCCCTGGCCGGCTCCTGCGACCGGATCGACGTCGTCATTCATACCGACGAAAGCGTAACGGTGGAGGACAACGGACGCGGCATCCCGGTCGACATGCACCCGGAAAAGAAAAAGCCGGCGCTCGAGGTGGTGATGACCATCCTGCACGCGGGCGGCAAATTCGGAGGCGGAGGATACAAGGTGTCCGGCGGGCTGCATGGGGTGGGCGTCAGCGCCGTCAACGCGCTTTCCGAGTGGTGCGAGGTCGAGGTCAAACGCGACGGCAAGATCCACTTTCAGCGCTACGAACGCGGCAAGCCCAAGGCGCCGGTGGCGGTGATTGGCAAGGCGTCTGGCGCGGGGACCGGCACGAAAACCACCTTTCGTTTCGACAGGGAAATATTCAAAGGCGAGGAGACGTACCGCTTCGAGACGGTGGCGACGCGCTTTCGCGAAATGGCCTTTGTCACCCGCGGAGTAACCATCTCGCTGGAGGATGAACGTACCGGACAAGCCACCGAATTCTATTTTGAAGGCGGGATTGAATCCTTTGTCCGCTACCTGAACCGCAACCGGGAAACGCTGCACCCGGTGGTCTACGCCAACAAGGAAGTCGACAACATCGGCGTGGAAGTGGCCGTCCAATACACCGACGCTTATTCCGAATCCGTTTACTCCTTCGCCAACACGATCAACACCGTCGACGGCGGGACCCACATGACGGGGTTGCGGGCGGCCCTCACGCGCACGATCAACGATTACGCGCGCAAGGCCGGCCTGCTCAAGGAAGCCGATCCGAACTTCTCCGGCGACGACACGCGCGAAGGGCTGACCGGGATCGTCTCGATCAAACACCGCGACCCGCAGTTCGAAAGCCAAACCAAAGTCAAGCTGATGAACCCCGAGGTGCAGACCATCGTCCAGCAGGTGGTCAGCGACGCCTTCGGAGCGTTCCTTGAGGAAAATCCGCGCGAAGGACGCGCGATCGTCGAAAAATGCCTGACCTCGGCCCGCGCGCGCGATGCCGCCAAGAAGGCTCGCGACCTCGTCATCCGCAAGTCCGCGCTGGAAAGCATGACCTTGCCCGGCAAACTCGCGGATTGCTCGGAGCGCGAATCCGAGAAGGCCGAGCTCTACATCGTCGAGGGCGACAGCGCCGGCGGCTCGGCCAAACAGGGACGCGACCGCCATTTCCAGGCGATCCTTCCGCTGCGCGGAAAAGTCATGAACACCGAACGCGCGCGGCTGGATAAAGTCCTCGGCAACAACGAATTTCGCTCGCTCATCTCCGCGCTCGGGACCGGGATCGGGGATTCGTTCGACCTGACCGGTTTGCGTTACGGGCGGGTGATCATCATGACCGACGCCGACGTCGACGGATCGCACATCCGCACGCTGCTGCTGACCTTTTTCTTTCGCTATATGCAACGCCTGATCGAGGAAGGGCACCTGTTCATCGCCCAGCCGCCGCTTTACCGGGTGGAAGGGAAGGGGAAGGGCGGAGCGAAAGAAAAATATGTGTATACGGACGGCGAACGGGATCGCGCCATCAAGGAAGCCGGCGGCATGGAGAAGGTCACCCTCCAGCGCTACAAGGGCTTGGGCGAAATGAACCCGCAGCAACTGTGGGATACGACGATGGATCCGCAAACCCGGACCCTTCTGCAGGTCTCGATCGACGATGCGGCCGAAGCCGACCGCACGTTCGACATGCTGATGGGCGCGGCGGTACCGCCGCGCAAGCGGTTTATCACGACCCACGCCAAGGACGTGAGGAATCTGGATGTGTAATTTTCAGGATTCTTCAGTAGAAAAGCCCGGCGAAAGCCGGGCTTTGTTTTTCTTGGAAGTGTTTATTTTCTTTTGGGGTGTTCGCGAATTATCTTTCTTTTTCAATCCGGTTCGCAGGTTATTCCTCCAGATCCACCAACCCCATCTTGAGCGCGACCGGCGCCGCCTGCGTGCGGTCGGAGACGCCCAACTTCTCGAATAACGCACTCGTGTAATTTCGCACCATGCTTTCCGAGAAGTACGACTGGTGGGCGATGCCAGCCCGGGCGGTATCAAGGCGCGCAATCCCCAAGAACCTGCGGCGCAAGCCGTGGCGGATTACTCCTCCCGCGAAAGCGGGATAAATATCCGTATTGTGTGAAAATAAAAGTCGGGATGAGAAATATAGCCAGCACATTTGTTGCTAATCGAGATTATTCATCGCCGGGATACTCGAATATTTAATGGTTAGCGGCAGACCCGCGACCATCAGGTAGACCATGTTGGCTTCGGCCGCCAAGCGCTGGTTGGCGCGGCCCAGCAGGTCGCGATAAACCCGGCCTAGCGGGAAGGGGGGCACCAGCCCGCATCCTACCTCATTGCTGACGACGATCCAGGGAACGTCTCCGGCCCGGAAAACATCCGATAGCCCGTCGAGTTCAGCCTCAATCCGCTCCCATGCAGCCGCTCCGTCCACCCTGTCCACGTCTTCTTCCGCCACTCCTTGCAGGATCGCGTTCGACACCAGCAGCGTGAGGCAGTCCAGCAGGACGGCATCCATGGCCCCGGATTCCAACGCCGCCCGGATGGCTTGGCCGGCGCCGGCGGGCGCGTCAATCGTCCGCCAAGCGGCAGGCCGTGCCCGGCGATGAGCGGCAATCCGAGCCTGCATCTCCTCGTCGCCGGCCTGGGCGGTGGCGGTATACAGCACCCGGTCGCCAAACTGCGCCGCCAACCTCCCGGCGTAGGCGCTCTTGCCGCTGCGGGCTCCGCCCAACAGGAGAATCAATTGCCGGCTCATACGCGCTCCTTCATCAAAGTGAGGATTAAATCCCGCCCGGGAGAAAAGTGGCGTTCGGTGAACACCTCGACCGTCAGGACTCCGTGGTAATGGTCGGCCAGCAGCAGATCCAACATTCGGGTCAGCAGGCCGTCCGGAATCAGGTCCAGACCGCGGTGATCGTGACCATCAGAGAAGCCGTGCACGTGAATGACGCGAGTCCGTTCCAGATGGGCCTGGAGGTAGGGCAGAGCCTCTTCCCCGCGGTTTAGAAAATGGCCCACGTCCACGCAGAGACCGACCGGAAGCTCGTCGAGCAGGGGCAAAATAATCCGTGGGTCGTAGTGTTCCAGGTTCTCAACCGCCAGCAGGCGCGGGTCGCCGGCCTCCCGGCCGATCATCTCCAGCGACCGTACAGCCCGATCATGCCAGCGAGCCAAACCGGCCGGTGCGCCGCCGGCCCGGAATACCGGCCCGTCCAGGTGGATCACGTAAGCCCAAGGGATCAATCGAAGGGTAGCCTGAACCGCACGACGGGCTTTGTCCATCGACGAGTGCCGCCGGCCGTCGTCGCGGGCCGCCAGCCGCAGATCCAGCGGGAGATGGACGGTATAGGTCAGATTGTGCATCCTGGCAAGCGCCTCCAGTTCGGCAACAACCGTCGGCGAAGGCAGTTGGCTCTGCTCGTTTACCTCAAAAAGCACCAGTTCCACGTCGTCCACAAGCGCGGCCAAGCGGCGCACGTTGGGCACGATGTCCGCCGGGTAAACGCGGGAGGTCGAGCCAAGCCGGAATGGGAGTTGCGGTTTCATTGGAGCCTTCCCGCAGCCAGAACGAATATCAGCGCGCCCACCTCGGTCAGCTCGTTGATGGCGCCATACACGTCCCCGGTGAGGCCGGGGATGCGTCGCCGAACCCACCAGGCAATCCCCGCCGTCATCAGCCACACTCCGAGAGCCAGCGCCAGGCCGCCAAATCCAAGCGCCAGTCCCGCCGCCGTTATGGCGATCGCACCCGCCCAGGCGACCTCGCGCCATGTCAACCCCTCGCGGAATAGCCGGCCCAGTCCCGGTCCCGGCCGGGCGATGGGGTAGGCGCGCGCGGCGTATACCATTGCGGCCCGCGCCAGCGCCGGGGTCACCAGCAATGCGAAGGGACGGACGGCGGAGGGCAACTCCAGCAGCGCGGTGAACTTCAGCAGGAGCAGGCAAACCGCGCCCACCACCCCGAAGGCACCCACCCGCGGATCGCGCAGGATCTCCATCCGTTCCTCCGGCGGTTTTACCGCCAGTAAGCCGTCGCAACAGTCCAGGAAGCCATCCAGGTGCAGCGCGCCGGTGAGCGCCACCCAGACTGCCAACAGCAGGGCGGCGCCCACCGACGGCGGGAAGAGAAAGCTCAGCGCCCTATCCGCGAAGGCCAGGATCGCACCCAATATCAGCCCGACGACCGAAAACCAAGCCATCGCCCGGCCCATCCGTAGCGGGGTGATTTCCCCGGAGACGCGCACCGGGATGGCGGTGAGGAATTGCAGGGCGAGCAGGAAAGACGTCATGGGTCTATAGCGCTTCGGAGACGCCGGCGCTCTCAAATGTCGCCATCTCATTCAGCAGCTTGCAGGCGGCTTCCACCAGGGTGAGAACCAGCGCCGAGCCGGTGCCTTCGCCCAACCGCATTTTAAAATCCAGGCAAGGAGTCAGGCTCAGGTACGCCAGCGCAGCCGCATGGCCGATCTCGGTCGAGGCGTGCGCGGCGATCATATAACCGCGGACCAGCGGCAAAAGCCCAGCGGCGATGAGCGCGCCGGCGGTGGAGACGAAGCCGTCGATCACGACCGGGATGCGGCGGGCCGCCGCGCCCAGGATGACCCCGGCGATGGCGGCGATCTCGAAGCCGCCCACTTTGGCCAATACGTCCAGCGCGTCGGTCGGGTCGGGCCGGTTGATGCTCAGGGCTTTTTCGATGGCCGCCACTTTGCGCGCCAGTTGTCCGTCATCGATGCCGGTGCCCCGGCCGGTCACCTCGGCGACGGCTCGGCCGGTGATTGCGGCGACTATGGCGCTGGAGGGGGTGGTGTTGCCGATGCCCATGTCGCCGGCGGCGACGATGTTCAACCCACGGACCATTTCTTCCTCGATCACTTCGATGCCGGCCTCGATCGCCTGAAGCGCCTGCGCCCGGCTCATCGCCGGCCCCTGGGTCATATCGGCGGTGCCGCAGGCCACTTTTTTAACGGCCAACCCCGGTTGTGGTGGAATGTCGGCCGCGACGCCCGCGTCCACGACGATCACGCGGGCGCCCGCGTGCCGGGCCAGCACGTTGATCGCCGCGCCGCCCTTGAGAAAGTTGCCAACCATTTGCATAGTGACTTCCCGGGGATAGGCGCTGACGCCCCGGGCGGCCACGCCGTGGTCGCCGGCGCAAATGATGATTGCCTTCTCTTTAATGACCGGGCGGGCGTTGCCGGTGATGCCGGCTAATTGAATAGATATCTCCTCCAGCCGCCCCAGGCTGCCGGGAGGTTTGGTCAGTGTGTTCTGCCGCGCGCGGGCCGCTTCCATAACGGTCGCATCCAACGGGCGGATGGCCCTGACGGTTTGATCGAGTATAGACATTAGACCTCCGGTTCCAATTCCAAAAACCAATAACCCGAGCGATAAAAACGCGCTCCCATCCTCAGCTGCAACGGTTGGGCGAAAACCGGCCCGTCCGTAACGATGGTGTGGTACTCGCCCTCCTCTCCGGACGGGTCAATCCCGAGCCGGGTGAACTCGCGGATCAATTCGGCGTCAAGCGCCCTGCCCAGGTACTTCTTGTCCGCTTTTTCATCACATGTCGCGATGATCGTTGCGTGGAATCCAAGCCTCAGGAACTCGTCCAGAAGCGCCGCTCGAGGGGCCTTCCATAACGGCAGAAACGCTTCGAGGCCGGCCGCCCTGCTAACCTTCTCCT
>JBAVFZ010000207.1:0-7517 GCA_049684495.1 Anaerolineales bacterium | reverse complement strand
TCCCCGGCCTACTCCAACCGGGGCAGGCTCGACCGCCAAGTTCTTTCAAAGGAGATCGTCATGTCGAACAGTAATCGCAAACCGCAAATGGACGCACCCGTTGTGGAATCGCGCTGGAAGGATCTGTACCGCTGGGGCGGGATTTCATCCGCAGCGGGAATCGCCGCCATCGCGCTCGGGGTTGTGGCTTTTATCATCTGGCCGTATTCGCCGAATGCCGTCTCGACGGCGGAAGTGTACGCGCAGGTGCTCACGGACAGAATCGGCGCCTTGATGGGCCTGGATCTGCTCTACCTCGTCGGCAACCTGTTCGCCATCCCGCTCGTTTTGGCCATGTACGTTGCGCTGCGGAAGGTCAACGAATCCTACGCGCTGATCGCCATGGTGCTCGGGATCATGGGCCTGCTCCTGCTGCTGGCGGCGCGGCCGATCCTCGAGGTGGTGACGCTGGCCGACCGGTACGCCGCCGCCACGACGGATGCGGAGCGCACCATCCTGCTGGCCGCCGGGGAACCGCTGCTCCTGCTCTTTACCGGCACGTCTTACTACGTGAGCTACCTTATCGGGACGCTATCCCTGCTGATCTACGCCTTCCTTATGCTGGAAGGAAAAATCTTCAGCAAGGCGACAGCCTGGGTGGGGATCGTCACGAATGTCGTCGCCTTCGGGATGTTCATCCCCGTGGTGGGCTTGCCGCTCGCCTTCCTCTCGCTGGCGGGCCTGGTCGTCTGGAACATCCAGCTGGCCCGGCGGTTCTTCCAGTTGGCACGCATGGCTTCCCGCGAACCGGCTTCGGCTTGACCGGCGCCGGAAATACATTTCCAGGGAGAATCTCCAGCATGAATACGCAAATATCGGAACCCGGAAATTCCGTGAGTCGGATTTGCCGGATCGGCGGCGTGGCCGCGTGGACGCTGTTCGTTTATACCATCCTCGTCATGATCATCGCCTTCGGTTTAGGGGGAGCGCCCTCGAGTGCGGAAGAAACCTTCGCCCTGCTGCAGGAAAACAGAATGGTCGGGCTCCTGCGGCTGGATGCGTGGACGCTGGCCGGCATGCCGCTGTACTATCTTTTCTTCGCCGGGATCTGCGCCGCGCTTTGGAGAACTGACGGGCCCCTGGCGGGGCTGGCGACGGCGCTGGCCTTTATCGGCGTGACGCTGTTCCTCTCCACGCCTTCAGTGACATCCATGGTTTACCTGAGCGGCAAGTATGCCGGAGCGGTGACGGAAGCGCAGAAATCGTTGTACCTCGCGGCCGGTGAAGCCGTCATCGCTTCGGATTTGTGGCACGCAACCGGACCGGTGCTGGGCGGGATCCTCTTGCAAGGCGCCGGGGTGGTCCTCTCGGTGCTCATGCTTCGAGGAACAATTTTCGGGAAAGTCGCGGCCGTAATCGGCATTCTGACCTATGGATTGGATCTGGCGCATATCGTTTTCGGTTTCTTCGCGCCGGATGTGAGTGTCGGCCTAATGATAGTCGGCGGAACGCTGTACCTGGTATGGTTCCCCGTGGCGGCCTGGAAGCTGTTGCGTTCGAGCAACAAACCGGTCGGGTAGAGACCTATTGAAAAAGATATTTCGGATGGGCTGCCGGAACGCGGGGCGGCCCATTCCGTTAAATTCGGGGCTCCGCGATGCGGAGGGATTCATTGGGTGGATGGAAAGGCTGATAGAATCGACATGGAAGCAGCGGTTGCCTCCTAATCCGCAGACGAAAGGGGCGTTTCCATGGATACGATTTCTGTTGCGCTTATTCTCGGACTCGTAATTCTTCTTGTCTTCTCCGCCATCGATGCCATTCCGATTATTCTGTTCGTCTTGAATCCGGATGCCATGCGCTATTCGTTCGATGACCCGGCCGTGGAACAAGAACGGATTTCACGCTCGGTCGAACTACGGGATTGGATCAGCCGGCTGCGTGAGCTTGGGTTTTCTCCGCTGGGAATCAAAGCGGAACGGCTGCCGTTATGGGGAAAATCCTTTCGCGAAGTGGCGCTGGTCTCCCGCGCGGCGGACACGTATGCCTCGATCGGCCTTCATCCGAACGGCAATCCGGCGAGTCTGTATTTTTACACCCCATTCGAAAACGGGGGCATGGTATTCACGCGCGATAATGCATACGGCAGGGAGGCGGAAAGTGAAAACCTGTCGGTCAAAAACATATCCTCCAAGGATTTCCGGGAAGTGATGGACAGCCATGAAAAACGGCTCCGGATTTTCCTGGATAAGGGTTGGAAGCCGCTTATCGGATCCGGCCAGCAGGCGCGGATCGAAGCGACGGGGATTTTCTACAGGTCGGCATACGCGCGTCGGCCCGGTGTCTACCTCGCGGCGCCGGCTGTCCAGTTTTTCTTTCTTTTAACCGCCATCCTCCTGGCCGCGGCGGCTTGGAACGCTCTCGTCTTGCGGGGAGGCCGGTGAACTTGAAGGATAGAGCGTTTTGCGTTTTTTGGATGCTGTAACTTGGAAACCTTGTCGGGCACTTCCATTTGGGAGATGAGCAAGCGTGAAGCTGCCATCGTGCGTCCGTTCCGGGACGCGGATCTTGAGCCGGTCCGGGCGCTGATATACAAGACGATCGACGCCTGCTACGCGGGCGTTTATCCGCCGCGGGCGGTGGAGTTCTTCCGCCAGTAGCATTCCGGCGCGAACATCCTCGAGCGCAGCCGGCGCGGGGAGATCCTCGTCGTCGAGCGGGACGGGACCGTCATCGCAACGGGAGCGATCGCCGGCGGCGAGATCTCGGGCGTTTTCGTCGCCCCGGAATGCCGGCAGGCCGGGATCGGCACGCGGTTGATGCGCGCGCTGGAAGACAGGGCGGCCGAAAGGGGAGGGGCGAAGCGAAGGTGGAACTCTCCGTGTCGCTTCCGTCGCGCGGTTTTTATGAATGGCTTGGCTATGCGATCGGGCAGGAGTGTTCGATCGACGGGGGCGGGGGGAACGGCCGGATTACTGGCAGGCGAAGATGCGGCCTGATCCGAAATCCGCCGGCTGAGCCTGTCGTCACCCAGTTCCCGTCACCTCGCTACTCTCCACCTACCGGCAAGTCCACGCCACCCGGCTTTTCCTTCCGTGGCCCGGCTTGTCCGCGCGGTTTCGGATCGTCCGGGCACCCGCTAGATCCGAGCCCCGACGACCGGCCTGTTTTTACGGATGGCCGAGCCCATGGACTGCCCCGTACGGGTTGCTGCGGTCCATGGGGAGGGAGTCAATAAAAAGCAACAATCCAAAAATGACACCCTGCGGCATTAAGCTATACTAAATGCATGGCTCCCCCATCGGATATCTATCGGGAAATCTTCGAAACCGCCGGCGACGGGCTGATCATCAACGATTTGGAAACAGGGCGCGTGGTCGAGGCCAACCCCGCGGCGGCGGCAATGCACGGGTATCCGTGCGAGGAATTCATCGGGCTCCTTCCGGCGGCTTACCTCCACCCGGACAGCCAGCGCCCGTTTACCGCGGATGTCGAGGCCGCCCAACCGGGCAAGATGGTCGAAGCGCTCGCGATCCACATCCGCCGGGATAAATCTCCGTTCTATGCCGAGGTGCGCAGGACGGCGCTCACGTATAAGGACCGGCCTTGCATCTTAAGTGTCATCCGGGATGTCAGCCGGCGGGTTCAGGCGGAACAACTGCTCCACCAACGGGTGGAAGCCCATGCCGGTGAGCAATCCATACTGCTGGAGATCTCCCGGACGCTGGCTTCCGCCCTGGAACTCCATCCGGGATTGATCCTCGACCAATTTCAGAAGATTATCGAATACACCCAGGCGGGGTTCTTTTTGCCGGCGGATGCGGAATTGATCGTCCAGGCCGTTCGCGGTCCGCGGCCGCTCTCGCAGGCGGTTCCCTTCCGAATTCCAATGAAGGATCCGGCAACATTGACGCTGTTATTCGATGGTATCCGGCCGATCCGGATTGCGGATGTGTCGGGCGCCGATCCGGCGGCGCAGGCTCTGCGGTCGATCCTCGGCGATCATGCCGCCCTGTTTCTGGAGGGGATCAAATCGTGGATGTGGATTCCCATTTCCGAGAAGAGCCGCATCATCGCCGCGGTGGGAATGGCGCATGTAAAACCGGATTATTACACCGTGCACCGCGCCAATCTGGCGTTGACCGTGGCCAACCAGGCGGCCACCACCATGGTCAATGCGGACCTGTACGAACACGCCCGGGAGTTGGCCGCGCTGCAGGAACGCCAGCGCCTTGCGCAAAATTTGCATGACGCCGTTAATCAATCTCTTTTTTCCGCCGGGCTGATTGCCGAAGTCCTTCCGCGCCTGTGGGAGCGGGATCAGGAGGAGGCGCGCCGTTCGCTGGAGGACCTGCGCCGGCTGACCCGCGGGGCGCTGGCCGAGATGCGCGCGCTGCTGGCCGAACTGCGTCCAAATACCCTGACCGACTCGGAACTCGGGGATTTGCTGCGCTTGCTGAGCAACGCCTTTACCGGGCGGACAAACATACCGGTGGCTTTGAGCCTGAACGGCGAAGGCGGCCTGCCGGCCGAGCCGCAGGTGGCCTTTTACCGCATTTGTCAGGAAGCCCTGAATAATATCGCCAAACATGCCAAAGCCAGCCGGGTGGAGATCGCCCTGTGTCGTGACGGGGAAGCGCTCGAACTGCACATTCGCGACAATGGCTGCGGGTTTGTCACTTCCGAACCGGCGCTTTCCGGGCATTACGGATTGGGCATGATGCGCGAGCGCGCTGAAGCGGTGAACGCGGAATTGACGGTTTCCGGCCGGCCGGGCCACGGAACTGAAATTACCCTGCGCTGGCGCGAAGTTCCGAAACAGGAGGACCTATGACAGCCGCTCCCTCCCCGCGTATCCGCATCCTGATCGTCGACGATCACACGATGGTCCGCCGCGGGTTGGCGACCTTCCTGAAGGTCTTTGATGATCTGGAACTGGCGGGTGAGGCCGCGAGCGGGCAGGAGGCCATCCAGATGTGTGACCGGCTCCGGCCGGACGTCGTCCTGATGGATATGGTCATGCCGGATATGGACGGGGCGACGGCGACGCGCCATATCCGCCGGCAGTTCGAATCGATCCAGGTGGTCGCGCTGACGAGTTTCAAGGAGGAGGCCATCGTGCAAAATGCGCTTCAGGCCGGGGCCATTGCTTATCTGCTTAAGGATGTATCCGCCGATGAGCTTGCCAAGGCGATCCGTGCCGCCGCCGCCGGGCGCGCGACCCTCTCGCCCGACGTGGCCGAGGTCATCGTCCATGCCGCCGGCCAGCCGCCGAAGCCCGGCCTCGACCTGACGGACCGCGAACGGGCGGTGCTGGCTTTAATGGTCGAGGGTCTGAATAATACGGAAATCGCCAAAAGACTGGGCGTAAGTCCGTCCACGATTAAATCCCACGTCAGCAATATCCTCACCAAGCTGGGCGTATCCAGCCGCACCGAAGCCGTGACCCTGGCCTTGCGTCACGGGCTCGTCACCTAGCCCTCCTCTTCCTCCCCCAAGTGGCGGAGATCCATTCTCCCCAGCCGATGGATGCGGCCGGAGAACGTTTGTTATTTAATTAAGGTCGGGGAGTGTCTTCGCGCGAACGCTGAGTTTGGCGGATTGACGCCAGAAGGGGATCCGGCACATTATGAAGGAGACCAAGGGGAAAAAAGAGGAGGAGATCGGTCCGTCGCTCGAGGATTCCGAGCTTCGATACCGCCGCCTGTTTGAAGCGGCACAGGACGGGATATTAATCCTCGACGCCGGGACCGGAGCGATTTCGGATGTCAATCCCTTCCTGATCCATATGCTGGGCTATACGCGCGAAGAATGTATTCAAAAGAAACTATGGGAAGTGGGGGCGTTCAAAGATATCGAGGCCAGCAAGGATGCCTTCCTGGCGCTGCAGAAGGACGAATATATCCGGTACAAGGATCTACCGCTTCGGGCGAAGGACGGAAAGCTCATACCGGTGGAATTCGTCAGCAATGTGTACTGGGCGGGCGGCCATAAGGTCATCCAATGCAATATCCGCGACATCTCTGAGCGAAAACAGGCTCACGAAGCCCTGCTCAAGAGCGAAGCGCACCTGCGCGAGCAATCCGTCCGGGACCACCTGACCGGTTTATTCAACCGGCGCTATCTGGAGGAAACCCTGGAACGGGAGTTGCTGCGAGCCACCCGCCGGCATCTTTCCCTCGGCATCATTATCCTGGATGTGGACGGTTTCAAGCAGTACAACGACACTTTCGGCCATGCTGCGGGCGATGCGATCCTTCAGGAATTGGGCAGATTGCTGCTGGCACAGGTCCGGGGCGAGGATATTCCATCCCGGTATGGCGGCGACGAATTCGTCATCGTCCTGCCCGACGCCTCGCGCGAGGTTGCGCGAAAACGGGCCGAAAGCATCCGCGAGAGTGCCAACCGATTTCACATTCCATTCGAAGGAAAAACACTTGAGCACATCAGCCTCTCGCTGGGTGTTGCGGTCTCCCCCCAGGACGGCTCCACCAGCGCGGATATCCTGCGCGCCGCCGATGAAGCTCTGTATCGCGCCAAGCGTGAAGGGCGCGATCAGGTCAGAACGGCGAACCGGGAGTCCCGTCTCAGGGGTTTTTCAGGGAGGTAGTTCGGAAAATTCCCCGGATCCCGCGCCCATGCGGCTTTTAGCATTCCCCCAAAGCGAAGAAAAATCGAAATTACTCAGGAATAAAAAGTGATTGAAGAAATTGAACGCGGATTTCACGGAAAAGAGCGGATTGCGCGGATGGTTCAAAATATCTCAGGGTTTTTTCAAAAAAGTATTCCGCGAAATCAGTGGATTCCGCGTAATCCGCGTACTAGTTCTTCTAAGCTCAGCAGTTACGAAAAATCTATGGTGGTGAGTGCGGCTGAGAGCGTCGCGGCCGGCTCCGGTTTTTAGAAAAACAGCCTTGCGGTTCGGAAACCATTCGAATACAGGCGGTTCGATGGCGCCGGATCCCCGGGCAGGTAATGCGGCAGATCCGGCAAAACCGGCTTATGCCAAAGTAATAAAGGAGCTCAATCATGAAAGTCGAGCACACATACCAATTTACCTGTCAATCCTGCAGCGGCCACATCCAGATCGTTACCCATGTTTGGAGCGCCCTGGCCGGGACCAGCAGTGAGCGTTGGCAAGAATGGGGCCCGCTCTATGATAATCACCACTGGCGATACCGGTTTAAGGAAAAGATCGAGAAAAATGAAGACGATGAAGTCCATCGCGGCGACGTCGGCGCGTACGAGGAAGACGATTCTTCGTCCGAACCGGAAGAATATGAGGTCAACGAGGCGGAAACCAATCGGGAAAACGACGAGTTTTTTGTCAATTGCGAGAATGGCGATCGGGAGATCGAATTCGGCTGGTCCCATCCGGAGCGCCGCGGGTTGATCCTGCCGGTTGAATCCTCGGATTTCAACCCTTCGGAAACCTGGCCGGATCCCAAGTATTCGAAAGCCTGGCGGAAGAAGGGTTGGGGCCGGACCAAAAATGCCGATACGGCGTGAGGATCCGGATTCCTTGTTTCTGTTTATCT
>JBAVFZ010000206.1:0-4044 GCA_049684495.1 Anaerolineales bacterium | reverse complement strand
AAAGAAGGGCTTGCGTGTTCTTACAAACCGGATCAGGCAAAGAATGCCGGCGGCGAAGGAAATCACAGCCGCCGCAATCGGGATTATCCAGGGAAGCAGTTCGGGAACGGATGGCATGATGGGCTCTCCTTGGACGGATCTTCTCGGATGGGACTTATAAAAGGAAGACGCTGCTGCGAAATAAAGGTTCCGCTTTCAGGATTCCCCGATCCGCTCGGCGCGTTTCCTCGCCAGCCCGGCCGCCTGGCCGGCCGGTTCCGGAAGCCCGAAGGCCGCCGGCGGCACCGGAGGGCCGAAGAAAATCGCCACGCGGATCCCCATGTCCGGGGAACTGACCCGCTTGCTGAAGCAGCCCGGCCGGGCGGGGGTCATCCGCCGCGGATTATATCTCCTGTCCCTTAAACTGGCTGAGGTAGAGGCGATGATACACCCCGCCCGCCTCCAAAAGGTCCCGGTGGTTTCCCCGCTCCACAATCCGTCCGTCCTGTATCACCAGCACGCAGTCGGCGTCGCGGATGGTCGAGAGCCGGTGGGCGATGACGAAGCTTGTCCGACCCCGCATCAGCCGCAACAGCGCCTTCTGGATGCGCGCCTCGGTGCGGGTGTCGACCGAACTGGTGGCTTCGTCCAGGATCAGGATCGCCGGATCGGCGATGATCGCGCGTGCGATCGCCAGCAGCTGGCGCTGCCCCTGGCTGAGGTTGCCGGCCCGCTCGGAAAGCACGGTCTGATATCCATTCGGCAGCTGGCGGATGAAATGATCCGCGTCGGCGATCTCCGCCGCGCGGACGACCTCGTCGTCGGTTGCGCCCAACCGCCCATAGCGGATGTTTTCCATCACCGTGGTGGAAAACAGGAACATATCCTGCAGGACGATCCCGAGCCGCCGCCGCAGGAAGTCCTTGCGGATGCCGCGGATATCGGTTCCGTCGACGGCGATCCGCCCGCCGTCCATCTCGTAGAAGCGCGCGAGCAGGTTGATGATCGTCGTCTTGCCCGCCCCGGTCGGCCCCACCAGCGCGAGAATCCGTCCGGCGTCGGCCTCCAGCGACATATCCCGGATGACCGGGACCCCGGGAGAGTAGGAAAAGTCCACATGTTCGAATCGCACGTCGCCGCGGATCGTTTCCGGCGCGGAGGCGTCCGGCGCGTCCGCCGGCTCGGGCGCGGTGTCGATGATCTCGAACACCCGCTCGGCGCCGGCCAGCGCCGCCTGGACGGTATTGTAAAGATTGGCCAGCTGGCGGATGGGGTTTATGAAGTTTTGCCCGTAGGTGATGAACGCGGCGATCAGGCCCACGCTGACGTAGCCCTGCAGCGCGAGAAACCCGCCGAACCCGGCCAGCACGATCACGAAGAAGTTCCCCAGCACGGTCGTGAGCGGCATCAGGAGCAGCGCGTAGGTGTTGGCGTAGATCCCGGCCCGGTAGGTTTCCTCGTTGCGGGCGCGGAATGCGGCGACGACGGACTCGTTGCGGCGGAAGGCCGAAACCACCTTCTGGCCGCTGATGTTCTCTTCCATTACGCCGTTGAGCCCGCCGAGATCCCGTTGCAGCCGCTCGAATCCCTTGCGGGTGTAGCGGGCGACGAAATCCGTAAACCACAGCGTCAGCGGCACGACCAGCAGCGAGACCAGCGCCAGCCGCCAATCCAGGAAGAACATCGCCACCAGGATCCCGGCCATTGAAAGCACGCCCGCCGCCAGGGCCGTGATGTTTTGCGAGACGGCCTGGTTGATCGCGTCGATGTCGTTGGTGAGCCGGCTCATCAGGTCGCCGGTCGGGTTGCGGTCGAAGAAACGCACCGGCAGGATCTGCAACCGGCCGAAGAGGTCGCGCCGCAGGAGCTGCAGGCCCCGCTGGGAGATGCCGGCCATCAGCCAGCCGGCCGCGGCCTGGAAGAGGTTATTGAGCGCGTATGCCGCCAGCATCCACAGCGCGATCCGCCCCAAGCCGGCCAGGTCCTTGCCGGCGATGAATTGATCGATGGCCACGCCGATCAGGTACGGCCCGAGGATTCCGAGCGCGGTATAGATCAGAACGAAGATGAACGCCAGGATAAGCGGGAGCGGGGTCCGGCCGAGGTAGGGCAGCAGCCGCCGGAGCGCGCCGCGCGGGTCACGCGGCTGCTCGATCCGGCCGATGTTGCGCGGGCCGCGGGGCTGCATCACGGCGCGAATCCCGTCGGTGCCCGGGGCGGACGAAGAGGAGGCGCTCACAGGCCGGCCTCCCGCGGCGCCGGGCCCGTTTCTTCGGGGGGAAGCCCGGCGCCGAGCTGCGAATCGAATATCTCGCGGTAGATCGGGCTGGATTGCAGCAGCTCGCGATGAGTCCCCTGGGCGGCGACGCGCCCAGCCTCGAGCACGAGGATCTTGTCGGCGCGCAGCACCGTGCTGATCCGCTGGGCGACGACGAAGCTGGTGCGGCCGCGCATCCATTCCTTCAGCGCGTCCTGGACGAGGGTTTCGGTTTCCACGTCCACGGCGCTGGTCGAGTCGTCGAGGATCAACACCTCGGGTTTCATCAGCAGCGCGCGGGCGATGGCGATCCGCTGTTTCTGCCCGCCGGAAAAGTTCGTCCCGCGCTGTTCCACCCGCCCGCCGTATCCGCCGGCGAGCTCCATGATGAACGCGTGGGCCTGGGCGGCCTTGGCCGCCGCGACGACCTCCTCGTCGGCGGCCTCCGGCCGGCCGTAGGCGATGTTCTCCCGCACCGTGCCCGAGAAGAGGATCGATTCCTGCGGCACGATTCCGATCCGCTGCCGGAGCGAATCCTGCCGGAGCTCGCGGACGTCGATCCCGTCGAACAGCACGCGCCCGGAGACGGCGTCGTAAAAGCGCGGGATCAGGTTGACCAGGGTGGATTTTCCCGAACCGGTCGCGCCGAGGATGGCCACCTGCTCGCCCGGCTCGGCCGTCAGGTTGATCCCGCGCAAGACAAGCTCGCAACTGTCCGGGTTGTAGCAGAAGGAGACGTCGTCGAAGACCACCCGTCCGCGGGCGGCGGAGGGCAGGGGGCGGGCAGCCGGCCCGTCGCGGATTTCGGGCTCCGTCAGGAGCACTTCGTCCACGCGCCCGGCCGAGGCGATACCCGCCGCCCAGACGTTGGAGAGGTTGGCCAGCAGGATCAGCGGGGTCATCGTCGTGAGCAGGTAATTGGTGAACGCCACGATCTGCCCCAGGGTGAGCTCGCCGCGGATGGCCTGCAGCCCGCCGGACCAAATAACGACCACCATCCCGATGTTGACGCACAGGGTGAGCGCGGGCGACATGGCGGACATGAATTCCATCACCCGGATCGAGCGCGCGGTCAGCTCGCGGTTGGCCCCGGCGAAACGCTCCGCCTCGAAATCCGCCCGGACGAACGCGCGCACCAGCCGCACGCCGGCGATGTTTTCCTGCATCACATTGTTGAGCCGGTCCAGCCGCTGCTGGACCCCGAGAAAGAGCGGCTCCATTTTGACGATGAAGAAGACGATGATCACCGCGGTGACCAGGAGGAGCGGGAAGAGGGTGAGGGCCAGGCGCGCGTTCGTGATGAACATCAGGAGCAGGCTGCCGGCCATCAGCAGCGGACCGCGCGTGCCGATTCGCAGGGAAATCTGGACCAGGGTCTTGAGCGCGGCGACGTCGCTGGTGAGGCGGGTCATGAGCGGGCCGGTTTGCTGTTTATCGAGGTTGCCGTAGGAGAAGGATTGGATCTTCAGGAAGAGCGCTTGGCGCAGGTCGCGGGCCACGCCCTCCCCGACCTGGACCGAATAATAATTGTTGCCGACCGCGAGCACGGCGCTCAGCAGCGAAAGGACGACCATGATCGCGGCCGTGGTCGCCACCACCGTCATATCCCCGCGGGTGATGCCCTGGTCGATGATCCGCTCGATCAGCCGCGGGATGGATAGATCCATCACCACCAGCGAACTCAGGAGGAGCAGAGCCAGGGCGGCCCGCCTGCCGTACGGCCGGATGAAGGAACTCAGGTGAAGGATGTGGTTCAAGGATTCCATCGGGCGACGAATTGGCCGTTATTATAAGGGACACGGGGAGGA
>JBAVFZ010000205.1:0-3572 GCA_049684495.1 Anaerolineales bacterium | reverse complement strand
CTCCCATCCATCCCTGGACGGGAAAGAGCCCCTCGGTGGTACATCCGGCCGGCGAAAGGGAGGGAACACCGGAGAAAATCGAGAAGCCGCGCCTCCATCTATCTATCCGGACCGGACAAGAATTCAGCGGCTGGGGGATTTGACAAAAGTTCCGCCGAAGTTCGCATGCCAACTCCCGCCAAATTCCCCTCCTTTTGTAACGGAGAAAATCGACTTTCCGAATAAAGGGACGGCTCTGACAAAAGCGCATAAAGCCCTGCTGGAGCAATTTGTGATGAATTGGTACGCCGCTGGCGCCAATATGAATGTGCGCGTGGACGGATTTGCCAGCAAGCTGGGGACCGACGAGCTAAACTGGAAACTTTCGTGCGAGCGCGCGAAAGCGGTCGAAGCCGAATTGCTTGCTCCTTCCTCGGGGACAACCATGGGGATCCCTTCCACTTTCCTCGCAACCTTCGCACAGGGGGAGACCGATGAATTCGGGGCGGAGAAGGAGAACCGTTGCGTCACCCTCTTCGTTCCAATGCTTCATACCACGCCTCCGCGCCGCGAACCGCCCAAGGAAGAACCTCCCAAGGATGAATACCTCTGCGGTCCCGATATCACCGACCCCTTAATCGCGGTGTTGGGCGAGGTCCGCTCGACGTGGAGCGGATGGAGCGGCGACAAAAAACGCGAGTCTTGCGATGAGTTGACGAGCGTGTTGAAAGCTTTCCTTCCATTCTTCAAAACCAGTGGATTCATCATGGCTTGGGATATCCATGAATTATTCCTGAACGATCCATCGGATGGGTGGCTGAGGTTGCGCCCCTACCATCCGCCTTGCGGGATCCCCGGGGCAAGCGGAGCGGACGTGGAAGATGACACCACCTGCAGCAATTCCGTGCAAGTCAGAGAAATGTGTTTTCTGGCCGGCACCGTCAACTACGCCATCTTCGGACAAATGTGCCAATTGTGCAACACGGAGTTCGGCGATATGAGCGAGGACAAGATGGTTAGTCTGATCGGGGCTTATAAACTGATCCCCGATTTGCATCACGGATGGGAGGATCCCGGTCCGCCAAAAGCCTGGGCGCGCGCCGGATACCGCGGCTTCCCGGGAAATGTCCCCATGGCAGGGAACCGGCCGAAATGCGCGACGCATTGCCGGGTGCCATATTCCGGAAATCCCTTCACCTGGGTATGGGAGCCTCACCATCCTCGATAAAGGAACCAAAACAGAATCTGCGGGGCAAGTTCGGGCAAGCTCCCATCGAAAGGGCAAGGAAAAACCGATGATGTTGCGGCGAAAACAGAAACAAGAAAGTTATCGCCCTCAGAATAACCGGGCGGGCATCGTTTCCCGGGGGGGTGACCTAGACCCTGCTCCGATCTCCCGGATCAAGAACGGGCGTTGGGAGAGCAACCAGGTCGTCCAGCGATACTTTTCAATTTGCCCGCGTTCGCTGCCCGCCCCGAGCCTGTGCCCCTTCGGCGGCGCATGCCATGCCTGCCCGGCTCGGGCACAGGCCAAACTCGAAGCAAGCCAGCCCGGCAACCCGTATGAACAGGAAGCCGGCCGGGTGGCCGAGCAGGTGATGGCGATGCCCGAACCGCGCGTTCAGCGGGCCTGTCCGTCGTGCGAGGATGAAACTCTGCAGAAGAAACCGATCGCCGAAAAGATCACGTCGCTTGTGCAGCGGCAGGAACAACCCGAGGAGGATGAGGAGTCGGTTCAAGCCAAACGGGAAGGTGAAAATTCTCTGCGGCCGACTCCCGGACTGGATACTCAGATCCACGCCCTCCAAGGCGGCGGAGCGCCATTGCCGCCTTTCATACGTACCTTCTTCGAACAGCGTTTCGGAAGCGACTTGGGAGACGTTCGCGTGCACGCAGGCCTTCAAGCATCCGAAACCGCGAAATCGATTCAGGCGCATGCATTTACCTTGGGCCGGGATGTCGTATTCGGGCAGGGCCGATTTTCGCCGGATTCTCCGGGTGGAAAGAAGCTGCTGGCGCATGAGTTGACGCACGTGGTGCAGCAAAAGGGAGCCGGTGGAAGCAAAGATGGATCTCGCCGGCTTTCCGCATCCGCACAACCCGTCATCCAGAGAACCTTGAAGGACGGCCATGATCTTTCCTCGCCCCGGTTTTCCAAACTGCCTGATCTAGAAGGGACATACGACGGCGAGCTGATCATTGCTAAAGGCAGCTCGGGGCGCGGGGTGCAAGCCGTTCAGCATGCGCTCTATGACCTGGGATTTTTCCCTCCCGCCCCAAAGCTCGTATACGGCGCCGATGGCTATTTCCATAATGAGACCAAAGCCGCCGTAATGAAGTTCCAGAAGGACAACCAGTTGCAGGCGGACGGATGGATTGGAAAGAATACGATGACCGCGCTGGACAAACGATTTGCCGCTTTTCCTTCATTGCCCGCGCCGGCGATCCGCTCGGCTCCGTGGACGGTTAAATGCGTCAAAAGCATTTTATGTCCGCGAAGCCCGCATACGCTAAAGGTACTAAAGGATCGGATCACTCTCCAATCCTATGTCCACCTGATCGACACGGAAGAACAATGGAATGGCAGTGCATGGATACCACAAAAAACATCCATCCCCGCATATTACAACAAGAACGAAATTGGCTTGAATTACTTATTATCCTGTGAAAAGGCCGCCCAGGCTCTATATCACGAGGTGCTCCATGCCGAACAACCTTCAAGGCATAAAACGGACTTGCATAGGGAGAGTTATGCCTATCGGATCGGTGAGGAATTCAACATCGGCACCGGCTTGCCGGGATATTCCGGTTTTCACCGACCCGGCCCTTACGGACGGAAATACGCCGATCCCGCAAAGGTTGCCTCCGCGATTTCGCCGGGCGGCGTAATACCCTACTCAAACGTTCCAAAAAGGAGCAACGAAAAGAAAATTCTTGGGAAAGGTTCAAGGTACGGAACGGTGATTGTCCTGCTGGATAGCAACCGAAAATATGAACGGCTGGCTTATATGGGCGAATCGTTGTTCATCGATCGAGACTTTAAAAGTCTCTGGATCCATGGCAACCCGGATTGGACCTGCCCATGAGGAAAAGCCGGTCAAGATTATTTTGATGTTCCGGTTCCGGCGCTCTCAGCCGGGAATATGCTTGTGACGCGCGGCACGGCCGTAGGCGAAGGCCTTGAGGTCAAGGACGGATGGAATTTCAACGCACTGACAGGAAGATAAAAATAAATAATCCGGATGGGGATTGGAGGAAAACCAATCTTCATTCCGCCGCACCTGCTTCCGGCCAAATGGGGATGGAAAATCACGCTTCCCAGCGCTTTTCCCAATCCTGCGCGCGCGCGTTTCCCGCCCCGGATCTGTGCCCCTTCGGCGGCGCGTGCCACGCCTGCCCGGCCCGGGCACAGGCCAAACTCGAAATCCGCCAACCCGGCGACCCGTACGAGCAGGAAGCCGACCGCGTGGCCGAGCAGGTAATGACGATGCCGGAACCGCGCGTTCAGCGGGCATGCCCGTCGTGCGAGGATGAAACTCTGCAGAAGAAACCGATCGCCGAAAAGATCACCCCGCTTGTGCAGCGGCAGAAAC
>JBAVFZ010000204.1:0-4460 GCA_049684495.1 Anaerolineales bacterium | reverse complement strand
CCCCCGGCCCACCCCGGCCGGGGCGGGGCGGGCTTCGTGGATTAATCACACCTGCCGCCGGGAAAATCCCGGCGGCAGGCCATACAACGATAAAGCCTCGGAAGGGCATGGATAAACTACAGGGGCTGGATCTTCACCATCGCGGTCATGTTCCAGCGCAGGCGGGAGTCGGACTTCTCGAGAACGACCGTGACCGTGGAGACGGTCTCGCTCTGCCGGTTCTGCCCATTGGCGCTCATGGCGGCAGCCTTTCCCGCGATTTCAGACCGGGGATCGCGTCGAAGGTCAGGACGGCCTTATCCCCGATTTTCACCATGGTGATGTCGGTCTCGGTGCCTTCGGATTTTTCCGGTGGCTTCTGTGTACTATTCTGTGATCCACCGCGGAAAGTCGCTCTCCGTAATAAGAATTAACCCGTTGTCCTTTCCTTCGACCGGGAGTACGCGGAATTTGTTTCGAGTCGCTTCCGGGTCGAAACCGGCATGGAAACGACGGATAAACACAGGAAACCGGCTTTCACACTTGCGGAATGCGGAGGATTCAAGTAAACTTTGTGAAATTCTGTTCTGGGGGGAGTGTGGAGATGGCGAGCGGACGCGACAAGGCTCTCGAATCGGCTTTGACCGAACTTAAAAAGAAGTACGGTGACGGCGCTGTGATGCGGCTGGGGGAATCCATGCGCCTTGCGGTGGAAGTGATTCCCACCGGCTCGATCGCCCTCGATGTTGCCCTGGGCGTGGGCGGAATTCCCCGCGGCCGGGTTACCGAAATTTTCGGCCCCGAATCCTCCGGCAAGACCACCCTCTGCCAGCATATCGTCGCCGAAGCCCAGAAGCGCGGCGGCAACTGCGCCTACATCGACATGGAACACGCGCTGGATCCGGTCTACGCCGCCAAATGCGGCGTGGATACCGACGCGCTGTACGTCGCCCAGCCGGATACCGGCGAGCAGGCGCTCGAGATCGCCGAGACGCTGATCCGCTCGGGCGGCGTGGACGTGGTGATCATCGATTCGGTCGCGGCGCTCGTGCCGCGGGCGGAGATCGAAGGCGACATGGGCGATGCCACGATGGGCATGCAGGCCCGGCTGATGAGCCAGGCCCTGCGCAAGCTTTCGGCCGTGATCCGCCAGACCAACACCGCCATGATCTTCACCAACCAGCTGCGCCAGAAGATCGGAGTCATGTTCGGCAATCCCGAGACGACCACCGGCGGGATGGCGCTCAAGTTCTACGCCTCCGTCCGGCTGGACGTCCGGCGCGTTCAGTCGATTAAAAACGGCGCCGAGGTGACGGGCAGCCGCACCCGCGTGCGGGTGGTCAAGAACAAGGTCGCCCCGCCCTTCCGTGAAGCCGAGTTCGATATCATGTACAATGAAGGCATCTCCAAGACGGGTGACCTGATCGACATCGGCACCCAGCTTGGGTTGATCGTCAAGCGCGGCGCTTTCTTCTCGTTCCAGGATGCACGCATCGGCCAGGGGCGGGAGAACGCCAAGCAGCATCTGAAGGAGCATCCGGAGATCACCGAGCAGCTCGAGGCGGCCGTCCGCGAGAAGGCGATGGCCGGCTCGGCGGTGGTGGAACCCTCCCCTTCCGCGGAGGAAGCGGAAGAAACGGATGCGGAAGCCTAAGCCAACGGGCTCGGGCGGCAACAAAAAAATCTTGCGTGGAGAAACGACCGGGCGGTTTTCCCACCCGGGAACGCTCCACGGGCTACGGACTGAACAAAAGCACTAACGGAACCCCCCGCGGAGGTGCGGGACATGGATCAACGGTTTTGGCCGCTGGATAATCCGAAGCAGCGTTTCCGGTTGCACGCGTCCCGTTTATCGGACCGGGCCGGCGCAAGCGGCCGTCGATTCCACGTCGTCGTCCGATGTTAGCGGGCGGCTGACGACGGGTTCCAACCTACTTTTTCGATCAGTGCTTAGGCAGCCGTAGCCCCTTGTCGGGTTACGGCTGTTTTTTATCCGAGGGACCGATGCCGAGAAGGATCAACGCCCTCCGCGTGGGGCGCGACGGCCGGAAGATAACCGTGGTCCTCGACGGCGGGGAGACTTTCCCGCTTTCGGCAAAGGCCGCCGCCGCGCTCTCGCCCGGCCAGATTCTTGCGCCCGGGGAGCTCGAGCGGCTCAAACAGCAAAGCGCTCTGGACGACGCGTACGCGCGCTGCCTGGGGCTGATGGGGCGCCGGCCGCGAACGCGCGCGGAGTTCGAACGGTACCTGCGCGGCCGGAAGCTTGAGCCGGCGCAGACCGCCCTCGTCCTCGACCGGCTGGCGGGGCAGGGCTGGATCGACGACCGGAAATTCGCGCGCGAATGGGTGGAGAACCGGCAGGCATTCCGGCCGCGCTCCGTCCGCGCGCTGCGCATGGAACTGCGGCGGATGGGCGTCCCGGACGAGGATGCCCGCGGTGCGCTGGAGGGCTTGCCGGAGGATAGGGCCGCGCTCGCGGCCGCGCAAAAAAAGGCGCCGCGCCTTCTCCGGGCCGCGGGGGTAGAAACCGGGGCCGCGCGCGCATTCCAACAGAAGATGACCGCGTTTTTGGCGTCGCGCGGTTTTGAATATGACCTCGCGCGGGAGACCGCCCGGAGCGTTTGGGAGGAACATTCCCGAAATGGCGAAAGTGAGATTGAGGAAAAAATCAAATCGCTGAAAAAGTCACCCTGAGCGTCCGCCCCCCCGAGCGATGAGCATCGGGGGTCTTCCGATGCGAAGCATTCGCGGAGGGGGGGGCAGGAAAGGGCCTGCTTTGGTTTATGCAGATGCTCCGCTTCCCCCGCTTCCCCTCGCTTCGTTCGGGACAGGCGCGAGGGCGGGCGCTCAGCATGACAGCATTTTTCACTGAATTAAAATATTTGGGCAAGGAGGTTGCGGTATGGGTGAGATATCGACCGTCTTGATGATTGTACTTGTCGCAGCGGCATTGGCGGTGGGGGTGGCCGCGGGATACGCCATTCGCCACATCATGGCCGCGCGCCGCGCGGCGGACGAGAAATCGAACATCAACTCGCAGTTGGCCGCCGCGGAAAGCCGCGCGCGCCAGATCGAGATCCAGGCCAAGGACACCGCGCTCAAACTGCGGGACGGCGCGGAGGACGAGCTTCGCCGCCGCCGTGCGGATCTTTCCGCCGAGGAGGAACGCCTGCAGCGCCGGCGAACCGAAGTGGACCGGCGCATGGAGCGCCAGGAACAGCGCGAGCAGATGCTGAACAAACGGCAGAGCGCGCTGGACCGCCGCGCCAACGATCTCGAGAAGGTTCATGCCGATCGCCTGGTGGAACTGCAGAAAGTGGCGGGCATGACCGTCGAAGAGGCGCGCGGTATCCTGCTGGCGGATGTGGAAAAGGAATCGCGCGCCGATATGGCCCGCACGATCCGCCAGATCGAGGAGGAAGCGCGCCAGGAGGGCGAACGGCGCGCGCGCGAGCTGGTGGCGGACGCCATCCAGCGCGTGGCGTCGGATCACGTTTCGGAAGTGGCGGTTTCGGTCGTGCCGCTGCCGAGCGAGGAGATGAAGGGCCGGATCATCGGCCGCAACGGCCGCAACATCCGCGCCTTCGAACAGGCCGCCGGAGTGGATGTGATCGTCGACGACACCCCCGAAGCGGTGACGATCTCCTCCTTCGATCCGGTCCGGCGCGAGGTCGCCCGCCGATCGCTTGCCAAGCTCATCCTCGACGGGCGGATTCACCCGGCCCATATCGAGAAGGTGCTCGAGGATTCACGCAAGGAAGTCGACAAGGTGATCCTGGAAGAGGGCGAACGCGCATCCTTTGAAGCCGGCGTTCCGGGGCTGCATCCGGAAATCCTCAAGAAGCTGGGCACGCTTAAATTCCGCATGTCTTACGGGCAGAACCAGCATTCGCACTCGGTCGAAACCGCGCTGCTGGCCGGCGTGATCGCCGCCGAGCTCGGCGCCGACGTGGCCGCGGCCAAAGCCGGCGGCCTCCTGCACGACCTCGGCAAGGCCATGGACCACGAGGTGGAAGGCACGCATGCCGCGATCGGGGCGGATTTCATCAAGCGCTACGGAGTTCCGGAGAAGATCGTCAACATCGTCGCCGCCCACCATCACGAATTGGAGCAGGATAGCGTCGAGGCGGTTATCGTCGAGTCGGCCGACGCCATTTCCGGCGCGCGGCCCGGCGCCCGGCGCGAGAACCTCGAACAGTACGTCAAGCGCATCCGGACTCTCGAGGATATCGCCACTTCGTTCGAGGGCGTGGTGGAAGCCTACGCGCTCCAGGCCGGCCGCGAAGTGCGGATCATCGTCCGCCCGGAGAACCTGGACGACCTCGCGTCGGTGCGCCTGGCGCGCGACGTCGCCCGCAAGATCGAGGAAGGGCTGCAGTACCCGGGCCAGATCAAAGTCACCGTCATCCGCGAAGCTGCAGTCGATACGTCGACAGGACAGGAAAAGCCATGTGTCAGGCGGTCTTACGCAGAACCAGAAG
>JBAVFZ010000203.1:0-24740 GCA_049684495.1 Anaerolineales bacterium | reverse complement strand
CCGGGCGACAACGTGAACCTGAACGTGGAGCTGATCGTGCCGGTGGCGCTCGAGAAGGGTTCCAAATTCGCGATCCGCGAGGGCGGCCTGACCGTGGGCGCCGGCGTGATCACTGAAATCATCGAATAGGCGATCCTAATGGCTCGACAGAAAATTCGCATCCGATTAAAAGCATACGATCACCGCATACTGGATCAATCCGCCAAACGCATCGTCGAGGCTGCGGAGCGCAACGGCGCCCGCGTCGTGGGACCGGTTCCCCTGCCGACGGAGCACGAGCAGTTCACCGTCCGGCGCGGAGCTTACATCGACAAGGATTCCCACGAACATTTCGAAATCCGGACCCATAAACGGCTGATCGAAGTGCTGGAACCCGATGCGAAGACGCTGGACGCGCTGATGCGTCTGAATCTGCCGGCCGGCGTCGACGTGGAAATGAAGATCTAGCCCGAGGAAATCACCGGCCGGCAAGAGCCCGAGCCAACCTGCGTTTCGGCGCAGGCGGCGGGTTGACTGCCGGACGCGGGGATGATGCAGCCCCTCCCAGGCTGACAGTCCCGGGTTGTATAGAGGAGAAAAAGGATGAAGGGATTAATTGGGAAAAAATTGGGCATGGCCCAGATATTTGACGATGCCGGACGCATGATCCCGGTCACCATCATTGAAGCTGGGCCGTGTTTTGTTGCCCAGGTCCGGACGAAGGAAAAGGAAGGCTATTCCGCCATTCAGCTCGGGTTTGCCGAAGGCAAGAGCAAGCGGCTGACCGCCGGCCAGCTCGGCCACCTGCAGAAGGCCTCCCTTCCGCCGCTCCGTTACCTGCGCGAATTCCGGATCGATGCCGATCAGGCGCCGAAGCAGGGCGATAAGATCTCCGTCGATATTTTTAAAACCGGGGAAAAAGTGGATATCGTCGGCGACTCCAAGGGCAAGGGCTTCCAGGGCGGGATGAAACGCCACGGATTTCACGGCGGCCCGATGACTCACGGCGCGTCCGACCGGCAGCGCTCTCCGGGATCGATCGGTTCCACCACGACCCCCGGCCGGGTGTACCGGGGCAAGCGCATGGCCGGCCATATGGGTGCGGCGCGGGTCACGTCCTCCGGATTGCGGGTGGCCCTGGTCGATGCGGAGCGCAACCTCTTGGGAGTCGCGGGCAGCGTCCCCGGCGCCAAGGGCAGCATCGTCATCATCCGCGAAGCGCGCAAGCAATAAGCCGCGGCCGAACCCGAGACGCCAGAAGGGATGCGATAACGATGGAAGTTGAAGTCGTCAACATGAAAGGAAAAGTGGTGCGTTCGGTGGAACTGCCGGCCGCCATCTTCGAAGCTCCGGTCCGCAAGGACTTGATGCACCAGGCGCTGGTCTATCAGCAGGCGGGCGCGCACCTGGGAACCCACAAGACCAAAGGCCGCGGGGAAGTGCGCGGCGGCGGACGCAAACCGTGGAAGCAGAAGGGAACCGGGCGGGCCCGCCAGGGTTCCACACGCGCTCCCCAATGGCGGGGTGGCGGCAAGGTCCACACACCGGTCCCGCGGGATTATTCGCTGAAGATGCCGCGCCAGATGCGCCAGGCGGCGCTGCGCTCGGCCCTTTCGGCCAAGCTGAACGACAAGGCGGTGGTGGTGGTCGACCGGATCGCGCTGGCGAAGGTCAACACGGCGGCGATGCTCCAGGCGCTGCAGGCGGTGGCCGGTTCCGAGAGCGCGCTGGTGGTGCTGTCGGAGCGCAACGAGATCGTCGAACGCTCCACCCGCAACCTGGCCCGGGCCAAGACCCTGCGCGCCGGATACCTGAACATGCGCGACCTGTTTACCTATGAAAAGGTGGTTCTGTCGCTCCCGGCCCTGGACCTGATTCGGGAATGGCTGGATCCCGGGAGGACGGAATGACCGAGCATTTGGAGAACGTCCTGCGGCGGCCGATTATTTCGGAGAAGTCCATCCGGCTGGCCAAGGAAAATCAGTACACCTTCGAGGTCGCGCCGCGCGCGACGCGGACCCAGGTGAAGCAGGCCGTCCTGCAGCTGTTCGAGAACGTCGAGGTCAAGCAGGTGGATATCGTGATCGCCACGCCGAAGGTATCGCGTTCCCTGCGGACTCGCCGTCTGCGCACCCGCCGGGCCGCCTACAAGAAGGCGATTGTCACGCTGTCCAAGGGGACCATCCCCATTTTTGAAGGGGTGAAGGGATAATCCCATGCCGGTAAAAATATACAAACCCACCTCGCCGGGACGGCGGGGGATGACCAGCTCCACTTTCGAGGAGATCACCAAGAGCCGGCCGGAAAAGTCGCTGATCGTTTCGAAGGGGAAACGCGGCGGGCGCAACAGCTACGGCAAGGTGACCGTCCGCCATCAGGGCGGCGGCAACCGCCGGCACATCCGGATGATCGATTTCAAACGGGACAAGTTCGACATTCCCGCCAAGGTGGCGGCGATCGAATACGATCCGAACCGCTCGGCCCGGATCGCGCTCCTGAACTACGCCGACGGCGAGAAGCGCTACATCATCGCTCCGCTGGAGCTCAAGGTCGGGGATACCCTCCTCTCCGGGACGAAGGCGGAGATCCACCCGGGGAACGCCATGCCGATCTCGCAGATCCCGGTCGGCACGATGGTCCACAACATCGAGCTTCAGGAAGGCAAGGGCGGGCAGCTGGCGCGTTCGGCCGGAACCGGGGCGCAGCTCCTGGCCAAGGAAGGCCAGTACGCGCAATTGCGCCTGCCGTCGGGCGAGATGCGTCTGATCCGCCAGACCTGCTACGCCACGATCGGCGTGGTGGGGAACGTCGACCAACGCAATATCAAGCTGGGCAAGGCCGGACGAAAACGCCACATGGGCGTGCGCCCGACCGTCCGCGGCACCGCCATGTCGCCGCGCGACCATCCGCACGGCGGCGGCGAAGGCCGCCAGCCGGCGGGCATGCCCGGACCGAAAAGCCCGTGGGGCAAACCCACCCGCGGGTATCGCACGCGCAACAACAAAAAGACCGACCGGTTTATCGTCCGGCGCCGGCCGTCCAAACGCAAGTAGGCAGGACCCGAGCCGGTCCGCTGAGGAGAAGCAACCATGTCGCGATCGCTGAAAAAGGGGCCGTACATCGAGCCCAAGCTGCTGAAGAAGGTCGAAGCCATGAACCAGAAGGGCGAGAAAAAAGTCGTCCGCACCTGGAGCCGGGCCAGCACGATTTTTCCGCAGATGGTCGGGCATACGATCGCCGTGCACGACGGACGGCGGCATGTGCCGATCTACGTCACGGAGAATATGGTCGGCCACCGTCTCGGCGAATTCGCCCCCACGCGGACCTTCCGCGGCCACGTGACCAAGGAAGCCGTCACGGCGGTCGAGGGCGGCGGCGCGGAAGCGCCGGCGGCAGCGGGTGCGGCGGCAAAGGCAAAGAAGGAGGGCGGCAATGACTGACGTACGGGCCAAGATGCGCTATGCGCCGTCTTCGGCACAGAAGATGCGCACGGTGATGACCGCCGTGCGCGGCCGGAAAGCGGAAGAGGCGCTCGCCTTTCTGCTGTCCATGCCGCAGACCGGGGCCGCCCGGCTGGCCAAGCTGCTCAAGTCGGCGATCGCCAACGCGGTTCAGAACCAGGGGCTGCACAAGGAAGATCTGGTGATCGCCCAGTTGTTCGCCGACGAGGGCCCCACTCGCAAGTGGCGCCGCTTCGGCGCCCGGGGTCGGTTCAAGCCGATCCTCCGCCGGTCGTCGCATGTGACCATCGTGTTGCGCGAAAAAGAGTGATCGAGCGCTTCGGCGCCATTCATTAGGAGCAGGTATGGGTCGCAAAATCCATCCAATCGGTTTTCGTCTGGGGATCAACAAGACGTGGGAGAGCCGCTGGTTCGCCGAGGGCAAGGAATACGCGGAGCGGCTTCACCAGGATGCCGCCATTCGCAAGATGATCATGAAAAACGCAACCGATGCGGCGATCGCGCGCGTGGAGATCGAGCGCGACCACAATCTCGTCCGCGTCTTTGTCTTCACCGCCAAGCCGGGCGTGTTCATCGGCCGCAAGGGCGCCGCGGTGAAGGAATTGCGCCAGCACCTGGAGAAGGTCACCGGCTGCAAGGTGGACCTGAAAGTCCAGGAGATCACCCAGCCGGACATGGAAGCGTCGCTGGTGGCGGACAACATCGCCCGCCAGCTGGAACGGCGCATCAGCCACAACCGCGCCATGAAGCGCGCGGTCTCCCAGGCCATGCGCCAGGGCGCGCTGGGCGTGAAGGTGATGTGCGCCGGACGGCTCTCGGGAAGCGAAATGAAGCGGACCGAGTGGATGCGCGAGGGGAGAGTCCCGCTGCAATGGCTCCGCGCGAACATCGATTTCTCCCGGACCGAGGCGCTCACCACATTCGGGCGCATCGGCGTGAAGGTCTGGATTTTCAAGGGGGAAGCGCGTCCGGAAACGGAAGATAAAGTGGAAATGACGGAAGGCGCGTACATTTCGGAGTAATCGGCAGTTTACCGGGCCCTGCCGCGTCCCACGGGGACGGCCGTGCGGGGAACCGGTGACGGAGGAAGATCAGCATGTTGATGCCCAAGCGCGTCAAGTGGCGCAAACAAATGCGCGGCCGGATGAGCGGCCACGAAACCCGCGGCACCGAATTGGATTTCGGCGAGTACGGGCTGCAGGCGGTCGAGCCGGGCTGGCTTACCCAGCGGCAGATCGAGGCGGCCCGCCGCGCCCTGGTGCATTCGATGAAGCGCCGCGGAAAAATCTGGGTCCGGATTTTCCCCGACAAGCCGATCACCATCAAGGCGGCGGAAACCCGGATGGGAAAAGGCAAAGGCGCCGTGGATCACTGGGTGGCGGTGGTGAAACCCGGCCGGATCATCTTCGAAGTGGGCGGCCTGCCCGAGGATGCCGCGCGCGAAGCGCTCCGTCTGGCGGCCTTCAAATTCGGCCTGAAGACGAAGATGATCGCCAAGATCGAAGCCGCCGGCGCGAAGGAGTAACGGGATGACTATCAAGGAATTGCGCGCGCTGGATACGGATGAATTGCGCGTCCGGCTGGACCAGGCCTGCAAGGAAATGATGAACCTGCGTTTCCAGTTCACCATGGGACAGCAGAACGACACCTCGCGGATACGGATCGCCCGCCGGAACATCGCGCGCATCCGCACCCTGCTGCGTGAGCGGGAGCTCGAGCCCGCTCCGGAAGGAAAGACCCAATGACAACCAATCCGCGCCGACGCATGATCGGAACCGTGATCGGCAACAGCATGACCAAGACGGTGGTGGTCCGCGTGGACCGAACCGTGCGCCACCCGCTCTACGGCAAGGTGGTCCACCGCAGCCAGAAGTTCCTGGCGCACGACGAACAGGGCTGCCAGAAGGGTGACCGGGTGCAGATCGTGGAAAGCAAACCCATCTCGCGCCGCAAGCGCTGGGCGGTGGAGAGCGTCTTGGCCCACGACCGCCGGATCCACGAGGTGGAGGCCGCGGGACCCGAGACCGAAGTAACCGCCGGGGCCAAGCCGGCCGCCAAGCCCGCCGCCAAAACGGGAGGTGGGGAATGATTCAGCAGGAATCCCGCCTCGTCGTGGCCGATAACACCGGCGCACGCGAAATTCTGGTGATGCACATTCAGGGCGGTTCGCGCCGCAAGACGGGACGCATCGGGGATGTCGTTGTGGCGGCCGTGAAATCCGCTGCGCCGCAGGGAACGGTCAAGAAGAGTGAAGTGGTCAAGGCGGTAATCGTCCGGACCGCCAAGGAATACCGGCGCGACGACGGTTCCTACATCCGTTTCGACGACAACGCCGCCGTCATCCTGGATGCGGACGGGGAAAACCCGAAGGGCACGCGCATTTTCGGACCGGTGGCGAGGGAACTCCGGGAGAAGGGTTTCATGAAGATCGTCTCCCTGGCCCCGGAAGTCATCTAGAGGAGCACATCGTGGACATCAAGAAGGGCGATACCGTCGAAATCCTGACCGGGTCCGACCGCGGCAAGCGCGGGCTCGTGCTGCGCGCGCTCCCCAAGGCGGAGCGGGTGGTGGTGGAGGGGATCAACCTGGCCAAGAAGCACACCCGCCAGACCACCAAGACCGGATCCGGTTCTTCATTAAAGGGCGGCACGGTGGAATTCCCCGCCCCGATGCATATTTCCAACGTCATGCTGGTGTGTCCCAAGTGTGAAAAACCCACCCGCGTGACTCGCCGGGCCGGCGATGAACGCCGCGGGCGTTATTGCAAATCCTGCGACAGCCCGCTGGATTACGCCGGCAAATAGGAGAAAGAAGCATGACGCATTATTTGCAGGACCGTTATCGCAAAGAAGTGGTGCCCGTGCTGCAGCGCGAGTTTTCCTATTCCAACGTGATGCAGATCCCGCAGTTGCGCAAGGTGGTGGTGAACGTGGGCTGCGGCGAGGCGATCGATAATCCCAAGGCGCTCGAAGCGACGGTGGGCGATATCACCGCCATCGCCGGGCAGAAGCCCGTCGTCACCAAGGCGAAGAAAAGCGTGGCGAATTTCAAACTCCGCGAAGGCAAGCAGATCGGCGTGACGGTCACCCTGCGCGGGGAACGGATGTGGTCGTTTCTCGACCGGCTGATGAACGTGGCGCTCCCGCGCGTGCGTGATTTTCGCGGGGTGCCGCCGGACGCGTTCGACGGGCGCGGAAATTACACCCTGGGGCTCAAGGAACAGCTGATCTTCCCCGAGATCCAATACGACAAGATCGACAAGATCCGGGGGTTTGAAGTGACCATCGTGACCTCGGCTCAGAACGACCAGGAAGGCCGCCGGCTGTTGCAGCTCATGGGCATGCCATTTCAGAAGGGATAAGGCGATATGGCCAAGAAATCCATCATTATCCGCGAAACGCGGCGCAAGTATGCGGAACGGGTCCGCAATCGCTGCCGGGTATGCGGCCGGCCGCGGGGATACATGCGCAAATTCCAGTTGTGCCGGATTTGCTTCCGTGAGCGCGCGCTCAGCGGAAAGATCCCCGGCGTGGTCAAATCGTCTTGGTAATCGACGGGCGATCGTGGCCCCGAGAAGGAGAGTGGTCTCATGACTGTTGTTGATCCTATCGCCGATATGCTCACCCGAATCCGCAACGGCCTGCTCGCCGGGCATCCGCTGGTGGCGATGCCGACTTCGAAAATGAAGACGGCCGTGGCCGGGATTCTCAAGGACGAAGGGTATATCGAAAAGTTCGAGGTGGTCACCGAGGATGCCCCGCAGGGAGTGCTGCGGGTGTATTTGAAATACATGGGCGAACGCCGGGAACGGCGGCCGGTGATCACGGGCCTCGAGCGGGTCAGCCGGCCCGGACGCCGCGTGTACGCCAGCAAACGCGAGATCCCGCGGGTGCTTTCCGGGCTGGGTGTGACGATCGTCTCCACCCCGAAGGGGATCATGACCGGCGCCCGGGCGCGGAAGTTGGGCGTGGGCGGCGAGGTGATCTGCAAGGTGTGGTAATTGCCGGCCCGGTCTCCGGACCGGATCGATGAGGCAGAAGGAGGTTCGCGTGTCACGGATCGGTCGATTGCCGGTGAAAATTCCGGCGGGAGTCCAAATTCAAATTGAAGGAACCACCGTCAAGGTGAAGGGACCGAAGGGTGAAATGGTCCGCACCTTCCCGGTGTTCCTGAGTTTCAGCAAGGAAGCCGATGCGCTCCAGGTGGTACGCGCGTCCGACGCCCGCACTCAGCGCGCTTCGCACGGGATGGCGCGGGCGCTGATCCATAACATGGTCGTCGGCGTGAGCCAGGGGTTCCAGAAGGATCTCCAGGTGGAGGGCGTGGGCTACCGCGCGGAATTGAAAGGCGCCGACCTGGTGCTCTCCTTGGGTTTTTCCCACCCGGTGACGATCAAACCGCCGGCGGGAATTTCCTTCGTAGTCGATGAAAAGGCCCGCATCATCTCGGTCCGGGGCTTTGACCGCGAGCAGGTGGGCCAGATGACGGCCGATCTTCGGAAGATCCGGCCCCCGGAACCGTATAAGGGAAAAGGCCTGCGGTATGTCGGCGAAAAGGTCCGCCGCAAGGCCGGCAAGGCCGGCAAGACCGCGGCGGCGAAATAATCCGATACCGCCCGAATGCCGCGCCCCGGTCCGCGCAGGATGGCACCCGGGTCCGCGGCCGGCCCCCGCGATTTTTCGCGGGGCGGGATGTTCGGGGATATCCAAGGATGAGGTAGGAAAATGAGTCCGAAATCACGCGAGCAAAAAAGAATCAGGCGCCACATCCGGGTCCGGAAGCACGTGGCGGGCACGTCCGACCGGCCGAGAGTCTCGGTGTTCCGAAGCCTCTCGCAGATTTATGCCCAGGTCATCGACGACACCACCGGCCGGACCTTGGTGGCGGTATCCACCGTGGATAAGGACTTGCGCGCCAAGATCGGCAAGATGAAGAAATCGGAACAGGCCAAGGAAGTCGGCAAGGCGCTGGCCGAGCGGGCGCAGTCCAAAGGCATCAAGCAGGTGGTCTTTGACCGCGGCGGGTACCGGTACCACGGGCGTGTGAAGGCGCTGGCGGAAGCAGCCCGCGCAGCCGGTTTGCAGTTCTAGTCGGAAATAGCGCGACAGCGCGATGGAGTAGACGATGGCACGATACGATAAGCGGAATTCATCCGATGATATCAAACCCGAATTCGACGAACGCGTGATCGATATCGCCCGGGTGGCCAAAGTGGTCAAGGGCGGCCGCCATTTCACCTTCCGGACCGTGGTGGTGGTGGGTGACAACAAAGGGCGGGTCGGGATCGGTATCGGGAAAAGCAAGGTTGTGCCGGATGCAATCCGCAAGGGCACCGAAAAGGCCCGGCGGCTGATGCATAACGTTCCGCTCTCCAAGGCCACCATTCCGCACGAGGTGACCGGCCGGTGCGGCGGCGCGGTGGTCCTGCTTAAGCCGGCCTCGCCCGGGACGGGCGTGATCGCGGCGGGCGGCGTGCGCGCCGTCCTGGAGGCGACCGGAGTCCACGACATCCTCACCAAGTCCATGGGCTCCGCCAACGTTCTGAACGTCGTGTCGGCCACGATGGATGCGCTGGACCAGCTCAAGGATCCGAAGGTGCTGGCGGCCGTCCGCGGCAAGGACCCGCGCTACGTGATGCCGTTCTGGGAGCGAAAAGCAAATGACTGAGAAGAAGACTCCGAAGAAGACGGCCGCGCCGGAGACCGAGAAGCGGCCGGAGACCGAGAAGCGGCCGGAGACCGAGAAGCGGCCGAAAGCCGCGAAGCCGAAGGCCGCACCGGCGGCGCACGCCGGCATCCTGCGAATCACGCTCCTGCGCAGCCCGATCACCGAGACCTACCGCCATAAGGCCACCATCCGCGCGCTCGGACTAAGGCAGATCCGCCAGACGGTCGAACAGGCGGATACGCCGCAGCTGCGGGGAATGCTCGCGAAGGTGAACCACATGGTGAAGGTGGAGGCCGGAACGGGCAAGGAGAAACCGTCATGAAGTTGCACGAACTCATACCGAACGCGGGTTCCACCCACCGGCGCAAGCGCGTCGCCCGGGGTATCTCGGCCGGCCAGGGCAAAACGGCCGGACGCGGTACCAAGGGCCAGGGCGCGCGCCAGGGCGGCGGGCCCTCGCAATATTTCCAGGGCGGCAACCTGCCCTACTTCCGGAAGCTTCCGTTCAAACGCGGTTTTTCCCCGCTGACCCGGGTGCGATACCAGGAAGTCAACCTGGATCAGTTGACGGATCTCCCGAAGGGGACCGTGGTGACGCCCGAATTGCTGAGCGAGGCGGGATTGGTCCGGAACGCCGGGCAGCCGGTGGTCGTCCTCGGACGCGGGGAGATCAAGTCGGCGATAACGGTCCGGGTCCAGAAGGTCAGCGGCAGCGCCAAGAAGAAGATCGAGGCGGCGGGCGGAAAAATCGAAGCGTGGGAAGCCCCCAAGACCGAGCCCGCCAATCCGGAAACCGATGCTCCGAAACCGGAGAAAAAGAAGGCCGTGAAAAAGACGGCCGTGAAAAAGGCAGCCGTAAAGAAGGAAACGCGCGAGTAACATCGCGGCCGGGCGTTTTTTGGAGGAATCATGTCGATGCTGAGAAAGGCGATTAGTTTCCTGCGGCACCTCTGGGCGGCGGAAGATCTGCGCAACCGGGTTCTGATCAGCGTGGGTTTGCTGTGCATCTACCGGGTGGCCGCGCATATTCCGGTGCCGGGCGTGAACCTGGAAGCGCTGCGCGCCCTGCTTTCGACCGAGGGCAGCACCTTCCTCAATATGCTCGACATGCTTTCCGGCGGAACCCTCGCGAATTTTTCCGTGATGGCCATGGGACCCTATCCCTACATCACGGCCCAGATCATCCTGCAGCTCCTGGCCCCGATCATTCCGGGGATGGAACAGCGGCAGCGGGAGGATCCGCAGGGCGCGCGGCGCTGGATGGAACGCTGGACCTATTACATTGCGGTCCCGATGGCCGCGCTGCAGTCGCTCTCGCAGATCGGCATCGTGAACGCCATCAACACCAACACCGCCCAACCCATCCTGCCGAATTTCGGCTGGAACCTGCCTTCGGTGGCCGTGATCGTCACGATGACCGCCGGAACGATGTTCTCGATCTGGCTGGGCGAGCTGATCTCGGAATACGGGCTGCGCAATCAGGGACTCTCGCTGATCATCTTCGCCGGGATCGTCTCGCGCATCCCCGCCAATCTGATCGGGATGATCACCGGCGGCACCGTCGGCCTGACCAGCCTAGCCGTCTACCTGGTGGTGATCGTGGCGGTGATCTTCCTGATCATCATCGTCCAGCAGGGGCGGCGCAACATCCCGGTGATGTACCCCGGGCGGCGGATCGGATTCCGGCAGGCGATGCCGGTGCGGGCCAACCTGCCGCTGATGGTCAACATGGCCGGCATGATCCCGCTGATCTTCGCCTCGACGTTCATCTCCATGCCGAGCGTGGCCGCCGGGTGGATCGTCTCGGTCGTGCCGGATACGACCAACTGGATCAACGGCGCGGCGATGAGCGTCGTGCGGTTCATGAACGGCGCCAGCGCCGGGTATTACATCATCTTCTTCGTCCTGGTCGTTGCGTTCACGTTCTTCTACACCGACGTGCAATTCACGCAGGCCAACTTCGCCGAGAACCTGCGGCGGAGCGGCGCGCAAATTCCCGGCGTGACCTCGGGCGAGGCGACCCAGAAATACCTCACCCGTGTGATGCGGCGGATCACCTTCCCGGGGGCGTTCTTCCTCGGGTTCGTGGCGATCCTGCCCTTCCTGGTCGGGTTGATCGTCGACCTGGGATCGCAGCGCAGCCAGCTGCTGATCACCTCCTCCGGATTGCTGATCGTGGTGGGCGTCGTCCGCGAGCTGTATTTCACCCTCGAGGCGGAATTAAAGCTGCGCGGGTACGACGAATCCCTGCTGGTGAAATGACATGGCCGAACTGATCGTTCTCCTCGGTCCGCCCGGCGCGGGGAAAGGCACGCAGGCGAAAGTGCTCAGCCGGCAGCTTAATCTGGCGCACATATCCTCCGGCGACCTTTTCCGGGATCACCTGCAGCGCAAGACCGAGCTGGGGGTGCTGGCGCAGGGCTACATGCAGCGCGGGGAACTGGTGCCCGACAACGTCACGATCTCCATGATCCGCGAACGAATGGGGAATCCGGACTGCGTCAAAGGCGCCATCCTGGACGGTTTTCCGCGGACGGTGCCGCAGGCCGAAGCCCTGGACCAGTTCCTGGCCGATTCGAAACTGGGGGCGGTCCGCAAGGCGCCGTACATCAAGGTGGAGGCGCAGGTGCTGGTGGAACGGCTGAGCGGGCGCTGGTCGTGCCGCGCCGGCGGGCACGTGTATCACGAGAAGTTCAATCCGCCCAAGATCGAGGGCAAGTGCGACGTGGACGGAACGGAGCTGTATCAGCGCGAAGACGACAAGGCGGAGACGGTCAAGAACCGGATCCGCGTGTATTTCGAACAAACCACCCCGCTGATCGAATACTACCGCCGCAAGGGTGTGCTGGCGGAGATCGACGGGGCCAAGCCGATCGACGACGTGACCCGGGAGCTCCTGGCCTCGGTCAGGTAATAGCGGGCATGGCTTCGTCGCGCGGCATCACCTTAAAATCGAACCGGGAATTGGCGATCATGCGCGAAGCCGGCCGGGTGAACGCCCTGGCGCTCGAAGCGGCGAAAGCGGCCATTCGTCCCGATGCGACCACCGCCGAAGTGGATGCGGCGGCCGCGGATGTCATTAAAAAACTGGGCGCCAAGCCGGCGTTCCTCGGGTATGGAACGCCTCCCTACCCGGCGGTGACCTGCATCTCGGTGAACGAGGAACTGGTGCACGGCATTCCCGGGAAACGGCGGATCCGTGAAGGGGACCTGGTCAGCGTGGATTGCGGATCGGTCTTCGACGGATATGTCGGCGACTCGGCTTTTTCCGTCGCGGTGGGCGAGCCGGATGATCTCACCCGGCGCCTGCTGGCGGCGACCGAGGCGGCGCTCGAGGCGGTCATCGCCGAGATGCATGTCGGTAACAAGACCGGCGATCTTGCGGCGGCCATGCAGCGGGTGGTGGAAGCGGCGGGGTTCTTCCTGGTGCGGAACTACACCAGCCACGGCGTGGGCCGGGCGATGCACGAAGAACCGCAGGTGCCGAATTATATGAAGCCCGGCACGGGCGCCGTGCTGCGGCCCGGAATGACGATCGCGCTGGAACCGATGGTGATCGCCGGGACGCCCGAAACCCGGGTGCTGGCCGACCAGTGGACGGTCGTTTCCGCCGACGGATCGCGGACGGCGCATTTCGAACACACCATCGCCGTAACGGACGGGGAACCGCTGATCCTGACGCTGCCGTAATTCCATCCGGGCGGTCCCCGGCTTAGATCACCCCTGCTTCGTGAGCGGCATTGCCCAAAACCATAGAGCGGGCAATGTCACTTCGCAGGGGCAGGCGCGGGGGCAGGCTTTTCGGAAAGAGATGCCGCCGGTATAATCGAAGGTTCGGCTCAGGCAATAAAAAGGAGTGCAGGAAACATGAAGGTGACATCATCCGTACGCAAACGCTGCCCGAAATGTAAAGTGGTCCGCCGGGCGGGCAAGGTTTACATCATTTGCGATAATCCGAAGCACAAGCAGAGGCAGGGATAACCATGGCTCGTATCGAAGGCGTCGATCTGCCCCGTGAAAAACGGGTCGAAGTGGGCCTGACCTACATTTACGGCATCGGCCCCGTCCTCTCGCAGCGCATCCTGCAGGCGACCAAGGTCAATCCGGACACCCGGATCAAGGACCTGACGGAAGCCGAAGTGACCGCGCTCCGGGAATACATCGGCAAACACTTCACGGTGGAGGGCGACCTGCGCCGGGAAGTCCAGATGAACATCAAACGGCTGGTGGAGATCGGCTGCTATCGCGGCCTGCGCCACCGCCGGAATCTCCCGGTGCGCGGCCAGCGGACGAAGACGAACGCCCGGACGCGCAAGGGACCGAAGAAAACCGTCGCCGGGCGCGGCCGCCGGCGCGGAGCCAAGAAGAAATGAAATAACTTCCTCACCCCTACCCCTTGCGGGTCCTGCAAGGGCGCACAGCCGTGCGCCCCTACCAGGGCCAGGGGATGGGGGTGAGGATACGAGGGCATACCGTGCCGGAAATCCAACGGGGATCCTTCCCCTCCCGCGGCTGGGCGGATTTCCATCGCACGGTTTCCATCCGGAAGTATCGGTTCGAATTTTGCAGTGAGGGAATATGGCAGGAACAACTCGCGGCGCACCACGTGCCACCAGCAAGAAGGGGAAGCGGACGGTCGCCTACGGACAGGCGCACGTCTTCGCCTCCTTCAACAACACCATCGTCACGGTGACGGACAGCCAGGGCAACGCCGTCGCCTGGGCCAGCGCGGGGACATCCGGATTCAAAGGTTCCCGCAAGAGCACGCCCTTCGCGGCCCGGATGGCCGCCCAGCAGGCGGCCAAAGTGGCGCAGGAGATGGGGATGCAGGAGCTCGACATCTACATCAACGGGCCGGGACCGGGGCGGGAAGCCGCCATCCGCGCCATCCAGGGAGCGGGGCTTAAAGTCCGCTCGATCCGGGATGTCACTCCCGTACCGCATAACGGCTGCCGCCCTCCGAAACGGCGCCGGGTGTAATCCACCAAATACGGTCCGACGCCCCCGCGCAGCGGGAGCCGCCGGCCGAGGAAGGAATCCAGTATGTCGAAGAGAATTGGTCCGGCCTGCAAGTTATGCCGGCGTGAAGGCGATAAACTTTTTCTGAAGGGCACGCGCTGCCTGAGCGATAAATGCGCGTTCGACCGGCGCGCTTTTGCGCCGGGTGCGCACGGCAAGGACGCGCAGTTCAAGCGGCAGCGGCTTTCCGACTACGCCCGCCAGTTGCGCGAGAAGCAGAAGGCGCGCCGGGTGTACGGCATCCTCGAAGCCCAGTTCCGCCGCTATTACACCGAAGCGCTGAAGAAACGCGGCATGACCGGGTTGAACCTGCTGCAGCTCCTGGAGAGCCGGCTGGACAACATCGTCTACCGGATGGGCTTCGCCGAGAGCCGGGCCAAGGCGCGAGTGCTGGTGACCCACGGCCACTTCAACGTCAACGGCCGCCGGACGGATGTTCCGTCGTATGTGCTCCGGCCGGGCGATAAAATCGAAGTCCGCGCGGTCTCCCGCACCCGGACGTACTTCAAAGGCCTGGCCGAAGCGGCGGAAAGCCGGGCGGCTCCGACCTGGATCAACCGGGATCTGCCGACGCTTTCCGGCGGGATGGCCAAGCTGCCGGAACGGCATGAACTCTCGGACATCCGCCTGAACGAACAACTGATCGTCGAGTTTTACTCGCGATAACGTCTCCGGCCGGCTCCGGCGCGGAAGATTTCCGCGCGAGGAAAGCCGGCCGTGGTTCAACACGACGGCGCGCGGTCCCACAGGGTGCGCCGGAGGAGAGAATCGACGTGAGCATATCCACCAACATGGTCATGCCCAAGATCGAGCGCGACGCCGTGGCGCAGAACTACGCCCGCTTCGTGCTAAGCCCGCTGGAAAGCGGATACGGGATCACGCTCGGCAACGCGCTGCGCCGGGTGCTGCTCTCCTCGCTGGAGGGCGCCACCGTCACTTCGGTGAGGATCTCCGACGTCTCGCACGAGTTTTCCAGCATCCCGGGAATCAAGGAAGATGTCACCCAGCTCCTGCTGCAGGTCAAGCAGATGCGGCTGAGCATGGTCTCCGGGGAGACCGCGCGGATGCGCCTCGAAGTAAGCGGCGAGGGCACCGTCACGGCGGCCGACGTGGTTCCGCCGCCGGAAGTGGAAATCGTCAACCCGGACCTGTACCTGTTTACGGTCGACGACCCGAAAACCAAACTGGATATGGAATTCACGGTCCAGAAGGGGCGCGGGTATTCGCCCTCCGATGAACGCGGGCGGATGCCGATCGGCGAGCTGCCGGTGGACGCGATCTTTTCGCCCGTGCGCCGGGTGAACTTCGACGTCGAGCGCGCGCGGGTCGGGCAGGATACCAACTACGACCGCCTGGTCATCGAAGTCTGGACCGACGGAACGATCCGGCCGGAGGAAGCGCTCAGCCAGAGCGCGCGGATCCTGATCGCCCACCTGCGGGACCTGGCGGGCGTCAGCGAAGAAAGCCTGACCATCGGGACGAGCGAGGCGGTTGCGCCGAAGATCTCGAGCGAAGTCCTCGAGACGCCGATCGAACAGCTCGACCTTTCGGTGCGGGTGTTCAACTCGCTCAAGCGGACCGGGATCACCACCGTCGGCGAGGTGTTGGAACTTCTCAACAAAGGCGAGGACGCCGTGCTTTCGATCCGCAACTTCGGCGAAAAGAGCCTCGATGAACTGCGGGAAAAATTGCGCGAGAAAGGCTTCCTGCGCGGGCCGGAATCGGAAACCGCCGAAGCCGCTCGTGAGACGGATACGGAGTAGTCAGCCATGCGACACCAGATTGCCGGAAAAAAATTGGGCCGCAGCACCGGGCAACGCAACGGATTGCGGAAGACCCTGATCAACCAGTTCCTCGAGCACGAACGGATCCACACGACGCGCGCCAAGGCGATCGCGGTGCGCGGCGCGGTGGAAAAGCTGGTCACCCTCGCCAAGCACGGGATCAAGGCGGGCGACCAGAAGATGGTCCATGCCCGGAGAGTGGCGGCATCCCGCCTGGGCAGCGCCGCCTCCGTCAAGCGCCTGTTCGACGAAATCGCACCGCGCTACGAAAAGACCCCCGGCGGCTACACGCGCATCCTGCGGCTTGGCGTGCGCAAGGGCGACGCGGCGGAAATGGTGCTGCTGGAGTTCGTCGAATAATTTTGCCGGCTCGGCCCCCGGGTTCGGGAGGGGGAAGATGGCACGTTACCAGGCAACGATCGCTTACGATGGAACCGCCTTCCGGGGGTTCCAGGCGCAGCCGGGTTTCCGGACCGTGGAAGGCGAATTGCGGTCGGCGCTCGGAAGTTTGGGCCGGCCGGATGAACCGCTGCTCGCGGGCGGGCGCACCGACGCCGGAGTGCACGCCGCGGGGCAGGTGATCGCCTTCGACCTCGCGTGGACCCACCCGGCGGAGGAGTTGCAGCGGGCGCTGAACGCGCTGCTGCCCGGGGACATCGCCTGCCCAATGCTGCGGAGCGCGGCGGATGATTTTCATCCGCGCTACCACGCGCTCAAGCGTTGCTACCGCTACCGGGTGTTCTCGGCCCCCTGGCCGGATCCGCTGCGGGAACGCTACGCACTGCGGGCGTGGCCCGCGCCGGATGTGGATGCGATGGCCGAGGCGGCGCGCGATCTGCCGGGGAAAAAAGATTTCGGCGCCTTTGGCAGCGCCCCGCGCGAAGGGTCGCACACGGTTCGGACGGTACTTCGGGCGGAATGGCTGCCGAAGGACGAGCTACTCGAATTCTGGATCGAAGCGGACGCATTTTTGTTCCGCATGGTGCGTACGATTGTGGGAACCCTGCTGCAGGTGGGCGGCGGGCGCAGGACGCGCGATGCCTTTCGCGCTTTGCTCGCAACCCCGACCCCCGCTTCCCTCGCATCCCCCGCTTCACGGGGGCAAGCGCGAGGGCAGGCGCAGGGGCAAGGAAAGGCGGCGGCGCCCGCACCGGCTCATGGGTTGTGCCTGATGCGGATCGAGTATCCCGGCGGCGGACAAGAATAATTCCGCCGCCAAAAACGCGAGTTCGTGGAGAAAAACGACGTGGAAAAGACATACATCCCGAAAGCAGCCGATATCAAGCGGGAGTGGTACGTGATCGACGCCGACGGCGAGGTTCTGGGCCGCCTGGCGAGCAAGGTGGCCGCTGTGCTGCTCGGCAAGCACAAGCCGACCTTCACTCCGGGCGTGGAAGCCGGTGACGGCGTGATCGTGGTCAATGCCGTCAAGATCCGTGTCACCGGGAAGAAACTCACGGACAAAATGTACTACCACCATTCCGGGTATCCGGGCGGCATGAAGAGCGTATCGCTCAAGGATCAGCTGGCCAGACATCCGGACCGGGTGATCCGCGCGGCCGTGTGGGGCATGCTCCCCCACAACAAGCGCGGTAAATCCATCATCAAATGGCTCAAGGTATACGCGGGAGCCGAGCACAAACAGGAAAGCCAGCAGCCCAAGGTTCTGGCGTAAGGAAAGGATCGATCCATGGCGACAAAATATTTCGAAGGCGTCGGCAGGCGCAAGGAAAGCACCGCGCGGGTCCGGATCGTACCGGAAGCCGGCGGATGGACCGTGAACGGAAAAGCGGCCAAGGATTTCTTCACCCGCTTGGGCGATCTCGAACGGGCCTTCGCGGCCCTGCGCGTGGCGGGCCGGGAAGAGACGATGACGGTCAGCGCGCGGGTGGCCGGCGGCGGCGTGTCCGGGCAGACCGATGCGGTGCGCCAGGGCGTGGCGCGGGCCCTCGTGAAGATGGATGAGACCCTCCGCCCGGTGATGCGCAAGGAAGGGCTCCTCACCCGCGACGACCGGATGAAGGAACGCAAGAAGCCGGGCCTCAAGCGGGCTCGCAAGGCGCCCACCTACACCAAGCGGTAATCGTTCAGCGCGGGGCGTTTTCCTATCGAGTTTTCACGAGCCGGGGTACACTTGCCCCGGCTCGGTGTTTAAAAGTCATTTCACCGCAAAGAGCGCGAAGGACGCGAAGAAAAACGTAAAGAATTATTACATATATTTTTTTCGATTTCTTTGTGTTCTTTGCGTTCTTTGCGGTAAAAGAGGTTTTGGAGGTTTTATGACGGGGAAAATCACCATCATCGGGCTCGGACCGGGCGGGGCGGGAATGCTCACGGTGGAGGCGCGCGAAGCGCTTTCGGCGGCGCGCGAGGTGTGGGTCCGCACCGCGCGCCATCCGATTGTCGCCGAGCTTCCCGAAATGGCCTGGAAGCCGATGGATTCCTTCTACGAGCAGGCGGATGATTTTTCCGAAGTGTACAAAGCGATCGCCGCCGAGGTGCTGCGGCTGGCGGAACGTCCGGAGGGCGTGTGCTACGCCGTCCCCGGCAGCCCGCGGGTGGGGGAATCCACCGTGCCGCTGATCCTGATCGGGGCGAAGGAGCACAACCTGGAAGCGCGGATTATCGAAGGGCTGTCGTTCGTCGAGCCCATCCTCGGAGCGCTGGGCGTGGACGCGCTGGAGGGATTGTATGTTTCCGACGCGGTCGAGCTTGCCGCGCGGCATCACCCGCCGTTTCCGCCCTCGGCCCACGCGCTGGTCGCGCAGCTTTTTTCACGCGCGCTCGCCGGCGAGGTCAAACTGACTCTGATGAACCAGTATCCGGATGAGCATCCGGTGCGGCTGATCCATGCGGCGGGGACACCCGCCCAATCCGTGGAGGAAGTTCCGCTGCACGAAATCGACCGCAGCGACCGGACCGCCCACCTGACCACGCTTTACGTTCCGCCGCTGCCCGGAGCGCTCGAGGAATTCCAGGAGACGATCGCCCACCTGCGCGCGCCGGAGGGCTGCCCGTGGGACAGGGAACAAACCCACCTTTCGATCCGCGGCAACCTGCTCGAGGAAGCCTATGAAGTCCTTGAAGCGCTCGACCGCGAGGATCCGCGGGAACTGGCGGAGGAACTCGGCGACCTGCTGCTGCAGATACTCCTGCACGCGCAGATCGCGACCGAAGCGGGGGATTTCCGGATGGCGGACGTGATCGCCGGGATCGACGAAAAGATCCACCGCCGCCACCCGCACGTGTTCGGCAGCGTCCGGGTGGACGGCGTCGGGGAGGTGCTTTCGAACTGGGAGCAGATCAAAGCCGAGGAACGCAACGGGAAGGCAAAAGGCGGGAAGGGATTGTTCGACGGCGTGCCGCCGGCGCTTCCGGCGCTCGAACAGGCCGTCAGTTACCAGAAGCGCGCGGCGCGGGTCGGCTTCGACTGGCCGACGATCGAGGGCGTAAAAGCCAAGGTGGCCGAAGAGCTTGCGGAATTGGAAGCCGCCGCTGATGAAAAGGAACGGGAGCATGAGTTGGGCGACGTCTTCTTCGCGGCCGTCAACCTGGCGCGCTGGCTGAAGGTGGACGCGGAATCGGCGCTGCGCGAATCCAACGCCCGCTTCCGCGAACGGTTCGGGCACGTGGAGGCCGCCGCCGCGCGGCTCGGCAAGACGCTGAAGGACATGACGCTGGAGGAGCTGGACGCGTTATGGGAAGAGGCGAAAGCGGAAGAATAAATCTCACCGCAAAGCCCACCCTGGTCGGGCTGGGCCAGGGACGCAAAGGGCGCAAAGGTTTTCATAAGAAAACTTGGCGTCCTTTGCGCCTTGGCGGTGAAGGATTTTAAAATTACCCTAGGGAAGAGCCATAGGAGCTAAAGAAACCATTTCCTTATACGCCGCATCCACGTTCAATATCCCGGCCCCGAAACTGTTATTGGGGACGGACGATGAGGTATCCCCGCCGCACAGGCAGGGAGTGCCCTGCTCCTCCATGGCCCCGCACACCTGGGCGACCGTCACCGGGTCCGCCGAACGGCGCAGGATATCTTCGGTGCGGTCGATATCGCCGATAAGCTCGGGGAAGGCCGACCACAACAGCGCCACCGCGCCGGTTACGTGCGGAGCGGAGAACGACGTCCCGGCCGAAATCGTGTATTTCCCGCCGAGAACGCTGGATCGGACCATCCAGCCGGGCGCGGTGATATCCGGTTTTATGATTCCATTCGCGGGGCCGCGGCTGGAAAAGAAGGCCAGCTCATCGAGATCATTGCTCGCCCCGACGGTGAAGACGTCTCCGGAGTTGGCGGGCGGATCGCCGGCCGTCTGGCAGGCAGGGCCCTCGTTGCCGGCGGCCGCGACCATCATGATCCCCGCCGCGCGCAGGATGCGGAAGGCCGGGGCGAGAGTCTCAGCGTCGCAGCCCTCGCGTTCCGGGCAGCCCCAGGAATTGTTGATCACGTGCGGGGCGAGCTCGGGACGGCCGTCGTGAAACGGGTCGCCTCCCAGCGGGAAGGGCGCCAGGAAAAATTCCATGCAGGAAAGATACATCCCCGGATTACCGATCCCTGAGCGCATATTGCGGCAGGCGATCCACTCGGCCCCGGGCGCCATCCCGATCCGGTTTTCCGTCCCGTCCTCCCCCAGGATTATTCCCAAAGAAAAGGTTCCATGGCCGAAGTCGTCCCGCGGCGCCGGCGATTCATCCCACGGGTCATACCAGTTGTAATCATGGGAGCCTGCGCCGCCGGTCCAGCCGCGGTATTTGGATTGCAGCGCCGGATGGGTCCAATCCACGCCGGTGTCCGCCACCGCGACCACGATCCCGCTCCCATTAACACCCCGTTCCCAGACCGATGGCGCGCCGACGGCGGTGATATTCCACTCCACTCCCTGCCCGGGGATGGGGAGAGCCAGCAGGTCCATCGTCTCGTTGTAGTTCGACACGCGCACATTCGGATTGAGAAGGACTTCCCGCACGTCCGCGCGTTTTGAAAAAACCGGCATTAGGTCGGTCCGCCCGCGGACCTCGATCATGTTGATCAGGTAGTGCGGGCGGTATTCCAACCCCAGGCGGTCGAGCTCCGCGCGGACCGGGGCCTGGACGCGTTCCGCGGTGGCGGTGAGCGTCTGATAGAGGAAGGCGATCCGCTGCGTGCGATCGGTGATCGATTGTGCGCCCGATACATCGCCTTGTTCGCGGAATACGATCAGGAATCCGTCCCCCGTGAATCCGGGGTGTCCCCAGGCGGCGTATCCGGCCGACGATCCGGCCAGGGCGATGACGGCGAACGCGGCGGAAACCGAAAGCCGCAAAGCGGCGGGTTGGTTCTTGGCGAACGCATTGGAAGCGATGCGGACGGCGGCGAAGATGGCGCCGAGCAGGAATACCCATCCGAGGCTTTCCAGCGCCGCCGGATGCGGAAGTGAGAACTCCATCCGCCAATCCACCCAGGCCGGGAAACCAAGCTCGAAGGCCGAATGAACCAGGATCGCGCCCCACAGCGACCCCCGCATGGCAAATTCGGTGGCCAGCAGGCCGATGGCCATGGCGTTGAACAGACGGAAGGTGGAAATCCAATCGCCAAGCGGGAGCATGTAGCCCATTTGCATCGCCAATCCGGTCAGGATCGCGATCAGGAAACCCAGCCGGGGCCGGCCGGTGGCGCGGGCGACCAGCGCCGCCACGACGCCGCGCAGAAGGAGTTCCTCGCCGACTCCGTAGGAAAGCGCCTCGACCAACGCCGCGAGGGTGCCGCCGATCGTACCCAAAGCTCCGAAAATCATCCACGGGAGGAGCAACAGGAAGGATACGCCGGCGGCCAGGAGCATCGTGGACGCAGCCGGTTTGCCCAGGCCGGCGGGAGCGGTGCGATGAAGCGGACGGAACACAATCCCCAACGCGATCACGGCCAGCCCGAGGCGGATCACCGAAGGGAACACGGAACGTTCCGGAAACGGCAATCCGGCCAGCGCCCATCCGAGCATGAAGCCGGCGGTGACCAACAACCCGCCGGTGACGGCATGCAGTGTCTCCCGGCCTTCGCGCTTACGCGTCACCCTCCATACCGGGAGAAAAACCGCACCCTGCAAGAGAAAGGAGAATATGGAAATAAAAAATCCAATAACCGGTTGCGGAAGGTTTCCGATCCGGGGAACCAGGCTGAAGAAGGAAAAACTCTGGGGAATAAATCCGAAGATCAGCATGCCTATCGCCAGCGCGAGCACCGGCGCGAGAGCCAGCCAGCCTGCGAGCAGGATTCCTTTAAGCGTCGATGACACCAGCCGGCGCGTGGAATATTGTTGCGAAGCGGGTTGATCTTGGGTTGTCATATCGGGATCATCCTCTTAAGCTTGAATCGTTTGTGTGTCTTCCCCACTTCCCCGGCGATATGAATTCACCAGACTCCGGGGATCAGGCGGAAGCGGACACGGTTGGCATACTCCGCATACCCCGGCAGGTGCTCGCGCAGGAATTTATCTTCGCGATCCGTCCGGTAAAGGTAGACGGCTCCGACGGAGAGGGCGGGAATGAGCGCCCACATGGAGCCGAGGATGACCGGGATGGCGAGGAATTGTAGGATCATCGCCAGATAGCCCGGATGCCGGAGGCGGCGGTAAGGGCCTTTATCCGAGACGGCATGACCCCGGTCGCTCTGCAGCCGGACCGTGGACGAGAAAAACTCATTGGCGGACATCGACCATGCCATGAATCCGAACATCGCGAGGAATAGCAGCAGCGCGCCAATGGACACGGCCGTGGGAACCGCGGGAGACCATCCGTAGCGGTGATCCCACCCGGAAAGCGGAAGCATGGCCGCCAGCAGTAAAAAATTTACGATGCCGATCAACCGGAGGTCCCATTTTTCCGACGAGCGGGGGATGATCAACCGTTCGCGGGCGAGGCCGGGATGGCGCGCGGCGAGCCAAAGGTTCGTAAGCAACATTCCTCCGAGATACGCGATCATTAATAGCCAGGCCATCGGCCAGTTTGCCGTCCCGGCCGGGAAGAAAAGGACGAAAATCAATAATACCGGCAGGGTTAGGGCCTGTGCGAACGCGCGAACGATCAGCCCTTGGTTTCCGGATTGTGGCGGTGTTTCGGACGAGGATTGAGCGGATTCCATATTCCGAATCTCTAAATTCCTTAATTGAATTCGCGGCGGTTATTTTATAGCCGGATAGCGGAGATCATAAACGCAAAGGCGCAAAGACGCAAAGAAGATAAAAGGGCCGAAAGAAAAGATCTACATAATTATTCCGCTTTATCCACGGATCGATACCTGCTTGCGAACAGGCTTCATCGAATAATGATGGATCATCGCGGCTCGATGATCGCATCGCGGATTTCCAAATCCGGGCGGTGGATTTCGATCCAATGCAGAGCGGATTGCACCACCCGTTCGTTATGCGCCGGATCGTTGCTGACGGCGACGCAGGCGACGGTCGCGCCGTCCCGGGCGTCCAGGCGCGCGATCTCCGCGACCGCGAGCCCGAAGCGGCTTTTCAGTTTTGCCAGGAGCGGCTGGATGCGGCCGCGTTTTTCCTTGAGCGAAAGGCAGCCGGGAATTTCCAGTTCCAGGACGCAGGCGGTGATGTGCATGGAGAGATTCTGCTACCGCTCGGGCGGAGGGTCAAGCGGCCGCGGGAACGGCCCTTCGACCGGCGGGAAGCGCTCGGCATTCGGTATAATGGCAGGCGCGTCCCGGCGGAAACACACCGTCAGCAGAGCGGGTCCGATTGCCCGCGCCGGGTGATGCGGCAGGAGGAGCATGCAATCCACTTCGAATGACTTGACAGTCGGCAAACCCGCTCAGGATCAGGATGTCATCATCCTGGGGACCGGACCCGCGGGACTGGCGGCGGCGGTTTACGCGGCGCGCGCCGAGCGCCACCCGTTGGTGCTGGCCGGTCCGGAACCGGGCGGACAGGTTACATTGACGTATACAATCGAAAATTACCCCGGGTTCCCGGAAGGGGTCCAGGGCGCGGACCTGTATTCGTTGTTTCAGAAACAGGCGGAACGATTTGGCGCGGTCGTCGAATATTCATCCGCGACAGCCATCGATTTGAAAGCGACCCCCTTCCGCATCACATCCGATTCGGGTGAATTCCGGACCCGGGCGTTGATCGTCGCGACCGGGGCGAGTCCGCGCAAGTTGGGAATCCCGGGAGAGGACCTGTTGCGCGGCAAGGGAGTCTCCTACTGCGCCACTTGCGACGGAGCCTTCTTTCGCAGCCGGAGCGTGATGGTTGTCGGAGGCGGAGACAGCGCGCTCGAAGAGGGCCTGTTCCTGACGCGCTTCGCTTCGCAAGTCACCATCGTTCACCGCCGGAAGGAATTGCGCGCGGGGAGAATCCTCCGGGACCGGGCGGCCCAGAATCCCAAAATCCGGTTCCTCCTGGAGACGGTCGTCGAAGAAATTCGCGGACCGGACAGCGTGAAAAGCGTGGCGGTGCGCAATGTGTCGACCGGAACGGCCGACGTGCTCCCGGCGGACGGAGTCTTCATCTTCGTCGGCCACGATCCGAACACGCCGCTTTTCCGCGGCCAATTGGATATGGATGAGAAGGGCTACCTGCGCGTCGACGACCGGATGCGCACGAGCGTCCCCGGCGTATTCGCAGCCGGCGAAGCGGCAGACCCGACCTTCCGGCAGGTGGCCACATCCGCCGGGATGGGCGTCGCGGCGGCGATCTCCGCCGAACGCTGGCTGGCCGAGTACCATCCATAATTGAATCCACGAAGAACACCAAGCAAAACCGGAAGGACACGAAGGGGTAAAAAAATCCATTCCTTCGTGGTCTTCAGGTCTTCTTCGTGCTCTTCGTGGAGTCAAAAC
>JBAVFZ010000202.1:0-4016 GCA_049684495.1 Anaerolineales bacterium | reverse complement strand
AGGTCATCGGCTCTCTGTTGACGGAATATAATGAGGGCTGCTATGTAAAACACCAATTCGACCAAAAGGACTCGCTGGTTTTACGGTGATTCCCGAAATTTGCTTAACTCATGCAACAGGCTCTTTTATCCGTGAAATCCATGGTACACGGATTTCACGGATTTTAAAAAAGATTACACGGAATTTCCATGGGAGGAATTATTCCGTGTAATCTGTGGTCATCAAATTCCAAGTATTCATATCCCCCTCTAAAAATATCTGTGAAATCTGCGCTTCTATCCGTTCAATCCGTGGTAATGATTCACCGCCGGACCCGGCCGAGCCGGAGCTGGCGCGCCAGGATGATGACGAACAGGCTGCCTCCGCCCAGGAGCAGCAGCGCCGGGAAGCCGGCTGAATCGCCGAAGCCGGTCTGCGGCAGCGCCGTCGCCGCCGAAGTCCGGGTCGCCGTGCGGGTCGCCGTACGCGCCGTACCGCCCGCGGTCGTCCGCGTGCTGGTCGCCGCCTGCGCTCCTACGGCGGCGGTTTGCGTGTTGGTCGGAGTCTGGCTGGCCAGGGAGATGGTGGAAAATACGACCAGCGTGTTCGTGAGGGTTGGGGACAGCGTCCTCGTCAGCGTGAGCGAAGGCGTATAAGTGATCACCGCGGTCTGAATGGCGATCGCCACCCGGGTTTGGGTGGCCTGGGCGTTCACGGTCTGGGTCGCCCCCTGCTGGACCACAGCCGTGGCCGTCAGATCCTGCGGCTGCGGCGTGGCGGGCTTACCGCCTTGGGTGAGGAAATACAGCGCAAAAATGCCGATCAGGGCGAGGACAAACACGCCGCCCAGAATGATCGCCCCGATCAGGAACATCCGGTTGCCGCCTTCCTCCGGCGGCGGTGCGCTCATTTCCATATCTTCAGTCATTGGATCTTCTCCTCTTCGGCAGCCCGGGCGTCAGCGCCCGCAACCCCTACTCCAGTATATCCAAATTTGCGATCGGCACACGCACCAGCCCGGTCTCCCCAAGTTCCACGTCCGCGCACGGCACCCGCATCCCGTTCGCAATCGGCATCAATCCCTCGGGCAGGGAAACGACCGATCCTTCCCGGCCGGCGTACGGCGCGCGCAGGACTCGCACCCGGCGTCCCACCACCAATTGTACAGCCTCTGAGGGTACGTCCGCCGAACCCACCGCCGGAAGCGGAATGATCACTTCCGGCCGCAGTCCCTTCCAGCGGTCCGATTGTTGGGCGTTGAGGCTTGCTTCCCGGCCCACATTCGTGGCGAACAGTTCGAAGATCGCGTTGTTCATGGGGATGCGCCCGAATCCCTCGGTCACGATCACGGGGATTTCGGCGGCCAGCGCGGCGGGAATGCACGCGGAAGGCATGCTGCCGCAAATCACGCCGCGCACCGGCATCGCCGCCAGGGTGTGGAAAATGTTGGGGTCTTCCACCCGTCCGGCGACGGCGACCGCCCCGCGCATCTCGATGTTCAGGTCCGCCACGCCCAGCACGCCCGCGCTGCTTTGGGTGGTCATGCGCAGGACTCCGAATTCCTGCCGTCCGTTGCCCCAGATCCCCTCCACCAGCGCGCCGACGGTCTCGATCGTCGCGGAAACGTCCGGCTCCATCCCGATCACCGTTCCCGGAAGGGACGCCTTCAATTCGAACGCTTCGCCCAGCCCCTCGTACAGCAATCGCCCGTCCCCCTGCAGCACGATCCGGCCTTCCTCGGGCGCGCGCACCACCCGCCGCATCCAACCCACCGGCCCGGCGAGGATATCCCCGCCGGTCACTTTTTCATCCAGTTCGCGCCGCAGGTAGCGGTCCGCCTTCGCCGGGGGCAGCCCGAGCCCGTGCGCAATGTCGAACAGATAATGCGCGGGGGCGAGCGTCGTCCGCCCGATCACGTCGCTCGGGGCTACTTTCTGGTTCACCCGCACGATGATCGAACCGCGCGCCGGGAGCACCCGCGGGCGGCGGATGACGACCAAAAGGGAAACGTGGGTCTGATGCGGTAGGTCCATATTCGGCCGTTACACCGTGATCTGGCTCAGCCAGTCATCCTGTAATTTCCGGTTCTTGGCGTGGTCGGATTCGAATACCAGCGGCCGGCCGCGCGCGTCGATGATCAATCCCGCCAGGCCGCCCTCGACGGCGAAAGTCCCGCCCTGTCCGTACCCGCCGAGTCCCAGATCGAAGTGCCGGTGCAATTGGATGGTGATCTGCGCCTTCTGCCCGAGCGTCAATGGAATAATTTCGATCGTACCGAAACGCACGTCGCCCCGGAGCTGCCGGCCGTCCGCATATTGCATCCGGTAACGCATCACCGGATCCCCCATGTGGGATTTTCCCACCGGGCAGATGGCGGTTCCGAGCCGCGGGAAGGCCGCCGAATCCAGCACCTGTACCACCGCCAGCGGGTTGATCCGGCCGGCTGCGCCGAGCGCGCACATCATGTTCTGCGCATCCAGGATCAGGTTGGTCACTCCCGCCGGCTGAATGGCATCCAGCAATGTGAGCGCCGCGTAGCCCGGTTTCGGCATGTTCGAAAAGGCGGCCCCAGAGACGATGACGGAGGCGACCGGCGGCAGCACGCCCGCCCAGGGCCAGGTAAAGGGAACCCGCCAGGAGGGCGAAGCGGCGCGTAACGCGGCGCGGATCACCTCGCGGATGATGGCCATTTCGACACGCAGATCCTCCGCGGTGGCCGGGATCGACTGCGGGAAGAGCGCCTTGTTGTGTAAATAATCCCGCAATGCCTCTTCGGAAAACTCCATCGGCAGCCAGCGCGCAACATCCCGCCAGGAAGTAAGCTCCAGGAGATGCGGCGCATTCCGGCCCAGGTTGAGATCCGGCCGGACGGAAAGCTCCAGGGTATTGCCGAAACCGGCGGCCAGGGTGGTCGAGCCCGAACCGACCGTTACGCCGAGCACGCCCTTTTTCGGCGGCGCGCTGCGCGCCATGAGTTCGATGATCGTCCCCATCCCGAGCGGCGAAGGGGTGAGGACTCCGCCCGACCAGGAGAGCAGGCCTTCGATCCCGCCCAGCCGGGCGCGCAGGATCTGGGCGGTCATCTCGTTCAGCGCCACCCGCCCCGGGTCCAGATCCTCGGTGTCCAGCGACGGCCGGATGTTCCGGGCGGTGGTGACGGTGCACCGGCACGCCTTCAACAGATCCTGGACTTTGGCCGCGACGGAGCTGTTTCCCATGAACAGAACCTGCGGCTTGGAATCCTGCGGCATCATGTAGATGCTCAGCCCGACCACTTCCATCAGGCGCAACACCGCTTCGGAGGCGCCGCCTTCGGATCCGCCCGCCACGAGGATCAGGTCCGGCTTGGCCTGGCAGAGCGCGTCCATCCGGGCTTCATCCGAGCGCCGGTCTCCCAGGGAGACTTCCGCCACCACGCGCACGGGCGCGGATTCCGTCAGTTTGCGCACGCTGCGCAGCGAGATCTCCGGCAGGAGCCCGACAAGCGCCACGCGCACGTCCGCCTGCAGGGAAAGGGTCAGCACGACGGCGTCCACCCCGCTCCCGTTTCCGCGCGAGGGGACGATCAGCTGCCCGGTTTCGTCGAAAAATTCGCAGCCGACGAGCTCCGAGAGCTGGTCCAGGGCGAACCGCACGCCCTCGCCCACGTCCATATACGGCGCGTCCGCGGTGGTGGAATATTCGGCGGCGGCCACCGTGCGGTATTGGCGTTCGACGATATCGATCAGCGACACGCGCGTATGCGATGTGCCGACGTTGAGGAGGAGCAGGGAATCCGCATCCAGCTGGGAGCGGGTGTTCTCACCGTCGGTCATACCGCGCCTCCGATGACGAAGAGGACGATAGTCTGGATCAGGAAGTAAATCCGCTCGACCAGGAGCGAGAGGGCGGAAAGCAGCGCGCCGGCGTATAGCGCGCCGAGCGTGAGCGAGAGGAATACCTTGCCGACCTGCGCGATGGGTCCGATCACGGGCGGGGCGTCGGGCGCGGCGCCGCCGCGCGGCCGGGCGCCGAAGTGGAAATAGGCCAGGGTGGTC
>JBAVFZ010000201.1:0-4436 GCA_049684495.1 Anaerolineales bacterium | reverse complement strand
ATTCGGATCCGCTGCATCCCGTCGGACGCCCGGGATCGTTGTGCGCTTCCGGACATCATTCCAAAACCGTCTCCCCCGCGCGCTGCATCAACCGCACGTAGCCGTCCTCCAGGCCGGGCTGTGCGGCAACGGCCTCCGGATACGTTTCCCCCTTTTCCCCCACCAGCCGGTACTGGATTCCTTCGGCCAGATGCATCATCGAAACCACCGTCATGCCGTTGTTCGGCGCAAGCGGCGACGGGCGGGTTACCGTCCACACATATCCCTGCGCCTCGCCGATCAGTTTCGCGGGCGATCCCCGGAACAGGATCCGCCCCTTGCACAGGACCGCCATGTCGCTGCAGGTCTGGCCGATATCCTCGACAATGTGGGTGGAAAGGATCACCACCCGGTCGGCGGCCAGGCCGACCAGCAGGTTGCGAAAACGGATCCGTTCTTCAGGGTCCAGTCCGGCGGTCGGTTCGTCGACGATGAGCAGCCGCGGATCGTTCACCAGCGCCTGGGCGATCCCCGCCCGGCGTTTCATCCCGCCGGAAAACGTTTTTAATTTGCGGTCGGCCGCCTGCCCCAGGCCCACCAGATCGATCACCGTTTCCACGCGCGCCCGGCGCGCGCCGGGGTCGCCCATCCCTTTGAGCACCGCCAGGTAATCCACAAACTGCCGCGCGGTGAGTTCCGGGTACAGGCCGAGTTCCTGCGGCAGGTAGCCGAGCATCGCCTTGACGGCGGTTTTCCCCGCATCGTCCGCGAGATCGTACCCGTTGATCCGCACCCCGCCGGCGGAGGACGGAACGATCCCGGCCAGGATGCGCATCAGCGTGGTCTTGCCGGCGCCGTTCGGGCCGAGCAGGCCGAACATGCCGGATCCGATCCGCAGATCGACCCCGTCCAGCGCGCGCACCGCCTTCGCCCCGCGGCCATAGGTTTTTACCAGCGATTGAATTTGGATGCGCATCTCGTTGTTCATGCCACTCTCCCTTTTCAAGGACTCTTCTTCACGGAGTGCACGGAGGACGCGGAGTTTTCAATTTATTTTTCTCCGTGCCCCTCCGTGCCCTCAGTGGAGAAATGGTCTCGCCCGCCCTGGTCGGGCTGGGCCAGGGATACACTCCCCAGGACACAGCCATGCGGAGCTACTCGACCGGCTGGTGTTTTATAAATATCTCTCCTGTTTCCGAAACAGCCATACCCCAAATATCAGCAGCCCGATCGATATCCCCGTTAATACGATCTGATTGCCGGTCAGGAACGGGTACCCCGGGGCCATGACGCCGGCAAACAGCAGGAAGTAGCGCCGGGTACCGTCATAGATGAACCATCCGCGCAGGATCACCTGCAGGATCCAGACGACGGCGGCCATCAGCGCGCCGCTCAGGCAGTTGGCGAAAAGGAACGACGCCGCCGCCCCAAGCGTTGCCATTGCCAGCGCGGGAATGATCCACGCCAGCTGGCGCACCAGCGGCCCGCCCAGGAAGTTCATGTCCAGCCCGAGGATCCCCGCCACGAATTGAAAAGCCATCGCCAGAATCGCCTGGAACGACAGGATCACTCCCAGCCGTTCGGCGATCGTGATCCAGGCCGGGCGCGGGGTGGACAGCGTTAGCTCAAGCGACGGATCGTCGAGGATGGCGTACGCGCCCAGGATCCCGCTCAGGAGCGGCATGGTAAATCCCAAGTACGCGGAAACGATATTCGTTCCCATCCGGTCGCGCAACATTCCGGTCATGATCACAAACAACGCCCACACCGCCGCCGGAAGTATGAAAGGATCGGCGCGCAGCATCCGGAGGGTAATGGCCAGCGGGAGGAATTTGAATTTCACGGTTCTCACCTAATCTCGCCGTTCCTGCCGGGCCAGGTACCGGTCCAGGACGATGAATACCGCGGCGATGCACAGCCCGAGCACGAACCAGTTCGCCAGCGCCTCCGGGAGCGTGTGTTCGGGGACCGGACCAGAGAGGTTTGCGCCGAAAATCCCCTCCATCGCGAACCTGCCGCCCGGGGTGAGCAGCGTCCCGGCCAGTGTGGGGATGGCTTCCGGATTGAGAAAATTCCCCCAGAACCAGTATCCGGTGAACAGCACCTGATACACCCGCAGCGGCATCACCAGCGGGCAAGCCAGCGAGAACACCGTCAGGAAGGCGTAGGCGGGGACGTTGATCGCGAGAAAGGCGACCAGCAGCATCGGCAGGTAGAACCAGGGAGCGCCGAGCGCGATGCATACCAGCGCGATCACGGCCCCCAGCAGGAGGACCGGGGCGAGCAGCGAAAACAGAGTCCCGATGTACTTCCCGAAAATGTATTTCCGCCGGCCAAGCGGGGTGCTGCGCAGCAGCTCGATGACGTTCAAGTTCCAATCGCGCACGAGGCGGTCGGAGGCCAGGATCCCGCCCGCGACCGGAAGGAACAGGTTCATCTGGAACGCCAGGACGGCCGCATCCTTCCACCAGTCGGCGATTCCGTACTCCGCCGGGACGGTCTCCGCGGCGTTGCCCACGATCAGGGTCAGGTAAACGAGGCATAGCACCCCGAAAACCACCCACATCCCCCAGCGCCGGATGGACATGTTGAATTCACAGCCGATGATTTTAAATAAGGTTGACATTCATAATCCGTTTGATGAATTTTTTTCCACGGAGCGCCCACCCCTCCCTATCCCTCCCCAAATCCGCGAGAACTCTCCATCGACTGATCCCTTTTCCTTTCGCGGATTTGGGGAGGGAAGGTTGGGGTCGGTCAGGGAGGGGTAAGATTCGACGAAGGTCTCGCCCTTCCCGCCAGCCATACCACTCCCGCAAAAAAGGCAGCCGATGCGGCCAGCAGGAGCGCCGGTGAATTCCAGAACTGCGCGTACGCCGCCAGCGCGTTTCCCGCCGCCGGGAAGCGGCCGCTCCATCCCCACAGCCTATCCATCCCCGGCAGCGCCCAGTGCGATAGCCAGAGTGTGTAGACCAGCGCGACGGCGCCGGTCGTCCCGATCCACAAAGAGAATAAAAGCGCCAGCGAAGATAGAAACGCCATCGGGCCGAGCCAGCCGAGGATCAACCCGCCCCACACTTCCTCCGGCAGGATCGGGAACAGCCCCAGGCTGGCGGCGCCCGCGAGGAGCAGGTTGTACCCGAACACGAGCGCAAGCCGCGCAAGCAGGATCTGGCGCTGCGGGATGGACGCCGAGCGGACCAATTCCTCCGCCGGATCGTTTTGCGGCCCGATCAGCATCGCCACTCCGGCCGCCGCGACCATCGGCGCAAGCTCCCGTAAAAACCCGACGCGTTCTCCCGTCAGTGCCACGAAAAACCCGACGAGCGTCACCAGCGCCGATACAGACCAGATATCCTGGCGGATGATCGGGATTTGCGCCCAGAGCAGCTGTGCCGCCCGCAGTACGGCCGGCGGCTTTTTCCCCGTGGCGCGGATTTTCCGCAGCGCCCGGTCCGCGAGCCGGGGCGATCCCGGCGCTGCTTCCCGGGCCTCCCGCACCCCGGCCGCGAGGGCGTTCCACGCGGAGAGTTCCTCCCGGCAGACGGAACAGCCGCGCAGGTGGGCTTCCACCCGCGCGGATCCGGCTTCGGGCAGCGAGCCCGCGGCGTATGGCGCGAGCAATTCCAAAGCCTTCCGATGCTCGTTCATCACAGGTCCTCCGCATTCCATCCGGCGCGCGCCATGGATTGGCGCAGATGCTCCTTGGCCTGGTGCAGCCGGCTTTTGACCGTTCCCACCGGGCACTCCAGGATGCGCGCCGCTTCCTCCAACGTCAACCCCTGGTAGAAAACCAGGTCGAGCGTCGTCCGGTGAGCGGCCGAGAGCTCCTTCAGGCTGCTCCGGACGATGCGGAGGTGTTCCATCGCGCGCGCGTTTTCCTCCGGCTTTCCGTTTCCGGCGGGTTCTTCCCGGTCATCGTCCATGGGAAGCGTGGTGCGCTGCCGCCGGATAAGATCGACCGCTTTGTGATGGACGATCTCCAGCAGCCAGGCGATCACCCGGCCGCGGTTCTGAAAGTACGCCGCGCCTTCCCAGACGGCGATCAGGCTCTCCTGGACCGCGTCCTCGGCCAGATAGCGGTCGCCGAGAATCCCGTACGCATAGGCAAGCATCCGCCGCCCGTACCGGCGGTGGAGCTCCCGCAACGCCTCTTCTTCCCGCCGGGCGATCCCGGCGATCAGGTGCAGGTCTTCTTTTTCCGAAGGCATCCCCGCGTCCTTCCCCGACGATCGGCCGTGCGGTTCGATTCGAAGGGTTCCGGCAGGGATTATATAGGAAGCAAGAATCGTCATTTTTCTCATCCGGGTGATCATGATCATGTCGCGGATAAACCCGGAAAGGTTCATTTTTCGATTCGCGGCCGCAAAGCGGTTTTTCACTCACAGCCGGCGATATTACATTCCATCCGTGGTTGCCGTACAATCGACAATTGCCGTGGATCGATCCTACACGCG
>JBAVFZ010000200.1:0-3409 GCA_049684495.1 Anaerolineales bacterium | reverse complement strand
CCCCTTCCCTTAAGGGAAGGGGAAGAGGGGTTGGGGGAGTTGGGGTTAGGTCGGTTATTTCACATTCCCCTTCCAGGCTTTGACCAATTCGTCGACCGGAAGCGAGAGCAGGGATTCATCGAGCGTCGAGACGGTGAGCCGGCCGCTGGAGACGGTCGCGCCGAGCCGCCGGGCGTAATTCCCCATCCCGCCGGTAAAGCAGCTCTCGAATTTGATCGCATTACCGGCCTCGATTTCGACCAGGAAGCGGCTGTTGGATTCGCCGAACAGGGCCAGGGTGGTGTCGTCTTCGTCGAGGTCGAGCAGCATCCCCATCCGTCCGGCGATGCACATCTCGGCCGCCGCGACCGCCAGCCCGCCTTCGGAGAGATCGTGGCAGGAAACCACCAATCCCTTGCGTATGGCGTCGTGCAGGCAGCGGTAGAGCGCCGGGGCAAACTCGGGAAGGTCCGGCGCGGGTTCGCCCTCGCCGCCGCCCTGCACCAGGTGAAAGTGACTGCCGCCCATCTCGTCGCGCGTCTCTCCCAGCAGGTAGATCATGCTGCCTTCGGATTTGAGGTCCATCGTGACGATGTCGAACACGTCGTCGACGATCCCGATTCCGGAAATGAGCAGCGAGGGCGGGATGGCGTGCTTCCGGCCGTCGGAGCCGATGTATTCGTTGTTGAGGGAATCCTTGCCGGAGATGAAGGGCAGGCCGAACAGCGTCGCGGCGTCGTAGCAGCCGCGGCAGGCGGCGACGAGCGTCCCGAGTACCTCGGGCCGCAGCGGATCGCCGAAGCAGAAGTTATCCAGGAGCCCGATCCGCTCCGGATCCGCGCCGACCGCGACCGCGTTGCGGACGGCTTCATCCACCACGCTGAGCGCCATGCGGTACGGATCGGCCTTGCCGATTTCGGGGTTGAACCCGGCCGAGAGCACGATCCCCTTCGAGCCTTTCGTGCCGGCCGGAACCAGCACGACCGCGTCCGAGGGGCCGTCGTTGGCCACGCCGGTGAGCGGTTTGACGGACGTCCCGGCCTGGACCTCGTAATCGTAGACGTGGATCGTCTCGGCCTTGGTGGCGATGTTGGGGTGCGCCAGGAGCTTAAGCAGCACCTGGTTGTTATCGACCTTCGGCCGGCGCGGCGCATCCGCCGCCTTCGCTTCAACCGTCTTGGGCAGGACGGCCTTGAGCTTGCGCACCGGCTGGCCCTCGTGCAGGAATTTGTTTTCGATGTCGAGCACGGTGACGCCGTTGTAGCGGACGACGGTGCGTTTCTCGCTGGTGAAGCGGCCGATGTCGGTCAGGCCGACGTCGAAGATTTTGCAGATTTTTTCCAATTCGACGAGTTTATCGGTCGGGACCGCGAGCACCATCCGTTCCTGCGCCTCCGAGAGCCAGATCTCCCACGGCGCGAGGCCGGCATACTTGAGCGGGACCTCGCGCAGTTCGACGTCGGTGCCGATCTTGGCGCCCATTTCGCCGACGGCGGAGGAGAGCCCGCCCGCGCCGCAGTCGGTGACGGCGTGGTAGAGGCCGCGGTTGCGGGCGCGCACGAGGACCTCGATCAATCCCTTCTCGGTGATCGGATCGCCGATTTGGACCGAGGCACCGGAAACTTCGCCGGTCTTGGCGTCCATCGTCATCGAGGAGAAGGTGGCGCCGCGCAGGCCGTCGCGCCCGGTCTTGCCGCCGAGCAGGATGATGTGGTCGCCGGGCTTGGGCGAGCGGACGTGCTTGCCCTTGGGGGCGATCCCGACGCAGCCGCAATAGACGAGCGGGTTGGCGGTGTAGGCCGGGTCGTACCAGATCGCGCCGGAGACGGTCGGGATGCCGATCTTATTGCCGTAATCCTCGATCCCGCCGATCACGCCGGAGCGGATCCGGCGCGGGTGCAGGACGCCCGCGGGGAGCTTATCCGGGTTGGCGTCCGCCGGGCCGAAGCACAGCACGTCGGTCGAGGCGATCGGCTTGGCCGAAACGCCGAGGATATCGCGGATCACGCCGCCGGTGCCGGTGTTGGCGCCGCCGAACGGCTCGATCGCCGAGGGGTGGTTGTGGGTTTCCACTTTAAAGGAAACCTCGTTGCCGCCGTCGAAATCGATGATCCCGGCGTTGTCGACGAAGGCCGAGCGCACCCAGCCGGCGCGGACTTTATCGGTGGCGGCGCGAATGTAGGTATCCAGCAATCCCTCGATCTTTTCATCCTCGCCGGCGACGGTGATCTCGCCCTTGAAGGTCTTGTGGCCGCAATGCTCGCTCCAGGTCTGGGCGATCATTTCGAATTCGACGTCGGTCGGGTCGCGGTCTTCGCCGCGGTAGTATTCCTGGATCGCGCGCAGTTCCTCGGGGTCGAGCGCGGCCAGGCGCGCGGCGTTGAGCTTGGCCAGCCCGCGGTTGTCGAGCTTGCGGATCGGGAGGCGCTCGACCTGCCCGGAGGATTCGGCCGGGTGGGGGAAGACCGGTTCGATCTGCCCGATCGTGAAGCGCTGGATCACATCATTGGCGAGCAGCCGTTTGGCCAGGGTCGTTCGCTGCTTGGGGGAGAGCGCGCCGCGGACGATGTAGCGCGAGCCGGTGGCGGCGCGCTGGACGCCCTTGATATCGAGCATGTGCGCGCAGCGGACGATCTCCTCGGCCACCGGGTCCGTCACGCCCGGGCGCAGGGCGACCTCGATCACGAACGCGCCGGCGGGGGATTTGACGGGCTTATCGCGCCAGGCGCCGGTCTGGACGACCGGGTCGGTGAGCAGTTCGGTGCGGAGTTGCTCGCGCTCGGCGGAAGTCAGCCGGCCTTCGAGGAAGTAGAGCAGCTCGCGCTCGATCTTGCGCACGGTTTTGAGCCCGAGCGCGTGGGCGTCGGCAAGCAGCGCCTCGGCGGCCGGGTCGGATTTGAGCGTGGTGCGGACGACGAGGGTGTGGACGGGCCAGATGGCATCGGTTCTCACGATAGGGTCTCCCAGGAAGCCGACCGCGGATGCGGGAGCGGCCGAGATGTGGATTGGCTCTTTAAAGGAAGGAACGCTGATGCGGCGTTCGCGCCGGATTATATCGGGAAAGGGCGGGAAGCGTCAATTAAGGGGGATATTAAGATTTTGTTTGGATATTTCAGGGGGGCTGAAGGTGGGATGACCTGGGGAAAACCCTCGGCGGACGGAGGGCCGAGTAGTCCTGCGCCGATTCTTTGGCGCGGGGAGGTATCGAGACCTCTGCCCCTGGAGCCAGACTCGCCCCAAGGTAGGTTCTTTGCGGCACTTCACTTCCGTCGGCTACCGGCATCGCCCTCTTTAAAAAAACGATTGACGGGTTTCTTGAGTCAACATGATTTTTTCGAAACCGGTTTTGTGCATCGTATCGAAATGCGCGGCTGTAATAAGCGGCTTTGCGGCCCGCCGATCTCCCGGCGACCCAAGCCGTTTGAAAGGG
>JBAVFZ010000199.1:0-2857 GCA_049684495.1 Anaerolineales bacterium | reverse complement strand
TCATACAACAGCGCGCCCAGCTCGATATGGGCGGGCGCGACGGGAGGAGATTGCCCTCCGGTCTGGATCACCTGCCGGCACAACTCGGCCGCCCGGTGCAATCGGCCGTATACCGCCTGGATCATCCCCAGATAGGTCAGCGCCGTCATCCGGGCATAGTGATTTCCGGATTGCTGGGCGGCCCGGTCCACTTCCAGGAATGCCCGCTCGGATTCCTGGAATTCCCCGCGGTTCCAATAAGTCAAGCCAAGGGTAAGCCCGACCAATCCGCGCGAAAGCGAATCCGTTTCCGGCAGTTTGGCCAGGGCGCGCAAGGCGGTTTCGATCGCCCGAGCGCTATCCCCGCGGGCACGCAGGTTATAGGCCCGGGCGACCAGGATCTCTCCCAGCAAAGCATCGTTGCCGCGGACCGACTCCTCGGCGGATTTCAAGTAGATGTCGGCCTCATCCAGCCGGCCGGTGAGCGTGAGCGCCCAGCCGTAATCCCGGGCCAGTTCCGGACGGGCACAGACCGCTTCGTCCGGCAGGGATTTCAGCCAGCCGAGCAACGTCATGAGTTCCCCGCGCCGCAACATCAAGACGGATTGGCCGTTGATTATTTCCGCCGCCCGATTCCAATCTCCGCCCGCCAGGGCATGCTGGATCGCCTCGGGGAACAGTTCCTCGCGCGCAAACCATTCACAGGCGGAACGATGCAGCGCGCTTTCGGAAATCGTTCCGGCGGAGTGCAAGCGCTGGCGCAACAGTTCCGCAAACAGGCGATGATAGCGGTACCACGTGTGGGATTGATCGAGTGCGACGATGAACAGGTTGCCCTGATCGAAGGTCTGGAGCATTTCCCGGCTGCGCGTTTGCTGCGCAACGGCGTCGCAAAGCGGCGCCGTAAAACGGTCGAGGATGGATGTTTTCAGCAGGAAATCCTGCGCCTCGGCCGGCTGCCGCCCGAACACTTCCTCGATCAGATAATCCAGCACGTAGTGGCTGCTGCCGGTGAAGGCCTCGATAAAACCCGGCAGGTCGTCGCGCCCCCGCATCGAGAGCGCCGCCAGTTGCAAGCCGGCGATCCACCCCTCGGTGCGGCGTTCCAGGGATGCGATATCGGCGGGGGCCAAAATCAAACCCATGACCCGCTGAAGGAAATCCGCGCATTCCTCGAGCGTAAAACGCAAATCCTCCTGGCGGATTTCCACCATCTGCCCGCGCGCCCGCAGGCGGGCCAGCGGCAGGGGCGGATCCTCCCGCGTGATGATGACCAGATGGATCTGCGGCGGCAGGTGTTCCACCAGAAAATCCAGTTGCTTGTGGATACCCAGCTCCCGGATGACGTGGTAATCGTCGAGAGTCAACACGAAAGGGGCCGGCAGAGAGGCGATATCGTTGATGAGCGCGGTGACGATTGTCTCCGGCGGGAGAGGTTGCGGTGATTGCAGGATCGACAGGACAGCCCCGCCCAGGTTCGGGTGTATTTGCCGCATGGCCGCGATGAGATGAGTCAGGAAGCGCACCGGGTCGTTGTCGTTTTCATCGAGGGAGAGCCAGGCGGCTTTTGGCGCCGCGGCGTCGCGCTGCGCAAGCCACTCCGCGATAAGCGTCGTCTTTCCGTATCCCGCCGGCGCGGAAATCAGGACGAGTTTGCCGTTCCGGCCGGCGTTGAGCCCGTCGATCAGCCGCGGACGGGGAACAAGGTTCGATCGCAGCGGTGGAATTTGGAGTTTAGTCGTAATGATGGCGGACATTCTAATCCCCACCTAGAATGCGCGGCTTGTTTCCGGATGCCGACCCCATTCCCACGGATAGGATCGGAGCGGTTTGGGTTGCGATTGAAGTGAGTCGCTTGGATGGTGCATTATCCTGCGCGATAGAGGTCCTCCGGCAAATGATCGAAGGCGGGTAACGGGCTTGGCATTTCCTGACCACCCAACGGCTGGCGCATCAGCCCGCCCTCGCGTTTACCCTCGCGAAGCGAGGGAAGCGAAACTACCCGCTTTTATTCTTTGAGCCGTTTTGGTTCTGCCCACTCCGTGTTCTCTACGGGGGAGCAAGGGCCTCTTGGCCGGATGTATATGACCAGGTTCAGTATACAATAACCGCTGCTGATAATTCCATCAACCATGATACGGAGCTGCCGTTGAGCGGGCTTTAATGGCGTGCCCCGCTCCGGCGCGCGTCTCACCACCTCACCCGGTGCGCTTCCGCAAAGCCGGTCAGGTCCCGGATTTCGAGGGGTTGGCCGCCGTCCAGGATCACGCATCCGGTGTAATGCCCGTCAGCTTCAGTACCCGTTCCGGCGCGGCCGCCTTGTCCTACCATCCATCTTTCGCCGCCGGTACCATCGGCCCTGCGCGCACTTTGTCTACTTTTCCCCGGACGCCCCATCCTCATCATCCGATTTCTCATAGATCGGCACGCATCGATCCATCCGATGATGTTCCTTTTGGTTGTTGGCATACGCCATCACGGCCGGCAATGAACGCTCATCGACGGACAGCGCCCCATAACCTCCCTGCCATTGAAAACTTCCATTGCCGCCCGGCATGTGATTAATGGCGAAGGCACTCGCTCCCTTGATCTGCCGGACGCATTCGGCGACCGCAAGTTTGGGAGGGATGGAGACCACGATGTGGACGTGATCCTCGACATTCCCGGCGGCGTGAACGATCAATCCCAATTCTCGCCCTTTTCCATACAACACGCCGTAAAACATTTTTTCGCGGTCCGCAACGAGGACCGGTTCCCGTTCGAGGGTAGCCCAGACAAGGTGATAATGCAAACGCCAGAATGTCATTTTTGTATCCCCCTTTTGTCAATCAGATTATATCTTCAACCCGCCCCGTCGGGCTGAAGCCCTGCCTTATGT
>JBAVFZ010000198.1:0-6821 GCA_049684495.1 Anaerolineales bacterium | reverse complement strand
GGCCATATCCATCATCCGGGCGGTGCTATCCCGGATCTGCAGGAACAGGTGCCGGAATCGGCAGCGCGCTTCCTGGCTGCAGGTTTCATATTGGTTGACCGAGACGCAGTTGATCGGGGCGACCAGTCCGTCGAAATAGCGGACGATTTCGCCCATCGTGATCCGCTCCGGATCCTTGGCCAGTTTATACCCGCCCTTCTTGCCGGGAACCGACCGGACCCAACCCTGGGATTTTAAATCCAACATGATATGTTCGAGGAATTTCTTGGGGACGGCATTCTGCCGGGCGAGCCGGGCGATGGGGATGGGACCCGATTCGCGATGCTCCACAAGATGAAACAATGCCCGCAACGCATAATCCGTCTTTTTGGAAATTTTCATTGGAAGGCACTTTCTATATGCTACTGGATTAGTCGTTATTCTATACTTAATCCGATGCGCGTCAATGGATATTTCGGATCGGCAAAATGGAAATCGAAAAGTGGACCGGGATAAATCGGGGAGATGGCTTTTCTTTGTGTCCTCGACCAAACCCTCGCAGGGGGGCTGTCAATGAAAAATATTTCCTGAATCTCGATGGACTCTTTGCGGACATTCCTTGGAACTTCCGCGCACGTATGGGGAGCGGCGGAAAACGATTTTCTTTGCGGCATTGCGCCTTCGCGCTTCTGCGTGGATGGTTCGGGTGGTTATTCTTTCGTGGTCCCCGCTTATTCGAGCTTTACCCAATCGATCACCCGCGCGCCTTCGGGCAGCATCACGCGAAACGGCGCCCATTCCCCGGTTTTGACCGCGAAGGTGCCGTCGTCGGTCGTGTAGAGCAGGATCGTGCCGTCGGGATTCCATATCGGCAGGTCGCCGGGGCCGAGGTGTTGCTCCTCGCTTCCATCGGGCCGCATCACCCACAGGGAGATCTTGCCGTCTTCGGCGAGTTCCCCCTGGTTCGCAACCGCCAGCCATTTCCCGTCGGGGCTCCAGGCCAGATGGTCCGGGCCGATGCCGCTTCCGCCGGCGACCGAATAATTATGGAGTTCGGTGACCGCCAGCGCATCGAGCTCCAGGATGCCGACCGCATTGTTGTTATCCTGCTCCGTCGGGATGCCGAACAGCTGCCAGGCGATCCGCCGGCTGTCGGGCGACCAGGCCGGATTAACGGCGAGATGGAACCCCGTGAAGGATTTCGGGAAGATCGGCATCTTCCCTGCGCCGAAGTTGTAGACCCACGGCTGGCCCGCGCGGTCATATGCGATCGACTGGCCGTCGGGTGAGAGCGCCGCTGGAGAGAAGGATCGGGATTCTTCATCCAAAAGCAGGTAGTTGGTCCCATCGGGTTTAATCGACGCCAAATATCCCGCATCGGGTCCGGGATCTTCAGCCGGTTGATATTGAAAAACAATCAGATCGGGATGCGCAGGCCACCACTGGTAGTACCTTTCCAGGCGGTCGTTGGTCTTGGTCAGGTTGCGTGTCTTGCCGGTGGCGAGATCCAGGATCCAGATATCGTCGTTGCCGGAATAGAGCAGTTGACTGCGGTCGGGGGATAGCGCCGGTTGCGGCTTATCGCCGAGCTGGGTGCTCTTGCCGCTGGCTTCGACCAGGAACGGCCCCGCCATCCCCTTGTCCGGAACCGGCGCGGTATAGACCAGGCCCGGCATCGGCTCCGCCGGCGCGGGAGTCGGGCCGACCGCGAGTCCGACCACTTCGGTCGCGTCGATCGTTGCGGTGGGCGAGTTGGTCGGAGCCGGAAGAGAAACGGTGGCGGGGGTTTTTTCCACGCCGGGGGTCGGCGCGGATCCGCAGGCGGAAAGCGCGGCAACCGACACCAGGAAGATAAATCCTGCGAGAAATCGTTTGGACATGGGATCCTCCTTGTATGACGGGTGCCGGTTGGCGCCCGGGGGAGAAGGCTCCTCCCTCCGCCGCGCTGTGACAATCGGGATTATACAGCCCTCACGCCAAGTCCGGTCAAGTACTTATCGCCCAGCCACTTGCCTGCCCGCTGGAAACAGTGTATACACGCCCCATGGCCGAGGGCAGTTTCCTTTTCCGCCTGAAAAAGCTGTTATGCAGAATCGATCCGGTTTACGCCATCCTGGCCGCCGCGCTGATCCTGCTCTTCGCTCCGGTCCTTGCCGGTGCGCAATCGATCTTCTGGGGGCTTCCCCTATTGCAATTTTATCCCTGGCACGAATTCGCCAAACAAACGGTCCTCGAAGGTTATCTGCCGCTGTGGAATCCGATGTTGGGAATGGGGGCTCCGCTCCTGGCCAACGCGCAATCGGCGCTGCTTTATCCGCCGAATTGGATCCTGCTCGTCGTTCCGGTCGACTACGGCCAGGGCTTGTTGATGGTTGCGCATCTGTTGTGGGCCGGGATCGGGATGGCCAAACTTGCCCGCAGCCTCGGGATCGGCCGCCTGGGTCAGGCTGTGGGCGGCCTGGCGTTTATGCTTTCGGGGTATCTGGCGGCGCGGGCATGGTTTCTCACCATCAACGCGTCGGTGGCCTGGCTGCCGTGGATCATCCTGGCCGGGGAAAACGCCGGCCGGCAGAAGCGCGGCCTCTTCTCCGCGCCGCTGGCGTTTGCGCTTTGCCTGCAATGGCTGGCCGGGCACTGGCAGACTGCCTGGTATACCGGACTGATCCTCGCCGGGTGGATGGCGGTGCGGGCGTTCGGCGCGCGGCCATTCTGGAAACAAGCCGCGTATTCCGTGGCGCGGCTGCTCAGCGCAGGCCTGTTTGCCGCGCTTCTCGGCGCGGCGCAATTCTTTCCGACCGTTGGCTACTGGCTGCACTCGCAGCGATCGGGCGGGGTGGATCCGGAAGCGGCGCTGGCTTATTCCTTTTGGCCGTGGCGCTTGATCACGCTGGTGGCGCCGGACTTTTTCGGAAATCCCGCCCGCGGTGATTATTGGGGGTATGCCAATTATTGGGAGGATGCGGTTTACATCGGCCTCTTGCCGCTTGGGCTGGCGGTGTGGGCGGCCGTACGCGGCCTGCGCCGTAAAGGCGCGGCCGGATTCCCGTACGGCTACCTTCTGGCGTTGTTGCCGCTGAGTCTTATCCTCGCCCTGGGGACGAACACGCCGGTTTTCCCGTTCCTCTTCGAACACGTGCCGACCTTCGATTTTTTCCAGGCGCCGGCGCGGATCATGATCATTTTCGTCTTCGCCCTGTGCCTGCTGGCGGCGGCGGGCGCCGAACGGTGGATGGGGGCGGAGGGCGGTTCCCGCGACGGATCGCTCCGCTTAGGGGTCGCTGCGGCGGGGGTGGCGCTGGCCGGGATCGGCGCCGGCTTCATCGCAAACATCCGGCCTTCGTTTTCAAGCTCGATCGCGGCCGCCGGAGTAATCGGGTTGCTCATCGCCGGCCTGGGCTTCCTTAAATATATGGCGCAAGTCCGGCCGCTTGCCGCCCGGCTCTTCCCGGTGGCGGCTGCCGCGCTGGTCGCGTGCGATTTGGCGTTTGCCGCGCGCGGCCTGGTCCCCGCCGCTTCGCCGGCTCTCTATCGCTCGGAAAACCCGGTGTCCGCGGAACTTGCCGCCGGATTGGACGGGCGGCGCATCTACATGCCGGAGGATATCCGCTACCGGTTGATGTACGAGCGCGCGTTCGTGTTCCGGACATTTCAGGGACTTGCGGATTGGATGGACGTCCGGCGCTGGGAACTGCCGAATGTCGGCGTGCTCGACGGCATTTCTTCGGCGAATAATTTCGATTCCTTCGTCTTCTCACGATACGCCACGCTGATGGAGGGGCTGGAGACGCTCCCCGCCGTGCAGCGGGATCGCATTCTCCAAATGATGGATGTCGGCGCCGAATGGGAATGGGCGGCGGGCGCCGAAATTCCTTCGTTGCGTTTCCTGCCGGGCGGATCGGCGCCGGTCTGGGGGGTATGCCGGGCGGAGTGGATGATCAGTCCGGAGGACGCATGGCAGGCGGTGATGGATCCGTTGTTCGACCCCGCCCGGACCGTGATCCTCGAACTGGGAGGGGGAACCGAAGGAGGGGATTGCGTCTCCCCGCCGGCGGTCTCCCCGGCCGCGCGCCGCAATCCGAATGCGGTCAGGATCGAGGTCGATTTTCCGGAAGATGGGTATCTCATCCAGGCCGAGCTGAACGACCATGGCTGGGAGGCCTTCCTTGACGGGGAGCGCGTGCCCGTTCTGCAGGCGGATTACGCCTTGCGGGCGGTGCGCGTGCCCGCGGGAAAGCATGTCGTGGAATTCGTTTACACGCCGCTCGCCTTCTGGGTCGGAGCCCTGGTTTCCGGAGCCGCTTTGTTGATCGTGCTGGCGGCCGGCTTTTACAAATGGATCGGCGTTTTCAAGAAGAGGGAAAAGAAGGATCTGCAAGAGGGGGATCCCGGATGAAATGCAGCCAATGCGGTTTGGAATCCGATATTCCGGATGCTTTTATGGTCAGGAAACGATGGGCCGGGCTGGTGAAGCGCGCCTATTGCCCGGGTTGTTGGCAAAAAAATTTTATCCGTGAGCAGTTGTTTTCCGTCGTGCTGATTGCGCTCGTCGTCGCCGTATTGGATGCGTTCACCTATAATCGCGGTGTGGTAAAAGTCGCCGCCGACATGCTGTTCCTGGTGTTGATCAACTATCCCGTGATCGCGGCGCACGAACTGGCGCATACCGCCGCCGGAAACGCGCTGGGGGTCCGCGTCTTCAGGGTGATTATCGGGAACGGGAAGATGCTCTTTTCGCGGCGGTTTTCCGGAATTGACTGGGAGGTGCGCTTGTGGCCGTTCGGGGGCGGGACGGTGATGGCCTCCCCGCCGCAACCCGGAAGCTCGGCGCGGTTTTTCGGGGCGGTGCTGGCGGGCCCCGTTATGCATGGCGTGCTGATTGGAGCGGCGGTGATGCTCCAGGTGTTCCTGCTGATCCTTCAGGGATGGTTCCGCTTCAACGCCGTGGATTTGCTGCATTGGACAAGCTTGTTCCTCTTTCTCAATATAGCCCTCCTTGTTCAGAACCTCCTTCCGGTGAAATCCGGCATGGCATCCGGACAGCACGGCACCGATGGATTTCAAATGCTTCATCTGTTGTTCCAAAAGCCGGAAGAAGCGGTAAATCGGAACCAGGCGTATTATGCGCTGGAGGCCATGGATGCTTCGGCGCGCAATGATGCCGCCGCCGCCCTGCGCTGGCTCGAACAAGGGCTGGCGCTGCAGCCGCAACAGCCGTCCCTGCGTATTTTGCAAGGTAATGCATTCATCAAACTGAAACGGTTCGCGGAGGCGCGTTCGGTTTATGCGGCGTTGCTCTCCTCCGAGGAGGCGAAGCAGCCGTACCTCAAGCATCTGCTTTACAACAATCTCGCTTACACCGACCTGCTGATCCGGGATCCGGAGATGTTGCCGGAAGCCGACCGTTACTCATCGGAGGCGTTCCGGCAAATTGGATGGGAGCCCGCGATCATCGGCACCCGCGGAGCGGTGCTGGTGGAGATGGGCCGCCTGGAGGAGGGGATTGGCCTGCTCAAGGATGCGATGCGCAAACATCCGGATGATTTCGGAAAAGCGTCAGACACGTACCACCTGGCCCTCGCCGAAAAACGCCGCGGGAATGAAGCCGAAAGCCGGCGGTACCTCGAGCTAACCCGCAAGTACGATCCGAATTTTTACCTTCTCGATACACCTTTGACGGAATTACCAGCGGCGTAAATAGTGTTGGCGCATGTAGGGGCGACCCAACGGTTCGCCCATTTATCGCCATAAACGCAGGGGCGACCCAACGGGTCGCCCTTTCGTTTAGAACCGCGTCACAGCCCCGCAATACGTGCAATTGATCTCCGTTTGGCCGCGCAGGATGGCGGATTTGATAACGCCGCCGCAGGAGGAGCATTTGGTCGGCGCGTTGCGCAGCCTTTGTTTCTCCTCCTCCGAAATCGGTGCGACCCGGCTCTTTTCGATATCGCCGTCCTTCACCCGTCCGATGGCGGCCTGCCACTGGTTGCAGTCCTGGCCGTCGATGTGGAAGTGGGCTTTGCGGACCGGCGCGGCGGAAGAGAATTCGAAATCCAGATGGTCTTCGTGCCCCATCAGGCCTTTCTTGCTGGCCGTGACTCCGGTCACATCCGGGAGCGGCACGACCAGCATGGCTTCCTGCACCTTCTCCTTTTCGGTGGTGATGAACAGCACCTTCTTGGTCGCCACGTCCTCTTTGCGTTCGAACGCCAGGCGCTGATCGGTCAAATAGAGGATTCCTTTGGGGCCATCCTTCCCGTCCCGGTCCCACTGGGCTTTCACCGCCAGGACGCCGGTCTCGGCCGCCAGCCATTCGATCGTGGCCGCCGCCGACTGATCGATCATCCAGGAGATCTGGTTAAGATGACTCTCCAATGCGCCGAGGTCGGAGGCCATCCGGTCGAACATGCCGGATACCGCCTTCTCGGCGGCCTCGGCGGCGCCCTTGAGAGTCTCCAGCGTCTGCTCCACCAGGGGGAGGACCGCATTGGCGGCAGCCGGACTGGTCACGCGGGCGGCGGCCTGGGCCACATCGGCCTCGGCCTGGGCGACGCGCACCTTCAGGGCAGCCGTTTCGCGCACGATCGATTGCATCACGCCCGGCTTCAGTTCCGACCAGCGTTTCCGGAAATCCAGGCATTTGGGTTCGAGGTCTTTTTCCCACGCGTAGCCGCGTTCGCGGACCGAGCGGGCCAGGTCGGATACCCGGTTGGCTTGCGTCTCCACGTCCTCGGCCTGATCGCGGACGGAAGTGAGCAGCGCTTTTTCCTGTACTTCCTTCAGAGTGTCTTTCAGAGTGTCCACCCGGCGGCGGACTTCTTCCATCGGATCGGGAGCGGGGGATT
>JBAVFZ010000197.1:0-2570 GCA_049684495.1 Anaerolineales bacterium | reverse complement strand
GGATCCGATAGTTGATGAAAGCATGAAGACATTTCGATTCGAAGAATAATCGCAGGGCAGGTTGACCAGGGCGCTTTACGCCCCGGGTCAACCCACCCTGCCGCCTACAACAACTTCGGCCCGGGTTTCGAAAGCACCCTGGCGACCGTGCGCATGTCCATCCACCACTGTTCCTTCGGGCGCGAGAGGGACATGTCCGCCATGCGGGAAATGTCTTCGATGTCGTAAAACTTCATCTCGCCGCCCTGCATCCCGATGAACATGGCCGGCGGATTGTCGCTCACCGGCAGTTCCGAGAGGTGCTCGATGCAGCGCGCGGCCAGCCGAGTGGCCTGGATCCGGTCGAACGGCGAGGGATTGCCGCCCTGCTGGAGGTGGCCGAGGATCGCCTGGCGCACATCGAAGAGAGTCTTCCCTTCCTCTTCGAAGAGCGCGTACATGAAGGCGGTCGTATACAGCGGATTGGCGTTCTCGTTGCGGATCATCAGGCTGATCCGCTTCCCGCCCTCGAAGCCGCGCTTGAGGTTTTCCAGATCCTGCTCGAGATCCTTAAGCGTGACGCCTTCCTCGTGCATGTAGACCCGTTCGGCGCCGGTGGCCAGCCCGCTCATCAGCGCCAGGTACCCGCAATAGCGCCCCATCACCTCGACGACGAAGCAGCGGTGCAGCGAGCCGCTGGACTGCTTGATCTTATCGACCGCTTCGACGATATTGTTGACCGAGGTATCCGCGCCGATCGAGAGTTCCGAGCCGGGCATGTTGTTGTTGATCGTCGCCGGCAGGCAAAGGATCGGGATGTTGAAGGCCGGGAAGTTTTCGCGCTCCTTCCACAACCGGTGGGCGGCCTCGTAGCCGGACCAGCCGCCGATGATCAGCAGGCAGTGGATATCGAGCTCTTCGATATTGCGCGCGATCGAATAAAGTTCCTTCCCGGCGGGGATCAACCGTCCGGTGCCCAGCTCCGATCCGCCGCGCGGCGCCCACCCGTTGACGCTCATCCAGTTCATCTCCTGGATGTCGCCGTCGATCAGCCCCTGCAGGCCGCCGCGCACGCCCAGGATCGTGTGGCCTTTGTCGATCCCGAGCCGGACCGCCGAGCGGACGGCGGTGTTCATTCCCGGCGCGGGCGCGCCGGCGTTCATCACGGCGATTCGCAGCCGCCGCAGGCCGGGCTTGGGCGTGTGCGGCAGCGAGCGGACCATCGTGCGCAGAGTCCGGAAGGTGTCTTTGAACGTATCCCCGCGCAGGGCCATCGCCTGCTCGTAATCCTTTTCGCCCACGACCTTCCCCACCTTCTGCGTTTTTTCCACGCATTCCATGAGCGGGGTATAGGAGACCCGGTTATCGCGCCAGCCGACGACCATCGGTTCCGACTGGGCGGAGCTTTTTTCGATCTGCTCGACGGCCGCGTATCCCATCAGCGTCCCCAGGTTGCGGTCGAACGCGCTCGGCGAACCGCCGCGCTGGACGTGGCCGAGGATGGTGACGCGGCAATCCTCGCCCAGCTTCTCCTCAAGCACCTGCTTGACATAGGCGCTGTCGATCGGCTTGCCGTTGCGGTCGGTCGCGCCCTCGGCGACGATCACGGTGCTGTCACGCCGGCCCGCCGCCCGGCCCGCCTTGAGCACCTCGCACATCACATCTTCCCAATGCTCGACATCCGGCGGGCTTTCCGGGATCAGGACCCAATCGGCGCCGCAGGCCAGCGCGCTCATCAGCGCCAGATAGCCGCAGTGGCGGCCCATCACTTCGACGACGAAGGTGCGCTGGTGGCTGGTGGCGGTCGAGGAGATCGCATCGACCGCTTCGACGATCCGGTGCAGGGCGGTGTCGGCGCCGATCGTCATGTCGGTGCCGTAGAAATCGTTGTCGATCGACCCGACCATCCCGGTGATGGTGAGGTACGGATGCTGCTTGGCGGTTTCCTTGCCGATCTTGCCCTCTTTGACCAGATCCTCGAGGAGCGAGGTCCATTCCTGGCGGAAGAGGTTGGCGCCGGTCAGGCTGCCGTCGCCGCCGATCACCACCAGCGCGTCGATCCCGTAGGTGACGAGATTAAAGGCGGCCTTCATCCGGCCTTCGCGCGTGCGGAATTCCGCGCAGCGCGCGGTGCCGATCACCGTTCCGCCGCGCTGGAGGATGCCGCCGACCGAATCCCAAGTCATCGGACGGATTGCGTTCCCGCCGTCCACCATCCCCTGATAACCCTCGGTGATGGCGTACACGTCCAACCCATGATCGAGCGCGGTGCGCACCACCGCCCGGATCGCGGCATTCATCCCCGGGGAATCACCCCCGCTGGTCAGCACGACCAGTTTTCGTTTTTCGGATTTGGTCATCTTGTTCCTCCAGTGCCCCGATCGACTCGGAGCGGGGAGCATTGCTTTTCTCGATATTCCAACAAGAGGGATGCCTTGCGGATCGAAGAATAAGTATACTCCCGACCCCAACCCCTCACCCCGCCGGAAGAGCACCGGCTTCCCTCCCGTCGCTTCGCTCCGGGACAGGCTCTCCCAGCGCCTGCCCTCGCGAAGCGGGGGTAGGCTGGGAGAGGGGAAAGGGGTGAGGGG
>JBAVFZ010000196.1:0-3018 GCA_049684495.1 Anaerolineales bacterium | reverse complement strand
GCCGGGGCCTCCGCGGGATCCGCCGGACGGGCCGCCGCGCCCGCCGCCCCCGGAGGGTTTGCGGTCGCGCTCGGCGGCTTCTTCCGCCGTCCAGCCTTCCAAAACCGCGGCGCGCGAGAGGCGCACCTTGCCTTCCGGATCGATCCCGGTCACCATCACCGTCAGCTCGTCACCCAGCCGGCAGACGTCTTCCACCTTTTCCACGCGGGCCGAATCCAGCTGCGAGATGTGCACCAGCCCGTCGATGTTGGGGAGGACCTCCACGAACGCGCCGAAATCCGCGATCCGCACGACCTTGCCGGTGTAGATCCGTCCGACCACCGGGGTTTCGGTCAGGCTCTCGACGCGCCGGCGGGCTTCCGCCGCGCTCGGACCGTCGACGGCCGAAATGTAAACCTTGCCGTCGTCTTCGATGTCGATTTTAACTTTGGTGTCTTCCTGGATCTTGCGGATGACCTTGCCGCCGGGTCCGATCACCGCGCCGATTTTTTCCGGATCGATCTGCAGTACCGTCATGCGCGGGGCGTGCGGCTTGAGATCCGGACGCGGGGCGGAAAGGCAGGCGCGGATCACGTCGAGAATCTGCATTCGGGCGTCATGCGCCTGCGCGAGCGCTTCGCCCATGATCTGCGGGGTGATGCCCTTGATCTTGATGTCCATCTGCAGCGCGGTGATGCCGCGCGCGGTGCCGGCCACTTTGAAATCCATATCCCCGTGATGATCTTCCACGCCCTGGATGTCGGTCAGGATGACATACTTCTCGCCTTCCTTCACCAGGCCCATCGCGATCCCCGCCACCGGGGCCTTGATCGGGACGCCGGCGTCCATCAGGGAAAGGGTCGATCCGCAGACCGAGGCCATCGAGGAGGATCCGTTGGAGGAAAGCACCTCGGACACGACCCGGATCGTATACGGGAATTCCTCCCGCTCGGGGAGGACCGGCAGGAGCGCCCGTTCCGCCAGCGCCCCGTGGCCCACCTCGCGCCGCGAGGACCCGCGCAGGGGCTTTACCTCGCCGGTGGAGAAGGGCGGGAAGTTGTAGTGGTGGATGTAGCGTTTCTCGTCGATCGGTGAAAGCCCGTCGAGTTCCTGCGCATCGCGCGGCGTGCCGAGGGTGGTGAAGGAGAGCACCTGGGTCTCCCCGCGCGTGAACAATCCGGATCCGTGCGCGCGCGGGCTCAGGTCCACCTCGGCGCTGAGCGGCCGGATTTCCTTCGGGCCGCGGCCGTCCGTCCGCTGGTTGGAATTCACGATGCGGGAACGGACCTCGGTGCGGTACAGGTCGTAGAAGGCTTCGCGCAGATCGGCTTCCGCCATATCGGCGTCGTCTTCGAACCCCGCCAGCACCTCGCCCTCGATCGCGTCGAGGACCGCCTGGCGCTCTTCTTTATCCAGCTCCTCGCGGAAGGCTTCCGCCAGCCGCGTCCCCACCTTCCGGGAGACCGCCTCGCGGACTTTGTCGGCCAGGACGAAGTGGGTGTATTCGCGCTTGGGCTTGCCCAGTTCGGCGGCCATCTTTACCTGCACGTCGATCAGCGGCTGGATCGCGCGGTGCGCCTTCTCGAGAGCTTCCCGCATCAGCTCTTCCGGGACTTCGTTGGCCCCGGCTTCGACCATCTGGATCGCGTCGCGCGTGCCCGCCACCCGCAGGTCGAGTTCCGAGCGCTGGATTTCTTCATAGGTCGGGTTGAAAATCCATTGGCCGTCGATCCGCCCGATCCGGACCGCGGCGACCGGGCCGCCCCAGGGAATATCCGAGATGGTGATCGCCGCCGAAGCGCCGATGATGGCCGGGATGTCCAGCGGGTTCTCCGCGTCGGAAGACCAGGCGTGCATGATGACCTGGACGTCGTTGCGCAGGTCCTTGGGGAACAGCGGGCGCAGCGGCCGGTCGGTCAGGCGGGCCGTGAGGATCGCCGATTCCGAAGGCCGGCCCTCGCGCCGGAAGAAGGAGCCGGGGATGGTGCCCCCGGCGTACATCCGCTCTTCGTATTCGACCGAGAGGGGGAAGAAATCGATTCCCTCGCGCGGATCCCGGCTCATGGTCGCGGATGCAAAAAGCAGAGAATCGCCGATCCGGACCGTCACCGCCCCGCCGGAATGGGCCGCCAGGCCGCCGGTGGCAATCTGGAAGGTCTTTCCTTCCACCACCGCTTCGAACGTCTTACGATTTAACATATATCCTCCAAGGGCGGCAATCCGGGGTCAGGGACTGGAAGCTAACCACGAAGAGCACGAAGTAACATCGGAAGTTCACGAAGAAGGACTTTTTTCTTCGTATCCTTCGTGGAATCGTGGATACCTTCCAATTCCCAACCGCTGTGCCGCCAAGATTGTGGATTCGAAATCCCTGAGGAATGCCTCCCCGGAGGGGAGCAGGGCGAAAGGGCTTTTTTCCTTGCGGAAATTGAGCTCCCCTGTGAAGTTGCCGATCCCCAAAGGGATTTCGCGGCGGGATTTCCCGCCCGGTAGTATTGTAGACGACCCGCACCCGCGGTGCAAGGCGGCGGGTGGAAGCCGGATATCCGGAGGCCGCCGTCTGATTGGGATCGGATGAAAGGCGAAAAACCTTGCACCGGTCGCTCTATCCAAAATCTAATGGAATCACCCTATTCTCATGGTGTAGAGTAAATCGGGAACAAATCCGGGCTTGCACCGTCTGATACGGTATAACTATGCCGGCGGGCGATATGAGCCCGACCATAGTATAGGAAGAAGGAGGAACAATGTCTCGCAAACTGATGATCCTTGGGATGGTCGCAACGGTGGTACTGCTCGCCGGATGCACGGCAACTCCCGCGGCCACCACTCCGCCGTGCTCGGTGAACTGCAATTTCCCGACGCCGGTAACCTCACGCACGCTTTCGGTATCCGGCGAAGGCAAGGTCAGCGTCACCCCGGACATCGCCGTGATGTATCTGAGCGTCATTACCCGGGAACCTTCCGTCAACACGGCCTGGGATGATAACAATGCCAAGACGGAGGCGGCGATCGCCGCGATCCAGGGTCAGGGCGTGA
>JBAVFZ010000195.1:0-1929 GCA_049684495.1 Anaerolineales bacterium | reverse complement strand
CGTCACAGGCGACAGCTTGTTTACCCTGAACACAGCCGTAAACGACATCCTGGAGGCGCATCCGGATGCTTCCGGCGGAGGAATTTTCAGCTCCGACGGTTCCCTGATCGTCAACCGCAGCACGTTTGACGGTAACGCAGCGGAACTCGGCGGCGCCATTGCAATCCAGGAATCCGCGGAAGCGCAAGGCGGGATCGGCGTGATCATTTCCGGGAGCACGTTCCATGACAACCGAGCCGGGAAGGAAGGCGGAGCGATCCTGGCGGAAGGGGAGAAAACGCTGTTTTCCATTTCGGGCTCGGATTTCACGGAAAATTCCGCCGCCGACCGGGCCGGCGCGATTCAAATCAGGGATTCCGTCCTCGATCTTGTCGCCAGCTCATTTACGGGGAATACGTCCGGGGCATGCGGCGCCGTGGAAAACGCGCAGGGCTCCGATCTGACCGTATCACACACCGATTTCACCGGCAATTCCACAACCGGCTCCGGCGGCGGATTGTGCCACACCGGCCGGACCATGGAGGTCAATGGCAGCCTCTTCCAATCCAATCAGGCAACCGCAGGATGGGGCGGCGGGATTTATATCGAGGCGCCCTTGACCGAAATCAAAAAATCCACGTTTTCGGAAAATACAGCTTATAAGGGGGGAGGGTTGTACGCCGGGAACCTTCCCGGAGCCGAAAACGCATTGTTTATTGTCGTTAATATCCGCCAAAGCACATTCTATGCCAATCAGGCGACAGGCGGTGTGATTGAGGAGAACCCTTGGAATCCGGCCGGCGGCGGGATCGGCTTCGGCGGGAAAATATTGATAATCGACCAGAGTACCATTTGGCTCAACCGATCCTTAAAAGGCGCCGGCGTTTACGCCCTCAAGGGAGATGTGGCGATCATGAACAGCACGATCTCGATGAACGAAGGATACCGGGGACCCGGGCTCTACCTGGAAGAGTCCACCCATCTGGCGATGGATTTTACCAGCATCATCGACAACAAGTCTGACGACAGCAGCGCTTCGATCGATTTGTTCGGCTCGGCGGATATCCAGAATTCGATCGTGCGGGATTTCTACAATATGCGGAGTTGCCAATTTAATGGGGCGGGGCCGTTCAATATCATCGGCCAGAATTTGGCGTACGACAATACCTGCGGATTCTCTCTTACAACGATATATATGAATGTCGCCCCATTGGCCGATAACGGAGGCCCCACGTACACCAATGCATTGGAGACACACAACAGTCCGGCCTACGATGCGGGCGACTGTCACGGAGTGACAGTGGACCAGCGCGGGGAACCCCGGCCCAAAGGCGCGGCCTGCGACCTGGGATCCTACGAACTCGATTACGTTCCCAATCCCCCGCTTCCTCCGGATAGCCCCACGCCCTCCGCGACGCCGGCCCTCTGCGAATACCGCGCCGTCGAGAATGCGAACTGCCGGGCGGGAGACGATGCCCGTACGAAGCTGGTCAAGATCCTGATGAAAGGGGATCTCGTGGAGCTGCTTTCCCTGAATCCGGAACTCACCCACGGCCTGTTTGCACTGCCAGACGGCAGATCCTGCTGGGTCTGGATGCCGCTCATGGAAGGTCCCGCGGATCCGCGCAAGGACTGCAATGCCACCATCGTCGATCCGGAGCCTTACGTCCCCGAAGGGCCGGCTTGTTCCGCGGACCTGCCGAAAGCGCAATGCGAGGCGGCCGGCGGGACGATGTCCGGGGCATCAAGCTCGGCGTCAGAATGCATTTGCCCATCGGCCGCGTCTGTGACTGACCCATCCACCGGCCCGCAATCCGTGGCCTGCGCCGGGACGGGAGACCGGGGAATAGATCCATCCGCAGGCCTGGCAAGTCTGACAAGGAAATTTTCAATTCTATGGCCGATATAATTGTGAACTGAAGGTCGACATCAAACCGCCCTGTCGTGTGA
>JBAVFZ010000194.1:0-3438 GCA_049684495.1 Anaerolineales bacterium | reverse complement strand
GGCTGCTGCTGACGCCCTCGGCGCGCCTGAAAGGCGTCACCCCCAAGGCGTTGCTGGATGGGATTCTGGAAAACACGATGGCGCCGGGGAACGTGTAAATCTTGAGAATAATCTTGCGGCCGCGATCGGCGATCGCGGCCGATCCTTTGAGGAAAACAAAACGCGCCGGACGAAAAAGTCCCGGTGCGTTTTTTTATGTACCCGATTGGCGGTTATCGATTCTATGGCAAGCTGACGGTCACCTCTCCGATCCGGCTCACGGCCAGGTGCAGTTCGCCGTTGCCGTGCGCGCTCGGCGTCGCCGCTCCCGGCTCCTTCACGTCCGCCTCGAATTCCAGATCCGCCTTCAGCAGGGCGCCGGTTTCGTGATCGATCCATACTTCGCCGTGGATCGCCGTGATCGAAACCGGCAATAGGCCGAAACTCGAATCCTTTCCCTCCCCTCCGAGTGCGGCGCTCTCGACCGAGTACACGTCCACCGCCCTCCCCTCGAGGGTCGTTCCGGGCGCCGCCTTGGGATTGCTCATTCCCGCGCCGCTGAGGATGGTCAACAGGTCCAGTTGCCAAAAGGTCCAATGCGTGCTCAGCATGACGGAACCGGGCTGGGCTATCCCGTCGATGACCTCGTAATAATCCTCACCGATCAGGATCGCCTCGGTGCGCTTGCCGTCGGCGGTCATCGTATAGTGCACATCCGCCCCCTCGACCTCCGCCTGCACGTGGATGACGCTCTGCCCGGTTGTCGTCGGCATAACCTCGTCCACGGCCAGCGCGAAGGACGGCAGGGCTCCGGGCGTCAATCCGTCGCCCAACAACGTGGAGAGCGAGCTGATGATCCGCACACTGGGAGGCGAGCCCGCGCCTCCCTCCGGCGTGGCGCCGCCCGGAGTGGGCGAGGCCGGCGGGGGACCGTCATTGGTTGTCACATCCACCGCGGTCGTATTCCCTTCCGCACGCAGGAACACCATCGCTTCGCGGCCCTCGGGTTCCTTGGAGAAAAACAGATTCCGCTCCCCTTGCGCCAGGGTGTTCTCATCCTTTTTTATCCAGCCTTGGCCGGAAAAATATTCTTCATAAAAAGATTGGATTTTTTCAAGCGGCGAGGCCGAAACATAGGATAACCGGTTCGGCATCCGCTGAAGGCTCTGGGCGTCATCCGCCGCCGGAATATCGAGGAGCACCGGAAGGCAATCCCCCGGATACGCGACGGGGGCCTGGGTATTGACCTCCGATAATTCGTAATCGAGAGAGAGGGTCCCCGACGCGCCGGACCCGAACAGCGCATCGCTTCCCGTAAGTTCCAGATGATATTTCACCAGGTATCCGCCGTTGGCGGCGATCCACACTTTGCCGCCGGCCTCCACGCCCTTGACGCCGAGCGAATCCGAATTAATGTCAAATGTGTGGGCGGCGATTCCGCCCACGGTCTCGTCGCCGGACGCCGATCCGGATTTCAACGGATACAGGTAGCCGGTCAGGGTATCTTCATCAACCTGGATATTCTCGTCGTCCCAGAATACCTGGCAACCCGTCTCTTCGCCCAGGAGCAGATATCCCGCCCGATCCACCTTCCCCGCCGCGAGTAAAAAGCTCGCGCCGGTTTCATCGGTGGAATTGACCGTTTCGAAGACGGCTTTTTCCGCCCTCCAAACCGCCAGTGACAGCCGGTCGGATCGTTCCACCGGCCCGCCGGCCGTATCGGCTTTGATGGACCGCGTCAGCGCCGCGCGGTAATGGGACAGGCCGCCCAGTCCGGCGGAAGGATCGGCGACCGATCCGCCGGAATTGCCGCCCAAGCTTCCGCCGGTGTTGATGATGCAGGATACCGCCACCAGCATCGCCATTCCGATCCACACAATCCGCAAGTGCTTCATCAGGGTTTTTCCTTTCCCGATTCCCGAATGTCTCCGGTTTTTTTATGCGGCCCGGTCATGTGATCGGGGTGAGGGTGTAGTAGGCTTTGCCGTCTTCTCCATAGGTGCCATAGAGGGATGTATTGCCGTTATTGAAGGAGAGTTCATTTTCCAAATACATGCCGGGCTCCACCGGATCGGGGGCGTCGATCGTAAATCCGGTCCGTTCACCCGTTTCTTTATCCGTGCAGTCCATGCTCCCCTGCTTGAAACCCGTCATCGTTTCGTAATCCAGATTAAAATACAGGTACGTGTCGCCGCTCTTGCCGGTAATTTTTTTCCCATCTATCTTCACCCGCCCGTGCCCGCTCGACGGTTTGGATAGGCAAAGCAATACGGGGTTGTTGGAATAAAGTTTAAACCCGGCGAGCAACTCGAGCTCCCCGTAGATTGTCTGATCGGATACGGACAAATCGCCTTCGCCCGCCATGTACGAAAGGACAAAGTTATCCCCTTTTTCTACCCAAACATGGGCGAAAATTTTTAAATGGTAGTTGCACTCCTTTACCTCGAACGACCTCTTTGCCGTTCCGCTCTGGCCCGGGTATGCTAACGTGGCTATCAAATCCACTTTTTCGACTTTTGTGCCCGTATACACCAGCTCGACGGTGCCCGGACCGTAATCCACGGGCTTGCTCGTCAGTGAAATATGTCCATGGCTGGCGGTCAATTTCAGCGTTCCCGGAAGGGGAGCCGGCTGCGGTTGCTGCCCCTTCGGCGTCAGGGGAACAAGCGGGGCAAGCGGCGCGAGGTCGGAATTGTTATTCCAGCTATACCAGATGATCACGGGCACGCTGTCACCCTTGCAGACGATCTTACCGGGAGCCACCTGGAATTTCACCTTGGCGTTGACGGGCGCGGCGGCCGGATTCGGAACCGCCGCGGAAATGGTCAGAGAGGCAGCCAGCAGCATCACACTGCAGATCGCAAGCGCACGGCCGGGCTTTTTCATGAGGCATCCCTCCATTGGTTCGTCGGGGAAATAACGGGGGCGGGAAATGCAACTTACTGCAATGAATTGTACACCTGACGGTTGAGATCAATCAGGGCGCAAAGAGCGAAACAGCCGCGATCGGCGACCGCGGCTATTTAATCAGATAAATCCCACGCGGGTAGAAATAATTTTGCCTCTCTATGCTTCCCCGAACCGCCGGACAAACCACGTCTTCACGATCTGCTTCGGCACCCCATATATCGCCAGCATCGCCGCCAGGATCGGCCAATAGGCGGCCGGGAGCGAAACAAAGCCGGACGTCCCGCCAGCGGGCAAGACGGTCAGCCGCGCCCCGATCGCGACGATGACCCGCGAGGCGGTGATTTGTCTTTCTTGCGAAACGTACCCTTTTGGTATTTACTCGGCCTGATTTCTCTTTCTTGTACACCGAAACACCGAAAAGAGCCGAAAACACCGAATTATTTTTTTATAAGAATCCGTGTAATCGGCTCTTCTCCGTGCCCGCCCCGTGAGCGGTATATGCGAACGGGGTAATCCGTGTACGCTTTTCCCGGCTTGAGTAGATACCCC
>JBAVFZ010000193.1:0-9255 GCA_049684495.1 Anaerolineales bacterium | reverse complement strand
AAGCCTGAATGCGAAATGGAATTGAGGAAGGCGGCCCGGAAAGACTGCCCTCAGGGGTGGATTTCCCAGGACTCAATGGGTAATTCTTTTTGGCTTTTTTCATTGTGATCTCATGCAACAGGCTCATGAGTACGATTATTTCGTGGATGTGTATCTCGGAGGGTTTTCCTCCCCTCCCTGTTCTGGGGAGGGGTCAGGATTGCGCTTCCCTCGGCAGCGCGAGGTAGAACGTGCTCCCCTGCCCGAGCTTGCTTTCGAACCATACCTTGCCGCCGTGCCACTGGGCGACGCTTTTGACGATCGCAAGCCCCAACCCCCACGCCGGATGCTCCGGATCGTCGCGCGCGGTTCCACGGAAAAATTTTTCAAATATCCGCGGCTGATCGGCCGGAGCGATTCCGATCCCGCTGTCTTTCACCGCCACCACGACCGCATCGGCCGCGAGGTCGGCGCTGACATCCACCGTGCCCCCGGGACGGTTGAACCGGATCGCGTTCTCGATCAGGTTGCCGAGCGCGCGTTCCAGCAGGGAAGAGTCGGCCGGGACGGCGGGCAGGGTTTCCGGGATTTGGATATGGAGTTTAACCCCGGCCGCCGCCGCTTCCGGTTTTAATTCTTCCGCGACCTGGGCAATCACGGCCGCCAGCTTCACCGGAGCGAGGCGGACCTCCGCGCCGCTTTCGACCCGTCCCAGATCCAGCAGATCCTTTACCAGCCGGTTCATTTGCTGGGCGGAGAGGCGGATGCGGCGCGCATATTCCTGCTGGGCCGGGTTGAGCGGGCCGAGCATCCCGATCATGTGCACCAGGCCTTCCATCATCGTCAGCGGCCGGCGCAGGTCGTGGCTGACGGTGTGCACAAATTCGGACTTCAATTCATCCAGCTGGCGGAAGGAGGTCACGTCCTGCAAAACGCACACCTGCCACACCCCCGCTCCGTCGGCGCTACGCACGCTGCGCACGACACCCTGCAGCCGCCGGCCTTCGGCTCCGGCGAAATCGAGGTTGCGCGGCTGGACCGCGCTTTCCATCAGGAAGGCCACCAGGTCCGCCTGGGTGATGCTCTCCGCGACCGGGCGGCCGGCGCCGATGACGTGGGACCCCAGCATAGCCTCCGCGGTGGGATTGGCGTATTGCACCCGGTCTTCTGAATCCACCACCAGCACGCCCTCCGGGATGGCATCCAGGATCGCCGCCAGCCGCCCGCGTTCGTTTTCGGTCCCTTCCAGCAGACGAGCGTTGGTGACCGCCAGCGACGCCTGATTGGCGAACCCGGCCAGAAGATCGAGCATCCCGACCTCGAACGCCTGCGGCCCGCGAAATGCCGCGCACAGTGCGCCGTACATCGCGCGGACCCCCGCAATCCGGACGATGACCAGCGCGCCGATGCCGGCTGGAAGGTCGTCGAAGACGCCCTCGTCCGCGCCCGAATTGCGGTTGGCCGTCCAGGGAGCCAGCCGGCCGTCGTTCTGGTGGGATTGGACAAGCGAGAGAATCCGCTCGTCGATCGCCTCCAGCGCTTTGCCTTCATCACCGAGATGCGGATTGCCGCCGGGGAACGGGCCGCGCAACGAGGACGCAAGGACGACCCGCACCCCGTCCGCCCCGGTCGCCGTCCGCACGCTGTGCAGCAGGATTTCCATCGACCGGTTCATATCCTGGGTGGAGGTCATGCCCTGAACCGTTTCCAGGAGAAGCTCCTGATCCCGGATCTGGCGCCGCAGGTTGCGGCGCATCGATTCCAGGGACTTTCCGAGCCGTCCGATCTCATCCTGGCCTTCGACCGTCACCGTCCGCTCCAGATCTCCGGCGGCGATCAGGCCGGCCGATTCGGCGAGCCGCCGCAGGGGCAGCGTGATCTGCTGGGCGATGAACAGCGCCAGGGCCTCGATCAGCAGCGCCATGACCAGCGCGAACAGGCCGACGTGCAAACCGGTTTCCAGCGCGGCGCGGAACGCGAACGCTTCCGGCACGCGGATGCCGATTTTCCAATCCGGATACTGAAGTGGAAGGAGGTAGGAAAGCCGCGTCCCGCCTCCCGGCATCGTACCGATGAACCACTCGCCGCCGCTCGCGTCCGCTTCCGGAGGCGCCTTCTCGGCCCACGGTTCCGCGTTGGCGGGGTACAGGACCCGGTTGGTATCGTCGAGGAAAACCCCCTGCCCGCCCTCAAGCGATCGGAAGGCGGCGGGAATGGCTTTCAGCAATGGATTCGTTTCGAGCGAGGTCCGGCCGACCAATGCCCCGCGCACCTTCCGCTCCGAATCCCAGACCGGCTGGGTGAACGAGATCCAGGTGCGGCCGTTGTCGTCCGGCGGAAGCCAGCCCTCCCAGGCGATCCCGCGCAGGGCGAGCGAACAACCCTGCGCCTCTTCGACCGTCTGGCAAAAAGGGTCGGTGCCCGGGGGGAACGCGGCGGTGACCGATCCGGCGGGGGAAAGGAACGCGATCTGTTCGAAAAACGGCGGCTGGCTTAAATGCGCGCCGAGAAATTCGGTGATCAATCCACCGTCGAGGGTATCGGCCGGCAGGCTGCCGCCCATTGCCTCCAGCAGTGTGTGACCGGTGGTCAGGGCGACGGGCAGTTCGGTCCGGGCGGTCTTCGCAACCCCGAGCACCTCCTGCCGCAGCGTGAGCCGCGCCTGGCTGCGGGCTTCCACCACCACGATCGCGGTGAGCGCCGCGGCCATGAAGGAAATCGGCAGGATCAGCCACAGGCTGACCTTCCAAGCCAGCGACCGGTCGTAGCGGGTGCGGCGGAGGAGCTTCGGCGCGGGGCCGATGGATGGAACCACCAGCCGGATCCCTTCGACGATCACCGCACCCGCCAAGCCTTCGACCAGCAGCGCCGGGAGGTATCCGGGAAGCCGCCCGAGTGCGTAATCAAAAAGGGTTATCCAATCCCCGCGCGCGGAGCCAAGCTCGCCGCCGAAGCGAAGCAGGATCAGGACCAGGCTTGACGCCAGCGCCGCACCCCACGGCCTGCGCAGGAACGTAAAGAACCGGCCGGCGTAATTCTGGCGCATCAACTCGGCGATCGCCCAGCCGGCCAGCGCATATTCCAGAATCGTAACGGCCTGGTGCGTATCGAACACGGAGCGCACCGCCCCGACGACCAGTCCGGCGGCGAGCGCGGGCATCCGTCCAAGGAGGACGCCGGCCAGGAGCAGCAGCGCGATACTCAGCAGCCCCGCGGTAGGTTCCACCGCAGCCAGCGGCACCCCGGCAACCGTAGTCGCTCCCGTCGCCGGGAATCGCAAAACGGCCAAGGCGCCGGCCGGTACGGCCAGCAGGAGGATTCCCAGGGAAAACAGCGCCTGCAAAACGCGGAATTCTTCACGGCGGGGAAATGAGCGGGCAAAGGCGAACGCCAGGAACAGCGTGAGGATTACCGTCCAGACGAGCTGTGCGGGAAGCACGGGAAGACCCGGCGATGCGGAAAGCCAGATCTCAAACGCCATCGGGCGGCCTGATGGGAAGCGGTGTCATCATCCCCGATTATATTGCAGGAAACGTCCTCCGACCCCCGCCACTTGTCTCGCCCGGGTAAAGATAGTACACTTCTTTGGATGGTTTAACAAAGGAGAGAACGCGGTATGGCGGAAAAGATTCTCGTCGTCGACGATGATCTGGATACCCTGAAATTGGTCGGGATGATGCTGCAGCGCCAAGGCTACAACATCGTCGCCGCCATCAACGGCGCCCAGGCGCTCTCCAAGGTTCCTGTGGAAAAACCGGACCTCATCCTGTTGGACGTGATGATGCCCGATATCGACGGATTCGAAGTCTGCCGCCGTATCCGGTCGGATCCGGCGTTTGCCTCGGTCCCGATCCTGATGTTCACCGCCAAAACCCAGGTGGACGACAAAGTCCAGGGTTTCGAATCCGGAGCGGACGATTACCTCCCCAAACCGACCCACCCCGCCGAATTGCTCGCCCACGTCAAAGCGTTGCTCGGCCGCAGCCGGGTAACCACCGCCGCCGCGAACGTACCGGTCAAACGGGCGCGCATGATCTGCATGATCGGCGCCAAAGGCGGGCTCGGCACCAGCACGCTGGCGGTCAACATCGCCATGACGATGGCCGGCCGCAAACAGGATGTCATCCTCCTGGAGCTGCGCCCCGGGTTGGGGATTGCGGGCGCGCTGCTGGGGATCACCAAACCCTCCGGGCTGGCGGCGCTCCTGCAGCACAAACCGGAGGAATTAACCACTGCCGTGGTGGAAAAAGAAATCGTCGGCCATCCCTCCGGGCTGCGCGCCGTGCTGGCCTCCTCGGAGCCGCACGATTTTGCGATGATCGTGCAAACCGCCCGGATCGAAGCCATCGTCACCTGCCTGGCCGCGTTGACCCAAAACCTGATCATCGATCTCGGGTGCGGTTTGACAGAAATCGCGGCGAAACTGCTGATGGCCGCCGATCACGTGATTATCCTGGTGGAGCCGATGCGCCATACGGTTGCCATGGCCAAGGCGCTGATGACCGACCTGGAAACGCTCGGCCTGGCGAAATCGCGGATCGAATTCATCCTGGTCAACCGCGAACGCTCGAGCCTGCAAATGGCGCGCGCCAAGGTCGAAGAACTGCTGAGCCAGCCCGCGATGGGGATGATCACACCCGCGCCGGAGCTCGCCTACCAATCGGCGGAAAGCGGCGTGCCGATTGTCGCCCGCGACCCCAATGCGATGGTCTCCGACCAAATCCGGCAGGTTACCGACCGGGTGATGGCAAAATCCCGCAGTTGAACCGTCTTTAAAACGGATACCCCATGACCGAAGATAAATCAATTGCCGGTCCCGATACCGCCATTCGGAATTACCCCACCCTCCTGCGGCGGTATGCGAATCTGCTGGAGCTGATCCACCGCCTTTCTTCCACCGTCCACCTCGAAGATATCAACAACCAGGTCATCGATGGAACCGTCTCGCTGCTGGAATGCAAAGCGGCGGTCCTGATGATGGTGGATCCCGCCAGCAGGGATATTCAGATCGTCGCCGCCACCAACCCCGACCTGGCGGCGTATCAGAATCGCGCCGTTCCCCCCGAGACGTCCGTCGCCGGAAAAGTGGTCAAGGCCGGCTCGCCGATGCTCATCCGCGCCGGGGATGCCTCTGCGAAAAACGCGCTGTTCGAATTCACGGCTTTTGCTTCGGTCCACCCGACCTCGATCCTTGCCGTTCCGCTGAAGAGCAAAAGCGGATCGGTCGGAGTGCTGGAAGCCGTCGATAAAATCCACGGGGAATTTCAACCCGAGGATTTTTCCTCCCTGGAAGCATTGGCGATCCAGTCGACGGCGGTGATGGATAACCTGCGCCTGTTCCGCCAGAGCGATCTGATCGCGGAACTGGTGCACGAAATCCGCACGCCGCTGGCGGCCCTCGCGACCGCCTCGGCGCTCCTGGACCGGCAGGATCTGAGTGAAACCCAGCGCCATTCGGTGCTCTCGACCTTCCGTCAGGAGATCCAGCGGCTGGATGAGCTGACGGACGACTACCTGGACCTGGCACGTCTGGAATCCGGACGCACCCGGTTGTCGATTGAGCAGTTCTCCGTCGCCGCGCTCATCTCGGAATGCTCGGAGATCATCTCCCCGCTGGTGCACGCGCAGGGGCTGCGCTTCCGCCAGGAAGTGGTTCGGGACACGCTGGACCTCAACGCCGACCGGACGAAGATCAAACAGGTCATATTAAATTTGCTGAACAATGCGGTTAAATACAACGTTCCCAACGGAGAAATCATCCTGCGCGCCTACCATGGGCCGGTATCCTCCGGCAAGACGCAGGAAACTATCTGCATTGAGGTGTCGGATACCGGGAGAGGAATCCCCGTGGAAGGCCTGCCGCACCTATTCGAACGATTTTACCGTCCGGAGGAAGGGCCGGGGTTTGCGCGCGGCACCGGCCTGGGATTGTACATCTCAAAATATATCGTCGAGAGCCATCACGGCAAATTGGATGTGAAAAGCCAGGTCGGGGAAGGCTCGACTTTCATCATCCGCCTGCCGCTCACCCCGCCCGGCCGCTCCACCGGCCCGCTCTCCGCGGGCGGAAAACAGTAAAGATCGATATCTTTCACCGCAAAGAACGCTAAGAGCGCGAAGAAAATTCCAAAGGATTTAATATTATTATTCTTTGCGTCCTTCGCGCATTTGCGGTAAAGGTTTTAGTCTTCCCCCATAACCTTTGCCACATCACTCATCGTCTCCACTAAAAATACCGGCCTTCCGATTTCCTTTTTGATTGCACGCAGGGAAAGGTCATCGAGTGTAATTTCCGGCGCTTGGCTGAACATTACCCGGGGAAGGAAGACCGGGCCGCTTCCGCCTTCCGCGCGGACGGCGGCGATCACATCGCGCGCGGTCAGCAGGCCGGCGACCGTGACCGTCTCCCCGAAGCAGCGGTTCGCCACACCGGTCACCTTCATCTCCACTCCGGTCAATCCGGCAAACTCGGCGGCGGCGGATTCCAGCATTGGCTGGAACAATGAGCCTGTGACGAGCTCCGCCTGTTGGTGACTCCAGCGGATCCTCTTTCGGTCGAGCGTGCGCCGGACGGCTTTCCAGTCCTCGAGAAAATTGCGGACCAGGCCTAGGCCGTTTTCGCGCAGGTCGATTTCCTCGTATGCTTCGAGCGGCGGCACGGATTTACCCGCCGCCAGATACCACTCGTCGGTCAGGAAAGCGAAGCGCGACCCCAACCGCCGGAGAAATTCACCCTGGCGGCGTTCAACCTGCGCGATCATTTTTTCCATTTCCGGGCGGTCGTATGGACGGATGCCGTTTTTCTGGAACCGGGTCACCCCCACCGGGACGACCGTGCAGGACCGGACCTGCGGGAACAATTTGGCGAGATCCGAAAGCGTGCGATCCAGGTGCGCGCCGTCGTTCATGCCCGGCGCAAGGACAACCTGGGTATGGACCTCGATTCCCTTTTCGGAAAGGAACCGCAGGCGGTCCAGGATATCGCCCGCGTTCGGGTTGCCGAGGCAGCGGATGCGCACATCCGGTTCGGTGGCCTGGACCGACACATACAGCGGCGAAAGATGCTGCTCGGCGATGCGGTCCCAATCCCGAGGTTTGAGATTGGTCAGCGTGACGAAGTGACCGTAGAGGAACGAGTAGCGGTAATCGTCGTCCTTGATGTGCAGCGTGCGGCGCATGCCCGGCGCCATCTGGACGATGAAGCAGAAGGGGCAGCGGTTGTTGCAGCGGCGGATGTCGGTGTCGAAGGTCGGGTGGGCGAATTCGAGGCCGAGGGTCGAACCGGCGGAGCGGTTCGCTTCGCCGGAGAGGATCCGGGCGCCGCGTTTCCACGTCAGGCGGATGGTTTCCTCAGCCGCGTGATACTGGACGTCGATCGCGTCGGCGACGGTCCGGCCATTCACTTCTAAAAGCCTGTCGCCCTTGCGGATGCCCGTCTTTGCGGCGGCGGAGCCCCGCCGCACGGCGGATACCAGTCCGCCGGATTCCTTCGCGAGGGAAGCGATCCTGCTCACGGGGCTGGCGGTTCGATCGTCTCGGTCGTGGCGAGGGAAAGGTCGCCGTACACGCCGCGGCGCTCCGGTGGCAGCAGCGCGGCCAGGCGGTACATCGCCTCGTCAGTCATCTTGCGCAGCCACTCGCGCGGGACCTTGCCATCCGGAAGGCGGAAGCAGAACGGCTTGCCGAAGCGGATCTGGGCGCCGGGTTTGGCCCAGCGTTTCGGGCTGAGCGAGGGAAATCCCTCGACGCCGTGCACGGCAGCCGGTATCACGGGCACCCCGGTTTGGGCGACGAGGTACGCCATCCCGTCCTTGGCCCGGCCCATCGCCGGACGCCGGGTCCCTTCCGGCAGGTAGAGCAGCAACTCGCCGGATTCGAGCACCCGCACGGCCTGTTCGAGCGCGTCCCTATCGACCGCGCCGCGCTTGATCGGGATGGCGCCCCATAATTTCGGAAAAATCCCCCAGATCGGAACGTTGCCGAAATCGAAACGGGCGACCGGCACCACGTTGCGCTTGACGGAGTTCACGACCGTCACCGCATCAATCAGCGAGGTATGGTTCATATAGATGATCCCCGGCCCCTTCGCGGGGATGTTCTCTTCGCCCTCTATAGAATCGATCTTGGCGAGGTACCGGAAGGCGATGTTGTCCATCAGGAACCGCAGGATGCGGCGGACCCCGTTCATTTGATCGTGAACATAGGCGGTGTTGGCGGTCATTTGTCTCCAAATAATTTTCGCGGGTTACACGGTATTCGCGGATTTCACGAAAAAACCATTCCACGGATTTCCAGAACCATTATCAACCTTTTTAGGCAACTGAGGAAGGTATTAATGGTTTTTTTATTTGAATTGCTTCCCATGCGCGATAGGTCATTTTTAATACAAGAGATCTAGATCCCAAACCACCACGGAACCATCCGTCGAGGCAGAGGCAAGGCGATTCCCATCCGGAGAAAAAGAAAGGTCTGTCACTGCCCGGTTATGCCCTTTGGCAATCCTTATCAGATTTCCATTCGTTGTATCCCAAAGGAAAATCTTTCCCAAAGAGGTTCCACAGGCCACCAATCCGTCATTTGGCGATATTTGTAGGCTGGTCCATCTTCCGAAATCCGATCCGTCGGCGGAATAGGCGATTTTTTTCTCTCCGGTATCTATGTCATACATACACAATACGCCCATCTCGTCCCAAGGGCACTCTGCCACCATCATTTTCCCATTTGAGGAAATAGCAATGATGGGCGTCCAGTTTATTCCAAAATCCTCGACAACCATACCGGTCATCACGTTATAGAGAAGAATATCACCTCTTTCTTCGCCAGCCCATGAAATCAACGCAACAAGTGTTCCATCGGGAGAGAAAATTACTTCGCGAATGCCTCTGTTATTGTCTGGAAAAGGAAATTCCAATGTACGATGAATTTTTCTGCTCTCCAGGTTCCAGATCTCGATAGTCCGCAACTCCGTATCAGGTTCAAAATGTATCGTTGCAAACTGGTTTAATATAGGAGAAAAAGCCATTGGCGTATCCGCACTCTGTAATCTCGAAACCGTTTTATTGGTCCGCATCTTTGAGATCAATATTTCATACTCGGAGGAGCGGTTCGCATACAGGCTGAAATCAGGAGAAAGCAGCGCTTCTTGAGGATAATTAACGCTGTCCTCCCACAGAAGGTCAGTTGATCGGTGATAGCTGATGGAACGGTAATTCCTGAGCTGCAGTTGTCCTCCATCGGATGTAAAGCGCGCTTCATCCCAGATGGTGAATGGAGTGG
>JBAVFZ010000192.1:0-5571 GCA_049684495.1 Anaerolineales bacterium | reverse complement strand
AGGGAGGGGAGGATAAGGAGGGGCGGGATGGGATGGCGAAGGAATAGATGATGTGCAAAGAGAATTGAGGATGGTCGCTCTCCCGGTAGAACCTTTTCTTTTTACTCACTGCCGGAGGCAGTGTTTTTTACACACCGAATAATTCGATCGAAAATAGGCCGTCGAGCGGAGCGAGGGAGAGACCATTTGCTTCGTTCAGGGTAGTCAGAGATTGCGAGACTTGTGTAACCGCCAATCGGTTTACCGGCGGCGCCGGTCCCCGTGCTATAATCTGCGCGTCCTCACCCTGAAAACAGCAGCAATAGAAGGAGTTCCATGATCGAACCCACCATCACCCCTCCGGCCGGCGGAGAACGCATCACCTGGAAAGACGGAAAGCTCAACGTTCCAGCCCATCCGATTCTCCCGTTCATCGAAGGCGACGGCACCGGCCGGGATATCTGGCGCGCATCGGTCCGCGTATTCGACGCCGCCGTGCAAAAAGCGTATGGCGGAGACCGGAAGATCGCCTGGATGGAAGTCTTCGCCGGGGAGAAAGCATTCGAGCAGTTCGGCACCTGGCTGCCCGACAGCACGGTAAAGGGCTTCCGGGATTACCTGGTGGGGATCAAAGGCCCGTTGACGACGCCCATCGGAGGCGGCATCCGCTCGCTGAACGTCGCGCTGCGGAAACTGCTCGATCTGTACGTATGCCTGCGGCCCGTGCGCTATTTCCCCGGCGTGCCCTCGCCGGTTCTGCATCCGGAAAAGGTGGACATGGTGATCTTCCGCGAGAACACGGAAGACATCTACACCGGGATCGAATTCGAAGACGGCACGCCCGACGCACGCCGCTTTCTGGACCTGCTGCGGGAAAACTTCCCCGCCGAATTCGCCAAGATCCGCTTCCCCGCTTCGGCCGGCGTCGGAGTCAAACCGGTTTCGCGCGAGGGAACGGAAAGGCTGGTGCGGGCGGCGATCCAATACGCGCTCGATAACCGCCGCCGCTCGGTGACCTTCATGCACAAGGGCAACATCATGAAGTACACCGAGGGAGCCTTCCGCAACTGGGGATACTCGCTGGCCGAACGCGAATTCGGCGAGCGGGTGTACACGTGGTCGCAGTGGGAACGGACCAAATCCGCGCACGGCGAGAGCGCGGCGGCCGCCGAACAGCAGTCGGCGACGGCCGCCGGACGGCTGGTGGTGAAGGACGCGATCGCCGACATCATCTTCCAGCAGACCATCACCCGCGCCGATGAGTTCGACGTAATCGCTTGCCCCAATCTCAACGGGGATTTTCTTTCCGACGCGCTGGCCGCTCAGGTGGGCGGGATCGGGATCGCCCCGGGCGGGAACATTAACTATGCCACCGGCCACGCGGTGTTCGAAGCCACCCACGGCACCGCGCCCAAGTACGCCGATCTGGACAAGGTCAATCCCGGATCGGTGATCCTCTCGGGCGAGATGATGTTGCGATACATGGGATGGGGCGAGGCGGCGGACCTGATCCTGCGCGGGATAGAAGGCGCGATCGCGGCCAAAACCGTGACCTACGATTTCGCGCGCCTGATGCAGGGCGCCAAGGAAGTCAAATGCTCGGAATTCGGCGATGCGATCATCGAGTGGATGGACCGCAAACCGAAAGCCGCCGCGAAGAAGAAAGCCGCTCCCAAAAAGGCGGCCCGGAAGCCGGTTGCGAAGAAGAAGGGGAAGGGGAAGAAGAAGTAATCCGGATACTGATAAATTCGAAACCGATCCCTCGGCCTGAGGAACGGCCTCGGGATGACACCCCTACGCCGTTATATCCTGCCGCTCGAAGACGGCCACCGTCAGCGCCGTCAGCCCCACCGCCCAGATCACCAGCATCGCCAGCGAGAACGCCAGATCCGGGCCGTACGGAAAATTTTCAAACGGGAGCGGCATCGGCCCGCCCGTCTGGAACCAGTACTGGGCGTTGCTGAGGCTGCCTTGCGGCGTGAAGCGGTACAACCCGGCCAAGTCTGGAGCGGATAAAATCCTCGCCAGGAACATCAGCAGGTACATCGAAAGCGAATCCATCGTGGAAAACAGAAACACTACCAGAAGGCTGCCGAGGACGGAGCGGGTTATGACCGCGGATAGAGCGGCAATCGCGGCAAGGATGATGAGCGACAGCACCCCGAGCAGAACGGTCTGCCCGTAACGGGTCAGAAAATCGGATACCACTCCGCCGGACAGGGCCGGCCCGTATTCCCAACCCAGGCCGGTTCTGCCGATCCCCTGCCCTGCCACAATCAGGGCGGAGGTGACGACGAGCGCGATCGTGATCAACCCGATGATCACCGCCATTTTCGAGAGGATCAGCAGCGGACGGCGGTTGCGGGGAATAAGATTCTTCCACATCCCCGACTGGTATTCTCCGGCGAACACCGCGGCCATGAACGCCAGCGGCATCATCCGGGATAGGATCGTGAAGGGGAAGGCCAGCAGCATCCCCCAGCCTCCGATCGCATCCTCCGTCCAATTTCCACCGCCCGATCCCAGCAGGCCCTCCAGCGATTCCCGCGAGAACAATCCTGCGATCAGCATGACGCCGTACAATCCGGCCACCCCCACCGGGAAGCCCCACACCAGGAAGCCGGTCAGGACATAATTCCACACCGTCTTCTTCCATTCGGCGCGCAGAAGGTTAAGCATGATCCACCTCCCCGTTCCCCGAGGCGGGATTGCGCACGGCGTCGAGGAAATAATCTTCCAGGGTCTGCCTTTGGATGACCACCTGATGAACGCGCACGCTCCGGCCGACCAGGTGCTCCACAACCGCCGGGCTTTCTGAGGCCGCAGCCGCGACGACCAGCCAAGGCGGCGCGTTCCCCAAAGTCGGCTCGCGCGAGGTCTCCCAGTGTTCCCTCAGCGCCTGCTCGGCCAATTCCACCGGCGAGGCTTGGACCCTAAGGGTGGAAGCGTTCTCCGCCAGCAGCCCGGCCACCGGCCCTTCGCGGATCATTTCCCCTTTGTGGATGATCGCCACCCGGTCGCAGGTTTGTTCGACCTCGTTTAATAGGTGGCTGGATATAAAAACCGTTTTACCGCGGTCTTTAGCCAGGCCGCGGATGAAGCCGCGCATCTCCTGGATGCCGGCCGGGTCCAAGCCGTTGGTCGGCTCGTCAAGGACGACCAGCTCCGGGTCGCCCAGCAGCGCGGCCGCCACGCCGAGACGCTGCTTCATCCCGAGCGAGTAACTGCTCACCGGCTGTCCGGCGCGCCCGGAGAGGCCGACCTGTTCCAGGAGATCCCGGATCCGTTCCGGCCGGTAATCGTTCGCGGTGCGCGCAAGGACTTCCAGGTTATTGCGGCCCGAGAGGTACCCGTAAAACGCCGGGCCCTCGACCAGCCCGCCCACGCGCTGCAGAGCGCCCGCCTCGCGCACGCTCCGGCCGTAAATCTCCGCCCTGCCCGCGCTCGGCCGGATCAGATCCATCAGCATCCGGATGGTGGTGGTTTTTCCGGCGCCGTTGGGGCCGAGGAATCCGTACACCTGACCGCGTTCCACTTCCAGGTTTAAATTCTTCACCGCGGCGATGGACGTTTTGCCTTTTCCAAAAGTTTTCGAGAGGGCTTCGGTGCGGATGGCGGGTGCGTTTGGCATATGTTGGATTAATCCTTTTCCACGAAGCCTGCCCCGGTTGGAGTAGGTCGGGGGACACGAAGGAATGGTGATCAGGTCGTCATCCCCGAGCCTGCCCTCGCGGAACATTCCGGCTCGTATTTGTCCTTGGAGACGGAATGGTTGTGAAGCGAGGGTGTTTTTATCGGGGATCCAGAACCAGCAGTGTGCATTCCGTAGCGTTTGTTCTGGATTCCCGCTTAGAACACGCGGGAATGACGATCACTCTCCCAGGCGACACATCCTTCAAGTTATTCCTTCGTGCTCTTCGTGGATGAATTTCTTTGACGGGAAATCTCGTAAATCAGGATGCCGCCCGCGACCGCGGCATTCAGGCTTTCGACCTTGCCGCGCATGGGGATATTCACCGATCCGGCGGCTAGCGCGCGCGCCTGATCGCCCGGCCCCGCCGCTTCGCCGCCGAGGATCAGCGCCGTGCGCCCGCTCCAATCCACCGCCTCGACGGGCTTGCCTTCGCGCGCTTCCGCCAGCCAGATTTGAAAGCCCGCCAGGAGCGCGCCGATCCCGCGCCAATCCAGCGTGCGGATCGGGAGGCGCAGGTGCGCGCCCATCCCGCCGCGCACCACCTTCGGGTTGAACACATCCACGCAGCCCGGCGCCAGAATGACCAGCGGAACACCGAAGGCGTCCGCCGCGCGCAGGAGGCTCCCCAGATTGCCGGGGTTGGAAATTCCGTCGGCGACGACCGCCCATTCGAGCGGCTCCGGCGGAGGCAGCTCCGGCCATTCGAGAACCGCCAGCAGCCCCGCCGGCGCGGCGGTATCGCTGCAATATTTAAAGATCTCCGGCGTGACCTCGAGCGCCTCCCCGCCGGCCGCCGCCAGCCGGTTGAGCGCCGAGCGTTCGCGCGGCCCAAGCCGGTCGTCGTGCAGGATCAGGCGCGCCTTCACCCCCGCCGCGGCCGCCTCCTCCACAAGGCGCGTGCCTTCCGCCACGAACAGCTTTTCGCGTTCGCGGATCTTGCGCTGCTCCTGAAGCAGGCGGATCAGGCGGACCTTGTCGTTGGTGCGGCTGGTGATTATTTCCACAGGCGGTTGAACTCCTCTTGGAATACATTCAAGGTCGGGCCATCCAGGATCGTCACGCGGATCTCGCGCAGGGATGCGGCCGGATGCGCGCCGGCGAAATCCGCGATCGTCTGGAATATGAGCCGTGCGGCGCGCGCTTTTGGAAAACCGAAGATGCCGGTGCTGATGGCCGGGATGGCGATCGCGGCAAATCCGCGCGCGTCGGCCAGATCCAGCGCGCCCATCACGGCCGCTCGCAGCTTTCCGTCTTCGTCCCCCGCTCCCCAGACCGGCCCGACGGCATGGATCACCGCCTTGCAGGGCAGGCTGCCCGCGCCGGTGATGGCCGGCCGGGCGTGGGTCACCTCGCCGTGCATGCGCACCCAGGCGTCGCTCTCCTCCTGGATCGCGTATCCGCCGCGGCGGACGATCGCGCCGGCGATGCCGCCGCCATGCTGCAGTCGGCTGTTGGCGGCGTTGACGATCGCATCCACGCTTTCCGCGGTGATATCACCCTGGACGAGCAGGCAGGTGAGAGCCGGGGAGAAATCGTAACGAGCGATAATTGCCAACATCATTCTGAGTATAGCATGCAACAGACCATTGACCATCGGAATACGACGATAGAAGATGGACGATGGTTGTGATTGTCATTCCCGCGCGCTCGTAGCGGGGGTCCAGTGTCTTATACCGCGGGCATGACGAGCACATGCATGACGGTCAATCCGTCACCCCCGCGTGATCGTAGCGGGATTCTAGTGGCTTCAATTCCAAGGAAAGTTCATAACTCGTCAAATAGGTCACGCCAGTAGGGATTCTTTTTCTCAATCAATTTCTTTTTCCAGGACCGGCTCCACTTTTTTATTTGTTTCTCCCGCGTAATAGCAGCCTTCATTGTGGGAAGCAACTCATAAT
>JBAVFZ010000191.1:0-5963 GCA_049684495.1 Anaerolineales bacterium | reverse complement strand
GAGACCCGCGACATCGGATTGGCCGATGGTCTCGATACGCCCCGCACGCCATGGCGTGCGGGGCTACTCGACCAGCGTATATATTCCTACATCTTCCGCTGATCGAGGACGCGCTTGGCCTTGCCCTCCGAGCGCGGGATGCTGTGCGGTTCGACGAGTTTGACGGCCACGTTCAGGTTGATCGTCTCGTCGAGCGCCCTGGCGATCTTCTTCTGCAGCGCTTCCATCGCCCCGACCGTGTCGCCGAAAATCTCCGGCGTGACCTCGACCTGGACTTCCATCCTGTCCAGGCCCTTGTCGCGGGTCAGGACGATCTGGTAGTGCGGCAGCGTGCCTTCCACCTTCAGCAGCGCGTGTTCCACCTGCGACGGGAAGACGTTGATCCCGCGGATGATGAACATGTCGTCGCTGCGGCGCCCGACGCGCAGGAAGCGGCAGATTGTGCGGCCGCAGCCGCAGCGCTCGCGCGCGAGGGTCGTGATGTCGCGCGTGCGGTAGCGCAGCATCGGCATCGCCTTCTTGGAAAGCGTCGTGAGGACCAGCTCGCCTTCCGCGCCCTCCGGCAGCACCTCGCCCGTCTCGGGGTTGATGATCTCGGGGTAGAAGTGGTCCTCGAAGATGTGCAGTCCGTGATGCTGCGAGCATTCGATCCCCACGCCCGGCCCGATGATCTCCGACAGGCCGTAAATGTCGAACGGGGTGACGTTCGAATTCTCGATGATGTACCGACGCATGGATTCCGACCACGGTTCGGCGCCGAACACGCCGACCTTGAGCGGCAGTTCCTTCATCTTAACGCCCATCTCGCCCGAGCGCTCGATCAGGTGGATGAAGTAGGAGGGCGTGCAGGTGATCGCCGTGACGCCGAAATCCTTCATGATCATGATCTGCCGGTCGGTGTTGCCGCCCGAGATCGGGATCACCGTCGCCCCGAGCGCCTCGGCCCCGTAGTGCAGGCCCAGCCCGCCGGTGAAGAGGCCGTAGCCGTAGGCGTTCTGGATCACGTCGCCCTGGTGCAGCCCGCAGGCGGCCAAGCTGCGCAGCATCACGTTCGACCAGACGTCGATATCTTCGCGGGTGTAGGCCACCACGATCGGCTTGCCGGTTGTGCCCGAGGAGGCGTGCAGGCGGACGATCTCCTGCATCGGGCTGGCGAACAGGCCGAAGGGATAGGTGTCGCGCAAGTCGGTTTTGACCGTAAACGGGATCTGGTCGATGTCGGCCAGCCGCCGGATGGCATCCGGCGTGACCTTCTTCTCATCCATCCGTTTGCGGTAAAGCGGCACCTTCTCGTAGGCGCGCCGGACCGTTGCCTGCAGGCGCTGGAGCTGCAGCTGGCGCAGCTGCTCGAGCGGCAGGAAGTCCGGCGTGCACGCCGGATGAAACGTTCCCGGAATGTCGTTCCATTGTTCCAAGGTCATGACGGGTTCCTCCTCAAAGCGCGAATGATTTCATAAAATTGCGAAACGGAAAAATTCCGCCGATCTCTCCCTCATCCGGCCTCCCGTCGCTTTCCCTCGCTTCGCTCGGGACAGCCCGCCCCGGTTGGGTCGGGCCGGGGGCGCTCCGGTTCGGCCACCTTCTCCCAGCTAATGCTGGGAGAAGGAAACAAACGAGGGAGAAAAAGTTTCATCGCTGCATCCTTTCCCTCTCCCGGCGTCAGTCGGGAGAGGGAAGATTCAAATCCGGCGGTCTTCTGGATTTGAATCAGGGTGAGGGCTTCGCGTTCCTTCCGAGCCGGAACGCCTTCTCGTTCGCCTCGTACAGCTCCGGCGCGAAGGCTTCGCGGATCGTTCCAAGCCAGACCGCTTCCGGGATTTCCAGATGCGCGCTGAGCGCGCCGAGCAGCGCGATGTTCAGGCTCTTCTTGTTCGCGAGCATCGTTTCGTCGATCAGCTCCGGGCGGATCAGCGTGCCGCCCTTTTTCAAACCCGGGAGGTTGTTTTCCACCTGGTCGGCCGAGACGACCACCAGGAAATCCGATTCGCCGGCCGGGATCATCGGGCTCCAGACTTCCTTCCCGAAGCGCACGTCGCTCGAGACCGAGCCGCCGCGCTGGCTCATCCCATGCAGTTCGCTCTTCTTCACCGCGAGGCCGGCCCGGAAGGCCGCTTCCGCCAGAATATCGGAGGCGCGGATCACGCCCTGGCCGCCCAGGCCCGCCACTTTTACATTGATGGTGTTGTTCATGGTTGTATTCTCCCTCGCTTACTCTGCCGCGGCCGGGGCCGCGGCGTGCTTGCGGGCATTGATCTTCTTCGCCGCCAGCAGGCACGGGTTGCGCACGACGATCAGGGTCAGGTCGTCCGCCGCGAGCGAGGCGCGCAGAAGCTGTTCGAAATCCTCGGCCGAGTCCTTGGCCGTGACGGTGTGCACCTTCTGAACGCCCATCGCCGCGCCCACCGCCTCGAAGTTCATCCGGGTCGAGGCGCAATCGCCGAGCGTGTAGCCCGTGCCGGGATGATCCTGCAGCCCGGTCATCGCGGTCGTGCCGTTGTCGAGGATCAGCAATACGTGGCCGGTCTTCGGCGGATTGTATACCATCTCCGCCAAGCCGGTCAGTCCGCTGTGGGCGAAGGTGCTGTCGCCGATTACGCTCACCACCCGCCGCGCCTGGTCCTCCGGGAGCACGTGCCGCAGCCCGAGGCCCACGCCGATGCTCGCGCCCATGCATACGCAGCTGTCCATCGCGCTGAAGGGCGGTAGGACCCCCAGGGTGTAGCAGCCGATGTCGCCCGCGACGATCAGGTCCATCTTGCCGAGGATCTCGAACGTGCGGCGGTGCGGGCAGCCGACGCAGAACTGCGGCGGCTTGCCGGGAATGGGCGGGGCTTCCGGCGTCAGGTCGCCGGCCAGGATCCGCCGCACGCGCTCAACCGAGAGCTCGCCGAAGCGGTACATCTCGGCCTTGCCCTCCGCCGGCAGCCCGTTGGCGCGCACGGCGGTGGTCAGGAACGGGTCGCCTTCTTCGAGGACTACGATCCGCCTGAGCCCGCGGGCCCACTCGCGAATCTTTTTAAACGGGATCGGGTAGGTCATCCCGAGTTTGAGGATGCTCGCTTCGGGCGCCGCCTCGCGCGCGTGCAGGTAGCACACGCCCGAGGTGATGATCCCGAGCTCCTTGGAGCCCTTGGTAATCGTGTTGAGCGCCGAAGCTTCATTCCACTCGGCGATCTCGGCCAGTTTTCCGCGCAGCCGGCGGTGCGCCGGGCGCGCGTTCCCGGGAACCATCACCCGCGACTTGCGGTCGTGCTCGAAGGCGTAGGTGACGGGCGGGAGCGGATGCGGCTTGCGCGCCAGGATGCTTTTCGAATGGCAGACCCGGGTCGTCATCCGGAACAGGACCGGGATCCGCCAGCGCTCCGCGATTTCGACCGCGGTGAAGAAGAAATCGTACGTCTCCTGCGCGTCCGCGGGCTCGAGCATCGGCACGGCCGCCGCTTCGGCGTAGCGCCGGTTGTCCTGCTCGTTCTGGCTGGAGGCCATCCCCGGGTCGTCGGCCGAAACGACAATGAGGGCTCCGGCCGTGCCGGTGTAGGCGGCGGTGAAGAACGGGTCCGCCGCGACGTTGAGCCCGACGTGCTTCATCGTCGCGACCGAGCGCGCCCCGCCGAACGCCGCGCCGAGGGCCACCTCGAGCGCCACCTTTTCGTTCGGTGCCCATTCGGCATGCCCGCCGATCTGGGAGAATGTTTCGAGGATCTCGCTCGAAGGCGTGCCCGGGTAACCCGCGCCGAGCGCGACCTTGGAATCGAGCATCGCGATCGCGAGCGCTTCGTCGCCGTGCACAAGCATCTTGTCCGAAAGTTTCAATGCCATAGTCCGTTTCTCCAGGTTTCCGATTTTTTCCACGAAGAGCACGAAGAAAAATCGTAAGTTCACGAAGTTTTTTATTTATTAATTACTTCGTGTCCTTCAGGTTTTTATTCGTGTTCTTCGTGGAATCTCCCGCCGGTTGCTTCCGGAACACGGTTCCGGTGAATGTCGCGAGCAGTTGATCCCCGCAGTGGATGTCGACCCGGTACAGCCCGGTCGAGCGCCCGAGGTGCACTTCCTGCGCGGTCGCCACCAGCTCGTCGCCGAGTTTGGCCGGCTGCAGGTATTCCATGTGGGTCGCGAGCGCCACCGCCGGCACGCCGCGCGAATTGGCCGCGTGGCCGAAGGCGACGTCGGCCATGGTGTAGAGGAAGCCGCCGTGGGCCGTGCCTAGCATGTTGAGGTGGGTCGGCTCGACCCGGCCGCGCACGCGGGCCGTCCCCGGCGCCGTGGATTCGACCTGCAGGCCGAGGGTTTGCATGAAGGGATCGACCATGTTGATAAGGGCCCTTTCTCTTTGGTTGGCCGTCAGATACAGACCATGGACCATAGACCATGGACGATGGCCGTTAATTGTTCAGGATGGTGTTATGTCTATTGACCAAGGTTGGCGATGGGCCGATGTTGTATTTCGGTCAATAGGCATGGAACCATCTCAAAGAAATATCGGCCATCGTCCATGGTCTGTCGTCCATCGTCGCACTTCCATGGTCCATCGTCCATGGTCCATGGTCGGCCGTTGAACGCGTCAGCGTTCAACGCCCATATCCCGCTTATCGACGATCCGCTTCGCCTTGCCCTCGCTGCGCGCGATCGAGAACGGGGCGACGATGCTGACGGCCGTCGCCAGGCCGAGGATGTCGTGCAGCTTGGCGGTGATCTGCTTCTGCGCGCGCTCCCGCGCCTCCGGCCCGAGTTCCCACAGCGGCGGCGCGGCTTCCACCCACACTTCGAGCGTGTCGAGCTTGTTCTTCGGCCGGTCGACCAGGATCTGGTAGTGCGGCTCCACCCCGGGCGTGGCCAGAACCACCTCCTCGACCTGCGAGGGGAAGACGTTCACGCCGCGCACCACCAGCATGTCGTCAGTCCGCCCGTGAACTTTGCTCATCCGCACCATCGTCCGGCCGCACCGGCACGTTTCGTGCTTGAGCGCGACCCGGTCGCGCGTGCGGTAGCGCAGGAGCGGCATCGCCTGGCGGGTGATGGTGGTGATCACCAGTTCGCCCTCCGCCCCATTGGCCAGCGTTTCGCCGCTTTCGGGATCGACCACCTCGGTCAGGAAATGGTCCTCCCAGATGTGCAATCCGTCGTGATAGGGGCATTCGAGCGCGACGCCCGGGCCGATGATCTCGGTCAGCCCGTAGCTGTCGTAGGCTTCGATGGCCATCCGCTCCTCGAGCTCGCGGCGCATCTCTTCGGTCCAGGGTTCGGCGCCCAGCAGCCCGACCCGCAGCTTCATCCGCGTATGGAAATCCACGCCCATCTCGCGCGCCGTCTCGGCCAGCACGAGCGCGTAGGAAGGGGTCGCGACCAGCACCGTCGCCTCGAAATCCTCCATCAGCATAATCTGGCGCTTCGACATGCCGCCGCCGGACGGGACGACCATCGCCCCGATCCTCTCCGCGCCGAGGTGGAACCCGAGCCCGCCGGTGAACAAGCCGTAGCCGAGCGCGTTGTGGACGACGTCGCGGCGGGTGCAGCCGGCCATCGTGTAGACGCGCGCCATCACCTCGGCCCACATAGCCAGGTCGTCCGCGCTGTAGGCGGAGACGGTCGGCTTGCCGGTCGTGCCCGAGGAGGCGTGCACCCGCGCCACGTCGTCCTTCGGGATTGCCAGGAGTTTCAGCGGATATTGTTCGCGCAGATCGTCTTTGGTGGTGAAGGGCAGGCGGGGCAGGTCGGCCAGGGACCGGATCGATTCCGGTTTTACTCCCTTGCCGTCCAGCGCGTCGCGGTAGAACGGCACGTTCCGGTACACATGCTCCGCCGTCTTATGCAAACGTTCCAGCTGCAGCGCCTCCAGCGCGGGGCGCGGCATCGTTTCGCATTCTTCGTTCCAGAACAGGATTTGCTTGTCGGGCATGATTGCTCCATCCTCACCCCCTACCCCTGCACCCCTTCCCCCTCTCCTGGAGTAACTCCAGGAG
>JBAVFZ010000190.1:0-1647 GCA_049684495.1 Anaerolineales bacterium | reverse complement strand
TCCCCCTTCTCCCCTCGCTTCGCTCTGGGACAGGCCTTAAGGGGAGGGGGAGAGGGGAAGGGGTGAGAAGGCAAGGTTGGATTTACCCCGAAATAAAGGATAATTGTTGGTTCGGGCCGATCGTCGTATGCGGCTGAACGAGCGCATCCTTGGGGATGACGACGACTCCGTCGCGCACGTACCAGTTGCCGCCCTCCCCATCCAGATGCGACCCGGGCGGGAATTCCTGGATCACCACTCCGGCTCCGATGCGCGTGTTTTTATCGATAATCGCCCCGGTGATCTGGCAATCCGGCCCGATCCCCAACGGCACACCGCGCGGCAAATCCACGCCGGGAACCTCGTAATAATCCGCACCGAGGATTACGCTTTTCCGAATATCCACACCCTCCGCAATCTGGCTGCGCAGCCCAACCACCGAATTACGGATCCGGGCATGGTTGATTCTGCAGCCCTCGGCCAGGAGAACATCCTCCAGGTCGCTGTTGCGAAGGACCGATCCGGGGAGGAAACGGGGATGGGTGTAGATCGGCCGGCGCGGGTCGAAAAAATTAAACGGCGCGGCGGGCGTGGTCAGCGCCAGGTTGGTTTCGTAGAACGAGCGGATGGTTCCGATGTCCTCCCAGTACCCGTCGAAATCGAATCCGAACACCCGGTGGGAGCAGATCGCCTGGGGGATGATCTCGCTCCCGAAGTCGCTCTCGCGCGAGTGTTCGAGTATTTCCAGCAGCACGGAGGTTTTAAAAAGATAGACGCCCATCGAACCGAGGTACGGTCGCGCGGGATCGTTGCGGCTGACCATTTCGGCCAATACATCGGGATCCTTGGGCTTTTCGGCGAAGTAGTGGATGCGGAGGTTGGTATCGCGCTTTAGAATGCCGAGCCGCGATGCGTCTTCCGCGGAAACCGGATGCACCGCCATGGTGATGTCGGCGTCCGTTTCGAGGTGGAATTCCACCATCGAGGTGTAATCCATGCGGTAGAGGTGGTCGCCGGCCAATATCATGACCAGCGACGCGCGCGTGGAGCGGATCTGCCCGAGTTGCTTGCGTACGGCGTCGGCGGTTCCTTGATACCAGTCTTCGTGCAGGGGAGTCTGTTCGGCCGCCAGAACCTGCACCCAGCCGGTGTGAAAGACATCGAAGTTGTAGGTGTTGGCGATGTGGCGGTGGAGGGAGACGGAATTGTACTGGGTGAGGATCGCGACGCGGTAGATCCCCGAGTTAATGCAATTGCTGATGGAGATGTCGATCAGGCGGTATTTTCCGGCGAAGGGAACAGCCGGTTTGGAGCGCATCCGGGTGAGGGGGAACAAACGGCTGCCGCGGCCGCCGCCGAGGATTACCGCGAGGACATCGTCCATATAGGACATACCCGACCTCCATCCATAACCCTAGTATACCGCACCAGAAAACAAATTCATGCGAAATATTTCGAAGTGTATCCAATGGATTGCCACAAAAGGCACAAAGATCACAAAGAATAATGCACTTATCGTTCAACAATGGAGGGTTACTTCCCGCGATTTATTTTCACATGCGGTTAGAATATTTCCTTGACCATAAATGGAATTATTTTGTGTACTTTGTGCTCTATGTGGCGGAAATTATTAAGATCTACTGGATCACTTCCCGGTCAGATAAAACC
>JBAVFZ010000189.1:0-4829 GCA_049684495.1 Anaerolineales bacterium | reverse complement strand
TTCTTATTAATCCTTTGTGTCTTTGTGGTTATTTGAATTGTTCTTTGCGTTTTTAGTTCTGGGATTTACTTCTTGGTGAGGACAGTCTTAAGCGCGGGCCAGTCGCCGGTGGCGAGGTACGCTTCGTAGATCCCTTCCACGGCCGCAAACAGGGCATCCGGATTGGTCGCCATAAACACGGCGCTCGCCGCGTGGGCCTGGAACATGGCCGCCTTCGCGCTCAGGGTATCGGTCTTACCGTGCTTATCCCGGTCGCGGATGTCGGTCCCGATGTGGAACGCATCCAGCGCCGCGACCAGCTTTCCCAATTCCTTGACCTCGCTCGGGCTCAGCGGCTTGTCATCTGTCATCGCCACCAACGTATTGAGAATCGCCGGATATTTAAGGTCGCTTTTCTCCACGGCATAACGGCAGGCTACCAGCGCCAACCGCCTGAGGGAATCGTCCGATTCGCGAAGCAGACGGGAATAGAATTCGTTATCAAGGCTAGACAGCCGCGCGTTGGCCATATGCTTACCTTTGCGAGAATCCTATGGATAGTATATATAAAAAACGTTAAATTACATCCGGCGGTCCGGGTCCGTTCAAACGGTGGTTATCCCAGGCGTCCGGTGACGTAATCCTCGGTCTGTTTGTTGGCGGGACGGGTGAAAATTTTCTTGGTGTCGTCGAATTCCACCAGTTTTCCGAGCCAAAACAGGCCTGTTTTGTTCGACACTCTCGCGGCTTGCTGCATGTTGTGGGTCACGATCACAATCGTGAACTCGGAGGCCAGTTCGTGCATCAACTCCTCGATCCGCATCGTGGCGATCGGGTCCAGCGCCGAACACGGCTCGTCCATCAGGATGACTTCCGGTTCCACGGCCAACACCCGGGCGATGCACAGCCGCTGCTGCTGGCCAAGGGAGAGGCCGAGGGCGGACTCCCGAAGGTGATCCTTTACATCCTCCCACAGCGCCGCCCGCCGCAGTGATTGTTCCACCCGTTCCGGTAGGTTTATGGACCGGTCGAGGCCCAAGACCTGCGGGCCGAAGGCCACGTTTTCGAAGATCGATTGGGGAAATGGATTGGGTTTCTGGAAGACCATCCCCACCCGGCGGCGCAGGATGGCCACATCCAGATCGGTGTCCTGGATATCCTCGCCGTCGAGGAGTATTTTTCCCTCGACCCGGGCATCCGGGATGGTGTCGTTCATGCGGTTCAGGCAGCGCAGGAAGGTGCTTTTCCCGCAGCCGGAGGGGCCGATCAGCGCGGTAATCTCGCGTTCGACGATCACCATCGAGATTTTTTCAAGGGCTTTAAACGACCCGTAGAAAAAATCCAAATCCTCGATCCGGAATTTAATATCTGCCTCGGGCATCCTCTAATTCTACCGTAATTTTCCGGGGTTACCGGCCCCGTCTTCTGTTACAATTGGGAGTATGAGACGGGTTTTTCGGTGGCTTCCGGTAATCCTCTGCCTCGCCATTTCCGCCTGTTCGCCGTCCAACTCCCCCTCCTCCCCATCATCCAAAATCATCATCAACCGCGGTTCCGACACCATGGTCAACCTGGCGTTGGCCTGGGCGGAAGCGTACGTGAAGACCAATCCCACCGTGGAGATTTCCGTGTCCGGCGGCGGCAGCGGAACGGGCATAAAAGCCCTCCAGGACAAAACGCTGGATATCGCCAATGTCTCCCGGGCCATGTCGGCCGATGAAATCAAGAACGCCCAGGCGAATGGAGTCAATCCCTTCCAAATCGTGGTCGCCCGGGACGCGATCGCGGTGATCGTCAATCCCTCCAATCCCGTCACCGATCTCACGCTCCAGCAGGTTTCCGATATTTTCTCCGGGAAAATTAATAACTGGAAGGAACTCGGCGGGGAAAACCGGCCGATCGTGAAAGTCTCCCGCGAGGTGAATTCCGGGACTCATGTCTTTTTTCTGGAGGCGGTGATCCGGCTCGGGCAAAAAGGCGATAAAACGATCTTTTCAGCCGACACGCTGCTGCTGCCTTCCTCGGAGGGGATCACCTCCGAGGTGAGTCAGAATCCCAACGCCATCGGATACGACGGGCTCGGGTATATCACATCGGCGGTGAAGATGGTTCGGCTGGCGAAGGATCCCGCAGGCCCGTTCGTCGAACCGAGCAAGGCAACCGCCCTCGATGGAACCTACCCCATCTCGCGGGACCTCTACATGTACACCAATGGGGAACCGACCGGATTGTTGAAAGCGTATCTTAATTGGATCCTCAGCGCCGAGGGTCAGGTAATCGTAGGAAATCTGGGTTTTGTGCCATTAATCTGATTCGACCTGTGTGCAGACCATGGCCAAACGCCGTAAGCTGATCGAAACCGTCATCCAATTCCTGATCCGCCTGTGCGGATACTCGGCCGTTCTGTTCGTCGCGGCGATTTTCATTTTCCTCCTCCAGGCGGGATTGCCGGCGCTCTTCAAAGCCTCTCCGGCATCCCTCCTCGGGCCGCGCTGGTACCCGATCGAGGGTATGTTCAGCCTGCTGCCGCTGCTGTTCGGTTCTCTGGTTGTTACCATCGGAGCGGCGGTTATTTCGATCCCATTCGGCGTCGCCACCGCCGTGTTCATCGCCGAAGTCGCCCCGCGCTGGATGCGGGAAGTGCTGAAGCCGTTCGTGGAAATCCTGGCCGGCCTGCCGTCGGTGGTCCTGGGATTTCTCGGCTTCCTCGTCCTGGCCCCGCTGATCCGCACGACTCTTAATCTGCCCACCGGCCTTACCGCGCTAACGGGTTCGATCCTGCTGGCGGCGATGGCGCTGCCGACGATCGTTTCGGTTGCGGAAGATGCTTTGGATTCCGTCCCGAAAAGTTACCGGGATGGCGCCCTCGCCTTGGGCGCCACGAAATGGCAGACCATCTGGCGCGTCACCCTTCCGGCCGCCCGGTCCGGCGTGTTGACGGCGATCATGCTGGGTCTTGGGCGCGCAATCGGCGAAACCATGGCGGTGATGATGGTCACCGGAAACGCACCCCAAATACGCCTAGACGGACTATTCTTTCCGGTCCGGACGATGACCGCCACCATCGCGGCCGAAATGGGCGAGGTGGCCAGCGGCAGCACCCATTACCAGGTCCTGTTCCTGATCGCCATCATCCTGTTCCTTATCTCCTTCCTGGTGAATATCATCGCCTCAAGCATGCTTTTCCGCGCCAAGAAGCGCACTGAACGGATGCTTTCCTGATGCGTATTCCACGAACCGTCACTCAGCGGATCGCCTTTACCCTGCTGACCGTCATTATGGCGTTCACCGTTCTTGCGATTCTAGCCATTATTACGTACATATTCTGGAAGGGCCTCCCCGCGCTTTCGCCGGAATTCCTGTTCTCGATGCCCAAGGACGGAATGCGCGAAGGAGGCATCTGGCCGGCCATCGTCGGGACGATTTATCTCACCCTCGGCACCGCGTTGGTTGCCGTGCCGATCGGGCTGCTGGCGGCGATTTACCTTTCCGAATACGCTCCGGATTCAGCCTTCACCCGCACCATCCGGATCGCGATCGTCAATCTGGCGGGGATCCCCTCAGTGGTCTACGGCCTTTTCGGCCTGGCGCTGTTTGTCCTGTTCCTGGGTCTGGGGTCATCGATCGTTGCCGCCTGCCTGACGCTGGCGATCATGACCCTGCCGGTGATCATCTCCACCGCGGAGGAAGCGTTGCGGGCGGTGCCCCAATCCTTCCGGGTGGTTAGTATCAGCATGGGCGGCACCCGCTGGCAGACCATCCAGCGGGTCGTGCTCCCGCAGGCCCTGCCGGGAATTCTCACCGGGGTCATCCTCGGGCTGGAACGCGCGGCGGGGGAAACCGCCCCGATCCTGTTCACCGGCGCCACCTTCTTCCTGCCGCACCTTCCGCAGTCGATTTTCGATGAGACGATGGCCCTGCCCTATCATTTGTTCGTCATCTCGACCCAGGTGCCCGGGATGCCGGTCAGCATCCAGTATGGAACCGCACTGGTGCTGCTGATCTTCGTCCTGGCGATGAACCTGGTCGCCACACTCATCCGCAGCTATTTCCGGCGGAAACGGCAATGGTAAACGCACCCTCGCGTCCGAAATTCCTCGTGGAGAACCTGTCGGTGCATTATCGCGACGGGACCGAATCCCTCCGCAACATTTCGCTCCAGATCCCGCGGAATGCCATCACCGTCCTTTTCGGGCCGGCCGGGGGCGGAAAAAGCACGTTGCTGCGCACCTTCAACCGCCTGAACGACCTGGCGGAAGGGACCCGATACTCGGGTAAAGTCCTGCTCGACGGGGAGGACATCCTCTCCCCCACCCTCGACCTGGTCGCGCTCCGCCGGCGGGTGGGGATGGTGTTCGCCCAGCCGGTTCCGCTGCCGATGACCATCCGCGAGAACATGACCTACGGGCTGGAGCTCGCGGGCGAACGGCGTCACCGGACCCTCGACCGGGCGATCGAGGAGGGACTCCAGGCGGCCGCGTTGTGGGAGGAGATGAAGGACCGCCTGGACGAGCCGGCCCACGCCATGTCCGGCGGCCAGCAGCAACGGCTATGCCTGGCGCGGGTGCTGGCTATGCAGCCGGAGGTCATTCTGATGGACGAACCGACCTCCGGTTTGGATCCGATTTCGACCGCCAAAGTGGAGGATTCGCTTCAGTCGATCAAGAAGAAATACACGATCATCATCGTCCCGCATAGCGTTCAGCAGGCCGCGCGGCTGGCCGATTGGGCGGGATTTTTCTATCAGGGGGATCTGATCGAATGGGGGGAAGGCAAGAATTTATTTGTCTCGCCCAAGGTGAAACGGACCGAGGATTATGTTACCGGCCGGTTCGGTTAGGCCTTTTTGC
>JBAVFZ010000188.1:0-3162 GCA_049684495.1 Anaerolineales bacterium | reverse complement strand
ACGGCAGCCCGTTCCTGAGATCCATCCCGTTCCACGCCGTGGGGATCAAGGATGGAGACCGGCCTGTTCCCATTTGTAAAAGCCCCAGGACAATTGGGAAACCAAACCACATTATGGCATTTGCCGCTGAAAGGATACGCGGGGTATGCCGGGCGTCCGCCAACGCCTTTTCGATGAATTTCTCCTCCGGCACGCGCCGGATCAACTCTCTCAGCGCTCGGGAGGGTCCGCCATCCAGCTCGAATCCGGAAAAATAAAGAACAGCATCCTGGCGGGTGACAATCTGAAACGCGTATCCTTTCGGCACAAGTTCCACCTTCTCAATATCCGCGTAGGCAATCCGAAAAGAGCGATAGGGAGGATAGGGGATCGTCCACATTGACAACTGGGTGGATTCCATCCTTAGCCTCATCCACCAGCCAAATATGGCCAGATAGAGCATCCATCCCACCAGAAGGCAGCTTGATCCAATCTGTAAAAGAATGGATCCGTCGATCGCGGGATAAAGAAGCGCCTGCTGGATGCTCCAAACCAATTGAATGGCAAAGAACGCCGCCAGGACCGGCGAAACCCACCGTAGAATGATGTTGCCGCGGATGATGACACTGGATTTATCGGATGGAGTCATGGTTCCCCTCCCTTTTTTATTACACCCGGCTTTATCTACCGCGTCGGTCGTCCCATCTTTTTACTCCGGCACCCGGACGGGGCTTGCGAGAAACCGAGCAAGCCAAGTTGTTTTTTATTGTATGTTAAGTCCATGCAAGTGGAAATCATCATCCCCCTCTATTGGTTCATATATTATATCAATCCCCGATCCGAGTGGCGGATTATCCTTTCGTCTGAACCGTTCCACCCGCCCAAAAGGAAACAGACCACCCCGGTCCGCGCTTTTCGCAGGGGCGATCCGATGGATCGGCCCTACTTATTCAACCAAGGGAGAATGCTTTTCCTTGGCGGCTTGGCTTTCTTGACGGCGCTGATCACCCCGTCGACGAACTGCTGCGCGGCCTCTTCCGGTCCCAGTGCCAGCCTGCCGCGCACGCGGTCCGCGTATACCCCGACAAACCCAATGATTTCCATTCCCGTTTCCTTCGGAAACCGGGAAGCGTACTTCCGCACCCGGATCTGCTTGAGGTCCGCGCCGACGACGATCGTTTTGGTGCGGTCGCCGCTCCGGGTCCAAAGCAGGTATTGCGGCGTCAGGACCAACCCCAACACCTCGGTCGAATCCGGACTGCCGTCCAGCCATGCGGCAAGCCTCCCGAAGCCCGTTCGCGCGGTCACGGTTTCACAAACGAGGATCGCTTCCGAATCCAACGCCCCCAGCTTGTTCGCCTCGAAATAATCCCAAAGCCCCTTCCGGAGTTTCGGATTCAATTGGCGGATGGAAGTAAAGCGGGTTGTCCGTTCGATGGTTCCCATGTTTTTCCTTTTATGGCACCGGCGGCAGAATGGGTCCGGCCGGCCTGTGTCTAGAACCGGCGGATGAACTCCACCGCGATCCGAAGCGCGTTATCCAGCGCCTGCGGATTGACCTTGTCGTAGTTGTCCGACGGCTGATGGTAGAACTCCACCATCTGGGAGGGCACCCGCATGCCGAACAGGCATCCCGCCCGGATGCCCCTCTCCCGGAAGGACTGGGTATCCGTCCCGCCGCCCGCGAACGGGAAAGGCGAAACCCGGAAGGGTGCCTGCACGTCCACCGCCGCCTGAACCAGCGCGTCGACGACATCCGGCGAATTCCGGATGGTGCCGTTGCGGTCACCGGTGAAGATCTCGATCTCCGGATCGTAAAGGCTTTCGAAATTGACGAATACCGCGTCCGCCGCCCGGAGTTCCGCTTCATGCGCGCGGACGTACGCCCGCGACCCGCGCGTCCCCGCCTCCTCGCTCCCGAAGGAAAGCAGCCGGATCTCCGTGTCGGCGGGCTGCCACTCCGGATGCCGCCCCAGCACGCGCCCGATCATCAGTAGGATAGACACCGCCGAAAGGTTGTCGATCGCGCCCGGAACGGATCCGCCGCCTTTATCCCGCTCGGTGAAGGTGAAGCCTATGAAAACGCTGACCGGGAGGACGATCCATGTATAGAACCGCAGGACGGTTACCAGCCATTCCCACGGCCAGCCGAAGGCGAGGGAGAACCAGCGGAGGAGCAAGCCGGCGGCGAAGACGAGCACCCCAAAGATCAGGATGCCTTCGGCGACATAATATCCATTTTTAAAATAATGAAGATAAGTGAATTTCAGGGCGGAATCATGATGCCCGCCGAAGATCAGGATCCGCTTTGGCCCCCGCTTTCCCGTCGCGAGGGAAGCGGATCTCGGCTTGATAATCCCCACGATATTCTCGGACGGCTTCTTCGGATACATGCCGTCGATGAATTCCCAGCCCAGGATGAATTCGAAGATCAGGATCAGGAAAATGAAGACCGCAATTCCCAGCCCGAGGGTCGTGAAAAAAAGCGGCGCATAAGGGAGCAGGCCAAGGTGGAAGCAAACGGCGGAGAGCACGCCCAGGGCGGAGGCGAATTGAAACCATTGGAGGAACGCACCGGGCGCGCAGACGAAAGGCTCCTCCCGGATCTCGTCGGCCACTTTTTCCATTTCGGCCTTTACCAGGGCGGCGCGGGCGTGCTCCTGCGGACTGCACGGCGAACCCGGCCCGACCTCGACGCAGACGCGTTTTATGAATTCGCACGCGTAATCCAAATCAGATTGTTCGACCAAAGACACCATATCCGTTCCCCTGTTTTCCAGGACCGATGCGGTCCATCATCCAGCTGCCTTTTTCCAAATCCATATACATCCACAACCGGTCTTCCAGCGCGTCATTATAGGCTTGTTTCGAAATTGTCCCATTTCCCGCAGTCATCGTATCGCCGCAGGTTCCGTCCTGACGCAAATGCTTGCAGGGCAGATATCGTCCGCAGCGACGATGAACTTAATTTCGCAATCCGGATCGGGCATAACGTTTTCGGCAAGGCAATTAGATGAAGCGCGTGTCCATACGCATGTGGCGGGTAGCGAATACCGGTGTCGAAATCACGCAGGATAACAAGGAATGATGGGGACGGATGGGAATTCTTATTTGATTTCTTGCATATTATCGCATTTCGTATAGGCTTAAGACCGAGGCGGTCTTAAGACCGCCTCGGTCTTA
>JBAVFZ010000187.1:0-33823 GCA_049684495.1 Anaerolineales bacterium | reverse complement strand
GGGTAGGCGCAAAGCCGCGTATCGAGACCGTGGACGAATAACTCAACAGGGTCTCGATACGCCCGAAAACCACGGGCTACTCGACTGCCTCTTCTTGCGAAGCGTAATGCGGGTCAAACACGCCCGCGAAACCTTTTTCAATGATTTCATTTGGGCATGTTGACCCACCGATGGATCGCGATGATGATCCATGTGATGGTGGGTTCATCCCACCAGGATGAGGTCGAGTAATAAAGTATGCATGGGCGGGATGAACCCACCCTACTGAGGAAACATGACTATCGCTCTTGAAACTTTCGCCCTCACCCGCCGCTTCGACAAGCTCCTCGCGGTGGATTCCCTATCGCTTGCGATCCAATCCGGCGAAACGTTTGGCCTGCTCGGGCCGAACGGCGCGGGGAAGACCACCACGATCAAGATGCTCACCACCCTGCTCCCGCCCACATCCGGCAACGCCTCGATTGCGGGTTTCGATTTGCGCCGGCATCCGGCCGACGTCCGCCGGGTAATCGGTTACGTTCCCCAGTTGCTTTCCGCCGACGGCACGCTGACCGGGCGCGAGAATCTCGAGTTCCTCGGCCGGCTGTACGACATCCCGCGCCGGGACTTGCGCCGCCGGGTCGACGAGGGGCTCGAGTTCATGGGCCTGCAGGATTCCGGAAACAAACTGGTGCGGGAGTATTCGGGCGGGATGATCCGGCGCCTGGAAGTGGCTCAATCGATGCTGCACCGTCCGCCAATCCTCTTCCTCGACGAACCGACCACCGGATTGGATCCGGTCGCCCGCCGGAGGGTTTGGGAACTCATCCGGCGGCTGCGGAAGAATTTCGGAACCACCATCCTGCTCACCACCCATCTTATGGAAGAGGCGGACCGCCTCTGCCGGCGGGTGGCGGTCATGAACCACGGTGTCGTCGCCACCATCGGTTCACCGGCCGGTTTGAAGAAGGGGCTGCACAAACCCGGAGCCACGCTCGACGACGTCTTCATCCATTACACGGGAAAACAGCTTGATACCGGAGGCACCTACCGTGATATTTCCAGAACCCGGCGCGTCGCGCGCCGCCTCGGGTGATCCCGTGCTCCCCGGCGGCATCATCCGATTCATCGACAAGACGTTCGTCATGGCGGAATTGGAAATCCGCAAGCTGAGCCACGACGCCACCGAACTGGTGACCCGTGCGATCCAGCCCGCCTTATGGCTGCTCGTATTCGGCCAGGTCTTCACCCGAACCCGCGCCATCCCCACCGGGAATTTCCGCTACATTGATTTCATGGCCCCCGGCATCCTTGCCCAGAGCGTCCTCTTCGTATCCATCTTCTACGGCATCTCGATCATTTGGGAGCGGGACCTGGGCATCGTCCATAAATTTCTCGCCAGCCCCACCCCGCGCGCGGCGCTCGTCCTGGGCAAATCGCTTTCGGCCGCGGTGCGCAGCTTTTCGCAGGCGGCGATCATCTATCTCCTGGCGCTGCTCCTCGGCGTGCGGATCAATTGGAATCCGCTGGCGCTTCTGGGAGTCCTGACGGTGATCGTCCTCGGGGCCGCGATCTTCTCCACCTTCTCGCTGATCATCGCCTGCATCGTTAAATCCCGGGAGCGGTTCATGGGCATCGGCCAGGTGCTGACCATGCCGCTTTTTTTCGCAAGCAACGCGATTTACCCGATATCGGTCATGCCCGGCTGGCTGCAGGCGATTTCGCGCGTCAACCCGCTCACCTATGAAGTGGATGCGTTGCGGGCGCTGATGTTGGAAGGCGCGGTCAGCGCCTACGGCATCGGCTGGGATATCGCCATCCTTCTCCTCGTCGTCGTCGGCTTGACCTGGATCGCCGCCGCGCTATATCCACGGGTGGCGTATTAAAGCCGGTCGCGCGACGCCGCCGGCGCTCCCATGCGACGGGCGGCCGGGACCGGAGGCGATCACTTCGCCATTCCACTCCTTTAAAGGAAAACTTGCCCCCCGGACAATGCCGGATCTCCATGCATTTCCATGGCGATTGGATTGCCTTTATTCAGGCGCTTGAAATGCGAGTTAATTCATCAAACTCTCAGCGACTTGACCGGCTTAATGCATCTCTTACTACTTTTCTCCTATACTACCTATGCCAAACGGCATGATAAAGTAACCGTGCAATCACCTTTTGGCATCATACGTTTTTCTTTTTTCGACCGCAATTCAGCCGATAATTCTCCCCTGAGCCAGGGGCGGCTTCCCCGTTCTCCCGGATCAATGGATTTACAGCAGGACCGGTCGGACAGGTATCGGCCGCGAGGAGAGGGATGTTATGTCACTTTTCGGACCTCCCAACATCGAACGAATGCAGGCATCGCGCAATGTCCGCGGGCTTACCAAAGCCCTCGGTTACCGCAAAGCCTGGTTCGTGCGCAAAGCGGCCGCCGAAGCGCTCGGCAAGCTCAACGATATCCGGGCGATTGAACCCCTCACCATCGCACTTAAAGACGAAGATAAAGACGTGCGCCATGCGGCTGCCGACGCCCTGGAAGCCCTGCATTGGCTGCCGCACAAGGATGAAGCCAGCGCTTATTACTGGATTTCCAAGAAAAACATTCCCGCCTGCGCAGGCATCGGTTCACCCGCCGTCTGGCCGCTTATCCGTGTTCTGGCGGAACGCGAGCTGGCGGACTGCCGCGCCGCGGCCGAGGCGCTGGGGAAGATCGGCGATCCGCGCGCCATCCCGCCCCTGATCGCCTCCATCCGGGATTCCGGCTGGGGCTTCATCGGCAATGCGGCGACCGAGGCCCTGAGCCGGATGGGGCCGGAAGGCGCTGTTCAGCTGCTGGAGCTTCTACAGGATCCGGTCGTGGACGTCCGCCTGGCCGCCGTCCGCGCCCTGGGCGGGATCGGCGATCCGCAAGCGGTGGGGCCGTTGTGCGGCGCGTTGAACGACGCGGATAAAGACGTCCGCCAGGCGGCCGCGGTCGCGCTCGGCAAGCTGGGCTCCCCGGCCGTCGATAGCCTGATCGCCGCGCTGCAGGACCGGGCGGTCGCCGCGCACGCGGCCCAGGCGCTCGGCAACATCGTCGATCCGCGCGCCATCCCGGCGCTGATCGAAGCCCTGCGCGACGAGAATTACGGCGTGCGGGCCGCCGCGGTGGAGGCGATCGGCCGCTTCAACGGCATGGCGCTCGAACCCTTGACCGCCGCGCTGCGCGACCCGGTTAATGACGCGCGCCGCGCCGCATCCGATGCCCTCGACAAACTCGGATGGCAACCGTCGAACGACGCCACCGGAACGGAATATTGGATCGCGAAACAGAATTGGGACCACTGCACCGCCATCAAAGCGGCCGCCGTCGATCCGCTGGTGGCAATGCTGAAGGACAATGATCCGGATGTGCGCAAGGCGTGCGTGGTCTGCCTCGGCAAAATCGGCGACCTGCGGGCCTTCGACCCCCTGGTCGGCGCGCTCTCGGACGAGCATCCGCCGGTGCGCGCCGCCGCGGCCGATTGCCTTGGCATGCTGCGCGACACACGCGCCATCGCTCCGCTGCTCGAATCCATGCGCGACCCGGATTGGACCGTGCGCGATGCCGCGGCCGAGACTCTCGGCCGGATCGGAGACGAACGCGTTATCGATCCGCTGATCGCCGCGCTGCACGACGAAGCCGGTCATGTGCGCGAGGTGGCGGCCGAGGCGCTCGGCCGGATCAGTCCCATTCAGGCGGTCGAACCGCTGATCGAGGCGCTGAAGGACGAGCAGGAAGACCTTCGAAAATTCGCCGCGGAAGCGCTGGGGAAGATTGCGGATCCGCGCGCCGTGGAGCCGCTGATCGGCGCCCTCGAGTGGGATTATTACGAACTTTTCGAAGCCGCCCTGGCCCGCCAAAAACTCACCGATACCCGCTCCGAGAAGGAGATCATCGATGAGCTGGTCGAAAAGTACGTTTTCATCCGCGAGGCGGCCGCCAAAGCGCTCGGCCGGATCGGCGACGCGCGCGCGGTCGATTCCCTGATCGCCGCGATGAAATATATTTCACGCAACGTGCGCGAGGCCGCGGCCGAGGCTCTCGGCCGGATCGGCGACGCGCGCGCGGTCGACCCCCTGATCGACGCCCTCAAGGACCGCGAAGTCGACGTCCACGAATCGGCCGCCGAGGCGCTGGTCAAACTCGGCGCCGCCGCGGTCGCCCCGCTGATCGACGTCGTCAAACAGGAAAAAGGGGATGTGCTGCTCTCGCCGGTCGAAGTGCTCGGGAAGATCGGCGACCCGCACGCCGTCGAACCCCTGATCGGCGCGCTGAAAAACGAATCGGATGCCGTCCGCGAAGCCGCGACGGTCGCGCTGGTACGGATCGGAGCCCCGGCCGTCGATCCGCTGGTCAAAACGCTCAAGTTTGAAAATAAAAGCGTGCGCATGGCCGCGATCGCCATTCTGACCAAACTGGATTGGAAGCCCGAAAAGGACGAAGCCGGCGCCTACTACTGGATCGTCAAGCGGCAGTGGGACGAATGCGTGGAGATCGGCGCGCCGGCGGTGGAACCGTTGATCACCTCGCTCAAAGACCAGGAATCGGTGCGCAGCGACGAATGGCAGGAACGCCAGGCGGCCGTCCGGGCGCTTGGAAAGATCGGCGAGCCGGCGGTCGGGCCGCTCATCACGGCTCTCCGCTACGAAACCGAAGACGTGTGCAAGGCGGCGGTCGACGCCCTCGGCCAGATCGGCAAGCCGGCGGTCAAACCGCTGATCACCGCGCTCTCGGATGAATATTACGGTGTGTGCATGGCGGCCGCCGATGCCCTGGGCCGGATCGGCGACCCGCGCGCGGTCGAACCCCTGATCAGCTCATTGAAAAACGGCGGCTGGTATATGATCCGCAAGGCGGCGGCCGAGGCGCTCGGCCGGATCGGCGACCCGCGCGCGGTCGAACCGCTGATCCCCGTGCTGAAGGACGAATACTTCAAGGTCCGCGAAGCCGCGGCCGAAAGCCTGATCAAGATCGGCGCGCCGGCGGTGGAGCCGCTCATCTCCGCGCTGCAATACCGCGAGTGGCGGATGCGCAAAGCCGCGACCGAGGTGCTGGGCAGGATTGGCGACGCGCGCGCGATCGAACCGCTGATCGCGGCGCTGGAGGACGAAGACAACGACGTGCGCAAGTCGGTCGCCTGGGGGTTGATCTCGCTTTCGCATAACGCTCCGCTGGACGACGCGGTCAAGCAGCGGATCCTTTCGGTGATCCCGATCGGCAGCAAGTAAGGGCGATCCAATGGATCGCCCCTCCCGGTATGACTCAATCCCCGGCAGGGCGGATCTCCGATCCGCCCTGTTTTTATGGCCATTATGATGATTCTTGCGGTTCCCCAGACCGACGCGGTCCGTCATCCCGGCGTGTTCTTAGCCGGGACCGCGTCGGTCCTGCCAACCGCGTCGGTTTGGGGAACCACGTCGGCCTGTCCTCCCGGCGAGTTCCTGACCAGGACCCCCGTTGACACCCGTCCCCGGGCTGGTATAATCCCTGCGCTTTGCCCCGGGGCAGCATTTCCGGGGCATCTGCGCGAATCCACTCCCCCGGCGCCCGGGCCCAGAAGGGCGTGGCCGCCGGTCCAAGAAGGAGCGAACTTATGAAATACGCCATTGTTCTAAGCGGCGGCAAACAATACCGCGTCTCGGAAGGCTCCATCCTCGATATCGACCGCCTCGCCGTCGAACCGGAAAAATCCTACCAATTCGAGGAAGTCCTGATGATCGCCGACGAAGGCAAGGTCCACGTCGGCGCGCCGACCGTCTCCGGGGCGAAGGTGAAAGCCGTCGTCCTCGAACACGTCCGCGGCCCGAAAGTGCGCGTCTTTCACTATAAGAATAAGATGCGCTACCGCAAGACCCAGGGCCACCGCCAGGATTACACCCGGGTGCGCGTCGAAAAAATCACGCCCGGCAAGAAGGGATCGGAGGATTAACCATGGCTCATAAGAAAGGCGCCGGCTCCAGCCGGAACAACCGCGACAGCCAGTCCCAGCGCCTGGGTGTGAAACGCTACGGCGGCCAGTTTATCCACGCCGGAACGATCATCATCCGCCAGCGCGGCACCAAAATCCACCCCGGGCAAAACGTCGCCAAGGGCAAGGACGATACGCTCTTCGCCACCATCGACGGGGTCGTCACATTCGAACCCACCCGCGGCGGCCGGCGGAAAGTCAGCGTCCTGCCCCGCGAAGCCAAAGCCGCCTAGCGCGGCCATTCCCAATCCCCAGCGGCCCGGTTCGACTACGGGTCCTGGACGGAAAGAGAAATCCGATGAGACCGAAAATTCACCCCAAATATTTCCCGAACGCCACCATCATCTGCGCCTGCGGCAACACCTGGCACACCGGATCGACGGTGGAGACGATCCACACCGACATCTGCTCCAAATGCCATCCGCTCTACACCGGCGAACAGCGCATCGTCGACACCGAAGGCCAGGTCGACCGCTTCTACAAGAAGTTGGAAGCGCGGACTCAGTATGTCGCCGATGCCAAGGCGCGTGAATCCGCCAAGACCTCGACCGACCAGCCGATGGCGATCCTTGAACTCGGCGAGCGGGCCGAAGGCGCACTCAAGAAAGCCGGGATCGAAAAGATCAGCCAGGCGCTGGAAAAACTCGCCCAGGGCGACGACGCGGTGCTCGCGATCGAGGGCTTCGGCCGCAAGAGCCTGATCGACATGAAGAAGCGCCTGCGCTCGCGCGGGTTCGCCCTTCCGGGCGACGCCGAAACCGAACCGGAAGCCGCGGAAGAAACCAAAGCGGCGTAATCGGGTAGGCACGTCCAAGAATTAAAAACCGGGCAGTCGATGACTGCCCGGTTTCGTTTCCCCTCCCGGCGTCCGGCCACCCTCCCCAATATGGGGAGGGTTTCTATTTTCCTTCGGCGCACCTCGTCTTATATATTGATAAAGTGCTTTTCCATAACCCCGGTCTGGGGAGGGGTCACCCCCACATAATCACCCACGGGCCTGTCAATTCTATGGAGTACCCTACATGAATTTCACGGGCCATCCGGGAAAAAGGTTTCTCGTAATAGAGGGAGGCCGTTATCTTGCCCTCCGTACGAATACCCGCTCCCTGAATGTGCGCCGTGCTATCCTCCAGCGTAATCCTCCAGACGGGATGATCCGCAAGAATTTCAAATTCCAGTGCGAAATCGTCCGGCACACCGTCGAACTCGACGCTGAAGGGCAGCAGGCGGGCTGAGACAATCTGAAGGGTATAACCATCCAGGTTCAAGTATTGATTCAACCTCCAAATTTGATCCATCCGCGGATCCACACCCGGGTCGAACAGAAAAGCCGCTTCGTTCCATAAAAAGACCTCCACCGATCCCAGAGTCAGCGTCCACGGACCTCGGTAATCACCGGGATCGGTGATCACGCTCCACGGCATCCGGCCGGGATCGTTCCTGCCGATCTCATCCTCCATGAAATAACTCCGGATGGGCACCTCCCGCCCCTGCCCGTCGGTCAACCGCAGCGGCAAGGTCTCGAGTGCATCGACAAATGACCATTCCGGATTTGACCAGCGGTAGCTTCCGGCCAGGACGGTCTGGTCTCCGAGTGGGATGATTTTTTCCAGGACGAATTCCACTCCTTTTTCCGAAGCGGACGCCTGGAGATCCACCGGGGCGCCGGATTCCACCGCGGCCGGCGTATCCCCCGAGATCGCACTCGGTATCTCGATCACCGGAATAACCTCGCCTTCCGCGACCGCCCGGAATTGGAGGGGGAATTCCATCACAATCGATGAGTCTCCGGAGGGAAATTCGAACCAGAGGATATCCATGACCAGAGTCGCGGATCGAGTCCCTTCCGGCATTGGGGGAAATTGCATGATGATCTCCCGGTCGTCGTATCCGGGACCCGAACTGCCGCGCATCTCAATCTCCTCCCCCGATTCCAACCGGAGGCGGGGTCGGATCCGGAGTTTGGTGATATCCACCGCTCCAAAATCCTCGTACTGGTAAAACGAGTCGGGCGAATCGTTCACCTCGACTCTGACCCCGACATGCCGGTCGTCGGCGACGGCTTGAACCACGCGCAGGGTGTATCCGTCGCGAGTGGCTTCGACCGGCTTCGCGAGAATCCATGCCGAGGAAACGTCCGAAACGGAGCCCACACCGGGGATGTATCCCATCACGTTCCGGATCAAGGCGCTGACCCTTTCCGGCCCGAGTGCGATGAACGCGGACAGCAATACCGCCGCGCTCACGCCCGCGCAGATCACAACCCAGCGGAACGGTGAAATTCCAAAGACGGGAATTTTCCTCGAAGACGGTTTCGCATGGGCAAACGAATTCCGCAGCGCCGATACGAACTCCGGCCTCGGAACGGGCATCCGCACCGCCTGCGAGAGCTTGCCTTCAAAATCCGCACCGATCCGCGCATCACTCATGGGATTCCTCCAATTGCTCTTTCAGCCTGCCCTGCAGCCGGTACAGGGATTTTTTAACCGCCTCTTCGCGGCGCCCGAGGACGGCCGCGATATCGGCAAACGCCAGACCGGCGGAGTAGCGCAGGCGGATCAACTCCTGGTCATCCTCCGGCAGGCCGCGCACCAGGATGCGCAGGCGCCGCAGTTCCTCCGCGTCCTCCATTTGCGCGGGAACATCCGGCGATCCGTCCGCCGCGATAATCTCCAGCGGAAATTCCCGGCGGGGGCTGCGGAAGTACATCCGCACCTGGTTCCGCGCGATGGTGAACAACCACGCCCCGAAACGGCCGTCGTGGCGATAGCGGGGCAGCGCCTGAAACGCCGCGAGGAATACCTGTGAGGTAAGGTCTTCGGCATCGGCGCACCGGCCGACGCGGAAGGAAATATATTGGTAAACGCGGTGGATCCAGCCGTCGTAGAGACGTTGGAACTCCGACGGATTTTCCTGTGCCGCTCGAATCATCCCCGCCGCTTCGTCCTCGACGGGCTTTCTTGCTAAAATCCAATCCGATAATGGTCTCATCCAGAGCATTCTCCCGGGAACGGGATTATAGGCATTATTTCTCCTTTCGAGAATAAGAATGCGGCAAAAGGAGAAAAGGGACATCCCAACCCTGCTCTCTCCAACTCCTCCCCAAATCCGTGAGAAGAAATTTTCGAATTGGAAATAAATTATTCACGGATTTGGGGAAAGTGGCCAAAGGCCGGAAGGGGTTGGACCGAAAACGATAAAAATATTCTGCGGTACACTTGGGCCGGTTTCACCGAGGATGCCGAATGCCTGCGACGGGCTCGCTGGAAGTGATCACCGGACCAATGTTCAGCGGGAAGACCGACGAACTCATCCGCCGGCTGCGCCGCGCGCGCATCGCGCGCCAGAAGGTGCAGGTTTTCTTCCCGGCGATTGATTCCCGCTATGCCGGATATGAATACGGGAAAGTGACCTCGCACGCGGGCGCCGAGTTCGACGCCGTGCCGGTTCGCTCCGCGGAGGATATCCTCCGCCGGGTGGAGGACGACTCCAGCGTGGTGGGGATCGACGAAGCGCAATTTTTCGAGGACGACATCCTGCGGGTGGTCGAGCGGCTCGTGGCGGGTGGCCTGCACGTTATCGCCGCCGGGCTGGATACCGATTTCCGCGGCGAGCCTTTCGGCCCGATGCCGTCCTTGATGGCCCAGGCGGAACGGCTCGACAAACTCCAGGCGATCTGCATCCAGTGCGGCGAACCGGCTTCGCGCACCCAGCGGCTCGTCGCCGGAAAACCGGCCGCCATCCACGATCCGGTGGTTGTCGTGGGCGACGGCGAATTGTATGAAGCCCGCTGCCGGGCGCACCATGAGGTGCCCAAGGAATGAACGCCGCAGCCGGTGTTCCTGCAACCGGAATGGATGTGCTGCTCTCCGCACAGGAAATCCAGGCCAAGGTCCGGGAATTGGCCGCGCAGATCGACCGGGATTACGCCGGGAAGGACCTGATGCTGCTGTGCATCCTGCGCGGCGGCGTGATCTTCCTGGCGGATTTGATGCGCGCCCTGACCGTCCCGCACACATTGGAGTTCATGGCCGTTTCCTCGTACGGCACCGGAGCGCGCGAATCCTCCGGCGCCGTGCGGATCACCTTCGACCTGGCATCCTCGATTTCCGGGCGCGACGTGCTGGTGGTGGAGGATATCATCGACAGCGGCCGCACCCTGGCATCGGTGCTCGAGATTCTGCGCGCGCGGTACCCGCGCTCGCTCGAGGTTTGCGTCCTGCTGGATAAGCTCGAACGGCGGGAAGTGACGATCCCGGTCCGCTACCGGGGTTTTATCATCCCCGACCGGTATGTATTCGGGTTCGGGCTCGATCTCGACGAGTATCACCGGAACCTCCCGCACGTGGCGGCGCTGAAGGAGAAACCGGCCGGTCCGGCATGAGAAACGGATGAGCAGAGAACAGAATTCCCAAAACGAAAAAACCGCAACCCCGCCCGGGTTCGCCCTGCCCCCGATCCTGGACGAAATCCGGGCGCATGTCGCGTCTCCGGAAGCGTACCTGGTCGGCGGAGCGATCCGCGATTCACTGCTCGGTCGGCCGGTCGTGGACATCGACATCGTCCTCCGCGGCAGCGGCGTGGAAGCCGCGCGGTCGGCGGCCAATGCGCTCGGGGCGGCGTTCTATCCGCTGGATCCGGAGCGCGGGATCGGCCGCGTGATCCTCGTCCGCGGGAAGAGCCGCTATACGCTGGATTTCGCCTCGCTGCGGGAATCGTCGATCGGGCAGGATCTGGCGCTCCGGGATTTCACGGTTAATGCGATCGCTCTTCCGCTTTCGCCGAATGCGGCGCTGATCGATCCGCTGCACGGGGAACGGGATGTGCAGGATGCCATCCTGCGCGCCTGCTCCCCGCATGCGATCGCGGATGATCCGGTGCGGGCCATCCGCGCCATCCGGCTCGCCACCCAGCTCGGGTTCCGGATCGAGAAGGAAACCAAGGAACAAGCCCGGTCGGGCGCGTCGCTCCTGGAAAAAATTTCCGCCGAGCGGATCCGCGACGAGGTTTTCCGGATCCTGTCCGGCAGGAAAGTCGCCGCGGCGATCCACTCGCTGGAATCGCTCGGGCTGTTGCGGGTGATCCTCCCGGAAACAGCCGGGTTGGCCGGCGGCCGGCCGGACGGACCGGATCGCAGCGACGTATGGGACCACACGCTGGCGGCGCTGGAAAAGCTGGAGACGGTGTGCGACGTCCTGGCGCGCGAGCCCGGCGCCGGACGCGCGGGCGATCCGGCGATGGGCCTGGCGCGCGCGCGGCTCGGCCGGTTCCAGGCCTCCCTCGCCGAGCATCTCGCCCGTCCCCTGTGCGACGAGCGTCCGTTGCGCGGGCTGCTATTCCTGGCGGCCGTTCTCCACGATGCCGCCAAGCCGGAAACCCGCAGCGTCAACGCCCTCGGCGAAGTCCACTTCCTGGGCCACGAACAGCTTGGAGCGGACTGGGCGCTGCATCGCGCCATCGCGCTCCGGTTCTCCAACGACGAAGCGGATTTCATATCCAAAATTGTCCGCAACCATATGCGGGCGCAGGTTCTGCAGTCCAGCCCTCCGGTCACGCGGCGCGCGGTATTCCGCTTCTTCCGCGGGACCGGTCCCTGCGGCGTCGCCGTAAGCCTGTTTTTCCTGGCGGATACGCTCGCGACCGTTGCGGCGGAACCGGCCCAGGAAAAATGGCAGTCCACGGTGGAAACGGTCCATGCCTTGCTCGAAGGATATTTCGAACGCCCGGAGGAGATGATCCGCCCCACGCCGCTGCTGACGGGCGACGACCTTATTCGGGATTTCCACCTTTCGCCCGGCCCGCAGATCGGCGAATTGCTCGACGCGCTGCGGGAGGCGCAGGCGGCCGGGGAAGTCGCAAGCCGTGAGGATGCGATCTCCCTCATCGAGCGGGGATTGGGACGTAAATAATCTTCCGCGAAGAGCAGAAAGGAAGATCGGAAGGACACCAAGTATTTTTAAGGTTTTTTCGTGCTCTTCTGATTTCTCTTCGTGCCCTTCGTGGAACATATTTTCTTCGTGTTCTTCCGATTTTTCTTCGCGCCCTTCGTGGAATCAAAAATCCCCCGCACTCCATGCGGGGGATTTTGGTTGCCTCATATTACCGGTGATGATTATTTTCGGCCGCCGCGGCCGGTGCGTTTTCTAACCTGCGCGGAACGGTGAACGGGAGCCTTTTTACCCGATGCAACCGCAAAGCTGCGGTCCGATTCCGGCTCCGACCGCCGGGCGATCGTCCATTGGACCAGTGCCGTACCGCCCGCCATCAACCCTGCCAATACCGCCAGCGAGAGGATCAGCAGCATGGAAAGCAGCCCGAAGAAGGCGGTGTTCATTTCCGGAAGCGTCCAGCGCACCACCGTTCCATTCGCGACAAAGTGCGCGGCCGTGAACAGCGACAGGATCGCCATGAACACGCCCGCCAGGGCGAGCGTGTTTTCCGCAATCGATTCAGTTCCTTCCGAGAGGAAATGCTTCCAATAGGCGTAGACCAGCCAGGCGGCGAGGAAACCGGCCGCGGAGGATCCGAGGATCGCGAGGATCAACCCGGATTCCGTCTGCACCCGGCTGAGGGAGAAGGTTTGGCGGAACAACAGCAGATAGACCGCGCTGAACACGATCCCGTACAACAGGAAGAGCAGAATCCGATCCAGGAGTTTCCGGCCGCGGTATTTCCACACGAGATACACCGCGACAGCAGCCGGAATTAACGCGAGGAATACGCGGCCCATGATTTCCCCGCCCAGGCGGTTTTCCCGGGCGCGGTCGATGCCGGCCTCGTACTTCACAACCGGGTCCTTCTCCTCGGTATTCAGAGTTGCGCTCGTGCCGATCATAAGGCTGTACTTTTCGAAGAGCGCTTTCTGCTGCTTTTCGGTTGCGTCCGGGAGCCCGGTCTGCGTCTCATACGGCAGGGTGATCATCCAGGTAAGCACGCGGCCCTGGGTTGTGGCCGGGAGGGATACGCCGAGCATCACGGCCGCGGTGGGCGCCACGTCGACCATCTGCATGTTGCCGAAATACCCCGGCCAGACTCCGGCGCCGACCATGATGAACGGCTCCAGCAGGTTAATCGCTTCGGGGCCGCCGTGTCCGCCGGCGTCAATCTGCCCGTGATCGCTGACGATCATCAGCGTGTCTTTCGTGAAATCCATTTTTGCCGCAAGCTGGCGGATCATGTCGTCCACCCGGGTCGCGGCTTCCGCCCCGGCGGCGCTTTTGGGGCCGCCCAGATAATCGCCGGCATCATCGACCTGGCAGAAGTGCACGAGGACCAGCGATTGGCCTCCGGCCTTCACCCAGTCGAGCGCTTTGGGGAGAATCTTATCGTCTCCCGCCTGGTTGCACTCTTCGGTATAGAAGGATTCACTCACATCCGGAAGGGGGATCAATTTTTCGAAGGTGTTGCTTGCCGCGATGACCGTTCTTCCGCCCGCACGGTGCACGGCGGTGAACAAATTGTCCTGCGTGAAGTAGGGGATCTTTTCATAATCCAGGTTGAGGGGCGGTCCGTCGTTAATATCCGGCCAGGCGCCGACCAGCAACGTGGAATATCCCGCCTGGGAATAGGACGGCGGACGGCTGTGCATGGTCGCCCACGCGCCCTTGCCGCGCAAGGTCTGCAGGTAGGGCATGAGTTCCGCGTCCCGAGACTGGTCGTCACGCAGCCCGTCCACCAGGACGATGATCATCCGCTGCGAGACGGCGTGCCCGAGCGGTTCCTGGACGGCCGGCGGTTGCGCGCGCAACGGCGACCGGTAGGCATATAGGGAATCCATCAGCTTCAACGCCCAAACGAGCGCCACGGCGCCTGCGGCGATGAAAATACATCCTGCGATGAAGAAACGGGAACGCAAGAAACTGGGTATCGTCATGCCTTCTTCTCCCAAAGATTGGATGTTTTATTGCGGGCGGGGTTCGCCAAGCGTTTATGATAACAGGTTTATCGGTCTCTGTGAATCGGTCCCGATTTCACCAAGCGGGCTCCGACCATGGGAAGGATGGCAATCCTCTCATCGTCATACCCGGTGTGCCTGTCCCCCCGGCTAAACCCGCCGGGGGTATCATACCGGCGCCCTCTCCCCCGCCCGCCCTCGCGGAGCAATCCTGCTCGGTTTTGTTCCTTGAGCAGGGATGATTGCCGAGCGAGGGAGCGATGGGCGCCGGTAGACCATCGGTGCGATGTATTCGCGAGTAGGGGTTGCATTCCGCCCGATACTTCTCCATGAATGGGGATGGTTGCGAAACGCGGGCGCGGGGACGACCACCATCCTTGCATACTTCATGCAGAGATAAATTAATTCCTCTCTTGGATCATGTTGGGGTTAAAAAAAAGCGCCAGCCGAGGGGGGCGGCCGGCGCCTGGTCGTAGGGGAAACCCCCCGTACCAGTCATTAGTATACCAAAAAAACAAAAAAAATCCATACCCTGCAAGGTCGAATTTAGTACTAGTTTTCCGGCGAGGTGCCCCCGACGAGGTTCGAACTCGTGTTTTGGCCTTGAGAGGGCCACGTCCTAGGCCGCTAGACAACGGGGGCTTGATCGGGCTGTATTTTAGCATCGCATTTCCCACCGGTCAAACTACAATTAAAATAGAAGTCATGGATAAGCACTTCGAATGGGATAATCGCGAAAAAGCACAAATATTTCGATGCAAAATTTCCTATTTTTCAAGATCGCGGAGCATGGAATACCCAAGGAAAAAGCGTCCTACCGGCCCGTTCGTATGTCCTTGAAAAAAATTCCCTAAACTGCTCATCCATGATCAGAAACCGATCGGCAATTATGGACGCAGTTTCGATTGCAATCAAGGTTTTTTAAAAATCCCCATTTTTCCCCGCCTTGGGCTCGGAGTGGGTGCCCGGGGCATGCGCCGGAGACGGACGTCCGGAACATCGCCCTATTTCCCCCACCGATGGCGCCAATGGCGCAGATCTTTCCCTCTTTTTTACGGATAATATAATGAAGATGGAAGATATTAATAACAATTGGTTCCCGATAGGTGCTTCCGTTTGACCTTCCCGGAACCTTACGGGTATAATCCGCTGTCAAGTTACCGGGGAAACTGCGGGATCACCAATATTCTGTAGGATCGGAAAACAGCATGGCCCTCCAGGGCAACCTTCGTGATTTCAGCGTCACCAAACTGCTGAACCTGATCCATATTGCCAAGAAAAGCGGCACCCTCACCATCCAGGGCCCGAACGAATTGGCCAGCCTGGCATTCCTGGACGGGAAATTAATATACGGGCAGCGCGGCGACGAAGGCGGACGGCTGATTTCAATCCTCCGCTACAACCACCTGCTGACCGAAGAGCAGGCCGCCACCCTGCAAACCCGGCCGGAGGCGGCCAACGACAAGGAATTGGGGCTGCTTCTGATCCACGCCAATTACCTGACCCAGCAAGCGATCCTGCAATCCCTGCACAAGTACCTCAACGACCTGGTCTTCCGCCTGTTCACCTGGAACGAGGGAATCTTCCAGTTCTACCTGGGTATCCTTCCGCCCGACGACCGCATCACCGTCCGCATCGATCTGGAGAACCTGATCATGGAGGGTGCGCGCCGAATGCGGGAATTCGAGCAATTGCAGGAGGAGATTCCCAATCTGGATTTCGCGCTCAAATTCACCGACCGCCCCGACGCGCGGCTGCGCAACATCAACCTGAGCGTCGAAGAGTGGCGCGTGGTGTCCTATATCTCACCCAAGAATACAATGCGCCAGATCGCGCGCGCCAACCGGTTGAGCGAGATCGAGCTGCGCCGGATCGTTTACGGACTGATCCAGGCCGGTGTCGTGGAGATCCTGTTGCCCGAGGGTTTGCCGCCGCCGCCCTCGCTGGCCAAGATCCAGCCCATGCCCAAGACTCCCGAGCAGGCCGGGTTGATCAAACGCCTGGCCGATCGCATCCGCTCGTTATAAGGAGCGCTTCCCAACATGCAGACTGTAAAGATGGTGGTCACCGGACCGTTCAATTCAGGCAAAACCGCGTTCATCCGTTCGATCAGCGAAATCGAAGTCGTCTCGACCGAACGGAAAATCTCCTTGGAAGTGGAAAAGGTGAAGGAGACGACGACGGTGGCCATGGATTTCGGGCGGATCACGGTGGACGACGATCTGGTCCTCTACCTGTTCGGCACCCCCGGACAGAAGCGGTTCGATTTCATGTGGGAAATCCTCTCCGAAGGCATGCTCGGGTTCGTCGTCATCGTCGACAGTTCCCGGCCGGAGACGTTCCGGGAAGCGCGGTTCATTCTGGATACCTTCCGCGCGTATGCCCCCACCCCCTACGTGGTGGCCGCCAACAAACAAGACGTCCCCGAAGCCTGGCCGGTGGACGATCTGCGGATCGCCCTTAAACTGGATCCCAGCGTCAAATGCATCCCTTGCGTCGCCAATGACAAGGAAAAAGTCAAAACCATCCTCTTGGAGCTCCTCAGCGGCATCCTTCAGGAAATCGAATCCGGCGACAAATCCTGATCCCTTGAAGAACCGATCTTCCTCCAGAACGGGAGCCGTCCAAAAACCCATGGACATTGCCGCCTCATGGCCTGTTCCTCCGCAATCCTTGCCTGATATCTACCCCGCGAAAATAGGGGACCTGTTGATGTCCGCGTATGAAGAGGTCCTCGGGCGGCAGAAGTTCACGCTGGTCCTGCGTCAGGCGGGGCTTGAGCTTGCCGGGAGCAAGGTGCCGGACCTGCCGTTTGGCACGCCCTCCAGGGTCTACCAGGCTCTGGAGGAGATATACGGCGAACAGACCACCCGCGGCATTTGCCTGCGCACCGGGCGGGTGATGTTCCGGCGGGGATTGCGGGCCTTCTCGGGAATACTCGGGTTATCCCACCGCGGTTTCCGCCTGCTTCCACCCGCCCAGAAGGTCCTGCGTGGAATGGACCTGCTGGCCTGGACGTTGAACCATTACAGTGACCAGCGTGTGCGGGTAGAGAAACGCACGCAGGAAGTCCTATTGATCAACGAACGGTGTCCCCACTGTTGGGAGATGTCGAGATCGTCGCCATGCTGTCAGCTGCCGGTCGGCGCGCTTCAGGAAGGGCTTGCGTGGGCTTGCAGTGCGAGGCAGTACACGGTCGAGGAAATTTCCTGCCGGGCGAAAGGCGATCCATCCTGCACCTTCCTGGTCAAAAGCAAAACCTCCGCCTGAGACCCCCCTACGGACTATAGGAATACCCGTCATACCGGCGCGTATTTTGCCGGTATCCAAGAGTCCCGCCTGGATCCCGGCCAAGTTCACCCTCGCTTCACAACCATTCCGGCTCCACTAACAAATGCGAGCCGGAATGTACCCCCCACTCGCGAATACCTCGCATCGGAAGATCACCGATGCTCTTCGCTCGGGGGGCGGGCGCGGGGGCAGGCGCCGGGATGACGATCACGTTTAGTTTAGTCTCGTCATGCCCGCGCCTACCCCCGCGGTTGGATTTGTCATGCCCGCGTGGTCGTAGCGGGCATCCAGGGGTGTGGATTCTGAATCGATAAGGTCATGTATGAGTTCCTCATGGATCCCCGCCAAAAGCACGCGGGGATGACGTTCCCTCCCACGCGGGGATGACGTTCCCTCCCACGCGGGGGAGGACGAATAGTGCCGCAACCATTGTGCAAGGATTACCAGGATCCATGTCGGCGGTCCAAATGCCATACTCTCCCGGATGCAGTAAAATCAATGAACCGGAAGCGCGCGTCGAGGAGGCCCCATGGGAAAGCGAAGGATCTTGGTCGTCGAGGACGATCCGGATATCGCCAATATGCTCGAGACGTTTTTCGAATCCCAGGGATTCGAAGTGTCGGTCGCCGCGCGCGGCCAGGATGCGCTTTCCCTCACCCGGCACTCGCTGCCGCATTTGATCGTCCTCGACATCATGCTGCCGGACCTGGATGGCTACGAGGTCTGCCGGCAACTGCGGTCCTCCTCCCGCACCGGGCACATCCCGATTCTGTTCCTCACCCAGCGCGACGAACGCCGCGACCGGATCGCCGGTTTGGAGCTTGGGGCGGACGATTACATCACCAAACCCTTCGACATCGAGGAGCTGCGTTTAAGGGTCGTGAACGCCATGACGCGGGCGGAGCAGGAAAGCCTGACCGACCCGCGCACGGGCCTGCCGACCAGCCGGCCGATCCAAACCCGCCTGGAGGAGGTAATCTCACGCAAGGGCTGGTCGATGCTGAACTGCCGGTTGCTGGATTTCGACGCCTATCGCTCCGCCTATGGCGATACCGCCTGCGACGACTTCCTGCGATTTACGGCGGATCTTATCTTGCAGACGGTAGACGAACTGGGAGCGGCGGATGATTTCATAGGGTATTCCGGGGGCGACAGTTTCGTCGTCGTAACGGAGGAGGCGCGCGCCGGTCTGCTCGAAGCCCAGTTGAAGACGCGGTTCAAACAATCCTCCCCCGGCAAGTACTCCTATCTGGACCAGCAAAGGGGATACCTAATGGTGCGGAACGCTTCCGGCGCGGAAGTCCGCACGCCCCTGGTAAGCCTGATGGTGACCGTCATCCATTCATCGCAGCATAATTTCACCGACATCCGCCAGATAACGGAACTGGCCGCGCTGGCCCGCCAGACCGGCGCATAACCCCACCGTCCAATCCCACATGCCCACTTCCGGCCAGCTCCTCCCCGTCGGCCTTTTGGTCCTCTCGCTCGGAGGAGCACTATGGCTCGGCGCGATTCTTTTCAACCGCCGGATTGCCCGGAAGCGCGTGGCGCCTCCCGCGCCGGGTGTGGCGGAGCCGCCCGTTCTTGAAGCAAGGATGGTTGTCACGTCCGGCGGCCAGCTGGTCCGCGCGGACGACCCGATGCGGCGCTGGTTCGCGCTGCCCGGAGTGGATTTGTCGCTGGAAAGCCTGACCTCGGCCGCGTATCCGGCGGGCGATATCTGGCAATTGGCATCGCGCGAAGGCCGCGCGGTCGTCCGCATCCGGAGACAGCTGTACCACGTTTCATCCCAACGGATCGGCACGAATGGACAGACCGAAATGGAAATCCGGTTCCGCCCCCTGCCGGTCGCATCCCAGGTCGCCGCGCCATCCCCCGCCGGAACCGCCCCCAATTTCCTCCATTCCGTTTTTTCCGAGCTCGAGCTTCCGAAAGCCGCGCACGCAATCCTCGTCCATCTGCTCCCGCTAACGGGCGCGGATTGGGGAATGATCACGATCTGGGATCCGATCCGCCATTTGCTGATCCCCAAGTGCTCCCTGGCCGGGACAACACTGGATCCGGCGATCCGGCTGCCCCATTCGGGAATCCAACTCGGCGAAGGACCGTCAGGACTGCTGGCGCGGGAGCGGCATCCGCTGCGTATCCCGGATTTGACAAAACACCCGGGCCTGCAACCGGTCTCTGGAGCCGGAGCGGCAACCTTCCGTTCCTTCCTCGGATTTCCGCTGGAGATCTCCGGCGAGATTCTGGGCACGATCGAGTTTTTCGCGATGCAACCCTCCGCTTTTCCGGAGGAGACCCTGCACCGGCTGACCCCGGCGGTCGAGCTGGCCGTCCTCTCGCTGCAGAATGCACTGGTCCACGAAAATGAAGTGCGCCGCGAGTCGGAAGCGAACGCGCTGGCGGAAATTTCCAGGGCGGCGAACCTGCTTTCCGAACCGGATGTATTTTTCCGGCAGCTGGTCCAGGTGATTTCGCCGTTCATCGGCGCTCAGATTATCGGCTTCCTGCTGTATGCCGAATCGACCCGGTCGCTGGAACCGCGCCAGCCGTTTCAAGGCATCCCCGAACATCTTCTGCCGATGATGCGGATCCCGCTTCCGCCCGGAAGCCAGGCGCGGATCCGCTGGCAAACCTTGGAGCCGGCCGCCGCCAACGGCACCGATACGCTCCCGCTGCTGCGCGAATTGGGGCTTTCCCCCCTCGCCCGGGCGCTGGAGATTCACAATATCGGGATCCTTCCGCTGGGGGCGGCGGGCGATTCCACCGGCTGGTTGTGGATCGCAAACAAAACCGGCGGGCCGATCGACGAGGAGGATCTCCGCCGCTGGAACCCGCTCGCCGCGCAAGCCGGCCGCCTGATCCGCAACCTGCTGGTGATGGAGGGGTACCAGCGCGGCTCGGAGCGGGCCGATTTCATCCGCCGCTTGTCCACCTTGACCGCATCGCCCCCGCCGCTGGACGATTACCTGCGTCAGGCGGTGGGCGAGCTGGCGCGCATACTCGCCGCCGACCACGGGGCGCTTTTTCTGCTGGATGAATCCCGCGACGAGATCCAGCTTCACACCGCTTCCATGCTTGGCCTGGGCGAGGAAGCGCAGCGCCGCTTCGCGACGCTCTCGACCGCGGATCCGCTCAGCCGCTACGCCGTGACCTTCATTGCGAAATCCGTCATCATCGATCGCGCCAAGGGATCCGAATCGATCCCGGCCAGTTACCGGCCGTGGGCGGATTATTTCCCGGACGATCAATGGATCGTCATGCCGTTGCTCGTCCGCGGCCGCGGCATCGGGGAACTGCTGCTGGGGAGAAAAAACCGCGCGTTCGACCTGGACGACGAGCGTTTCCTCTCCGCGGTCGCCGGCCTGCTGGCCGGCACCATCGAACGCGAGCAGCTGTTTTCCGCCACCGACACGTCCCTCCGCCGGCGGGTGGACCAATTGACCGCGCTGACGCGCGTTTCGCGCGAGTTGAATACGAGCATCGACTTGCCGTATCTGTTCCAATTGATCCACGAAGAATCGATCCGGGTGACCGGCGCGGATTGCGGACGGATCGCGCTGCTGGATCCGAAACGGACGGCGTATCCGCTGCGCCCGCTGTTGCTGGTAGGGGAACACCTGACCGGTGACGCGCTCTCCCGGATCGAAGTGGATGTCCTGGAAAGCGGCAAACCCCACCTGATCCGCGACATCTCCACCGAACCGGTCGATCCCGATCACCCCGGAATCCTCTCCGCCATCCTCGTCCCGGTGATGGTCGAACAGCATGCCGTGGGATTGATCGACCTGCATTCCCGGCATCCGGGCTGGTTCGACCGCGAATCGCTCGAGATCGTCCAGGCCTTCGGGATCCAGATCGCGATCGCCGTCGGCAACGCCCAGCGGCATGAAGAACAGGCGCAAACGGCCGGCGCGCTGCGGCGGCGGGCGCGGCTGCTCTCCACCATCCATCAGACGGGCAAAATCTCCCTGTCCCATTCCCCCCTTCCCAGCCGGCTGGAGAACATCACCCAGAGCATCCACGACGCGCTCGGGCTGACCCCGGTTCTGATCGGGTTGCTGCACGCGGATTCGCTGGAATGGCTCGCCCGCTCCGGCATCTCGGAACGCGCCTGGAAATCGATCCAGGCCTTGCGCCTTTCGCGCGAAACCGTCCTGCGCTGGATATCCGCCCGGTCCGGCGTCGAGGGCAGCATTCCGCTTCCGAGCGCGATGGGGGATGCGGAGGCGCAGCGTTTCAGCACGGAATTATCGGATGAGATGCAAGCGCGGGAGATCCTCCTCCTTCCGCTCCGGACCTCCGGCGGCGAATGGATCGGATTGCTCGCGTTCTCGCCGGCCCCGAGCGCGAAACCCGGAACCGATTTTTCTTTTCTGGAAATATTCGCCTCCCAGGCCACGGTCGCCATCCAGACCGATCTGCTGCAACAGGCGCTGACCGAGAAGCGACGCCCGGGCCAAGCCGCGGCGAAATCCAGGCTCCCGACCGCGCCGGAAACCGCTTCGACGGCGGACGGCGGCGTGCAATCCCGCCTCAACCGGCTGCTCGCGCTGATCCAGGTGACCGAATTCCTCTCCACCCAGTCCGAACCGCAGGCCCTTCTGGAAACATTCGCCCAGAATCTCCTCGACAGTTACCCCTTCGACGTCATCCTCGTGGCGGAAGAAGGGCCCGGCGGACCCCGCCTGCGGCTCGCGAAAGGAAATGTCCCGGCCGAAGCTCCGGTGGATATGCTGCTCGGGCAGCACAATCCGATCCTGAGCATGTTCCAGCGCGGCCAGCCGATTCTCGCGCTCTCCCTCGACGAAGCCCCGACCTGGCAAAACTCACCGCTGCTCTTGGCGCTCAAAGCCCGATCGTTCCTTTGCTTCCCGATCCGCGCCCGGTCCAAAACGGAGGCCGTCACGCTGCTCATCTCGCAGAATGCGGTGACGCCTTTCCGGATGGGGGACGAAGACCTCTTCCAGCTCCTGGGCGAGCAGGTTGCCGTTTACGTGGAGAACGCCAGGCTGGTCGAAGAAACCCGGCGCCGGCTGCATGAGGGCAACGTCCTTCTGGAATTCAGCCGCCGGGTATCAAGCCTGGATGTGCCGTCTATCCTGCAATCGCTGGTGGATGAAACGCGCAACGCCATTCCGGAGGCGGAAGGGGCGATGGCGGCGCTGTGGAATGCCGAGCGCGCGACGCTCGCGATCGAAGCCGTTTCCGGCTACGCCAACGCGCAGTATCTGCACCGGATCGCCTGCGCGGCCGGCGAAGGCCTGCCGGGCCAGACCTACCGGGCCGGGAAGCCGGTCCACTGGACCCACGTCGATATGGCTTCGGATTTCAACCTTTCCGCCGACAACCTCGAAGCCTACCGGAATGGAACGATGGGATTGATACCGGCCTCTGCCCTCGGCGTGCCGCTCCAGGCCGGCGGCCGGCTGCTCGGCATTCTGCTGCTCGAAAATTTCACCGCTGCGGATTCTTTCACCAAAAGCAACGAGGAAGTGGCGTTCTCGCTTGCCAACCAAAGCGCGCTCGCGCTGGAAAAAGCCCGGCTCTTCCAGGAGATGACCGACCGCACCCGCGAACTGGATGAACGCGCCTCGCATCTGGCGCTCCTGAACCGGCTGACCAATGCGGCGATTACCACCAGCAACGAACGCTCGTTGCTCCAGATCGCCTGCCGCGAACTGGCCGCCGCCTTCGATGTTCCCCAATCCGCCGCGGTGCTGATCCAGGAAAACCGGGAAGACGCCTGCGTCGTCGCGGAACATATTTATCCCGGGCGGCCTTCGGCGATGAGCCTGATCCTGCCGCTGCGCGGATCGCCCGTGATCGAAACGATCCTGCGGACCCGTTCGCCGATGCATGTGGAGAACGCTCCGGAGGATCCGCGCATGGGTGCGCTGCGCCCCTGGTTGAAGCAGCGCCAGGTGGTCTCGCTCCTGATCCTGCCGCTCCTGATCTCGGGCGACACGGCCGGGCTGATCCTGATCGAAAGTCCGGAGATGCATCAATTTTCCTACGCCGATCTTTCCCTGGCGCAGACGGTATCCGCCCAGCTCGGCCAGGCGCTGGAGAACGTCCGCCTGCACCAGTCGTCGCACGATCTGACGACCGACCTCGAGCACCGGGTGGTCGAGCGCACGACCGCGCTCGAGCGCGAGCACCAGCGGGCGGAAACCCTGCTGCGCATCAGCACCGAACTTGTCGTCAGCCTGGATTTGGAACAGGTGCTCGCCCGCGCGCTGCAGCTGGTGAACGAAGCGATCGGGGCGGACCAGGCGGCGATCGTGCTCCTGGATCCTCAAACCCAGCACCTGGTGTACCGGGCATCGTTGGAAAAAGATGCTCCGCTCCCCCAGGGCGGCCGCTCGTTGCCCTTCCACGCCGGCGAAGGACTGGCCGGATGGGTCATCCAGCAGCGGCAATCGGTCATCCTTCCGGATCTGGAAAAAGATCCGCGCTGGGTCCATCTTTACCCGGAAGAGCCGATGCGCTACCGCAGCGCGCTGGCCGTGCCCTTGATGGTGGGTGCGGATGCGCTCGGAGCCCTGCTGCTCCTGGCCCAGGATCCGTCGGTGTTCAATCCGGAGCAGTTGCAGCTGGCTTCGGCCGCAGCCAACCAGGTGGCGGCGGCGATCAACAACGCCGAACTCTACCGCCTGATCCGGGACCAGGCCGACCGGCTGGGCGACCTGGTGCGCAGCCAGCAGGTGGAGAGCCGGAAGTCGCGCGCCATGCTGGAAGCCATCGCCGACGGCGTGATGGTGACGGATGAGGAACAGAAGATTGTCCTGTTCAACGATGCCGCCGTGCGGCTGCTCAGCCTTCCGCGGGAACAGGTTATCGACCGTCCGGCCGGTGAATTCATCGGCCTGTTCGGGAAGGCCGGCCGGCCGTGGCAGGAACGCCTGCGCCAATGGCGGACCGATCCGGCGAAGATCGGCGGCGGCGAATTCCTCGCCGAACGGATCACGCTCGACAGCGGCCGGGTGCTTTCGGTCCACCTGGCACCGGTGGCCAGCGGCGAGGAATTCATCGGGACGGTAGCCGTATTCCGCGACATCACCCAGGAAGTCGAGATCGACCGGCTGAAATCCGAATTCGTAGCCACCGTCTCGCACGAACTGCGCACGCCCATGACCGCCATCCGCGGGTATACGGAAATGCTGATGATGAATGCGGCCGGACCGCTGAACGACGAGCAACGCCGCTTCCTGAAAATCGTCAAGGACAATTCCGACCGGCTGGAACTGCTGGTGAGCGACCTGCTCGATATCTCGCGCCTGGAATCCGGGCAGATCCGGCTGAACCTGGATGTGGTGGAGCTCCCGGACCTGCTCGAGGAGGTTGCCGAATCGCTGAGGCAGAAGAGCGAAAAGGAAGAGAAACCGATGGGGATCGTCCTGGATGTGGACGGAGATCTGCCGTCGATCCAGGCCGACCGCGGCCGGGTGGCGGAAATCCTGCACAACCTGGCCGACAACGCCTTCCTGTACACGCCCGCCGGGGGAAACGTCATCCTGCGCGCCTTTCCGCGGCCGGGCGGAATTCAGATCGACATCTCGGATACGGGGATCGGTATCGCGCCGGCCGAGCAGGAACGGATCTTCGAGCGGTTCTACCGCGGCGAAAATCCGACGGTCATGGCCACCTCCGGAACCGGTCTGGGGCTCCCGATCACCCGCAAGCTCGTGGACTTGCACGGGGGATCGATCTCGGTGGAAAGCGAAGGGGTTCCTGGAAAGGGAAGCACTTTCCATGTTATGCTTCCCCGGGACGCGGTACAATCCTGACAAGGACGGAACTCATGGCCAAGATACTGATCGCCGAAGACGAACGGGATATCCGGGACTTGATCGTCTTTACCTTGACTTATGGGAAACACGAGGTGGTGGCGGTCAGCAACGGGGAAGAGGTCCTGGAATGCACGCGCCGCGAACAGCCCGACCTTATCCTGCTCGATGTCCGCATGCCGCGCATGACGGGGTATGAAGCCTGCCGCCGGTTGAAGGCGGACCCCACGCTGCGGCACATACCGGTGATCTTTCTTTCGGCCAAAGGGCAGGAAGCCGAAGTCCAGACCGGGTTGGAAGCCGGCGCCGCGGAATACATCCTCAAACCGTTTTCACCGGACCAGCTCAACAAGCGGATTTCTGAGATTTTATCGAAGGGGCAGGAAAGCTGAACCACGGATTTCAAGGATTGTAAAACGATTTCACGGATAGATCTCTTTCCATCCGTGGAATCGATTTTTTATTATCCGTGAAATCCGTGGTCAGGCTTCCAGGTAATAGGTCATGTGCTGCATGTGGGCCGCCGGATCGATGTTCTGCACGGTGACCCCTTTGGGCACGCCGAGGGTGGTGGGGGCGTAGTTGAGGATCGCTTTCACGCCGGCTTTGACCAGCAGATCGGCGACCTTTTGCGCGGAGGTGGCCGGAACGGCCAGCATGGCGACGCGGATTTTCGCCGCGTGGACCTTTTCCGCCATCGCGCTCATGTCGTCGACGGTGTATCCGGCGAAGGATTGGCCGATCTTTGCCGGATCGTTGTCGAATACCATGCGGATTTCGAATCCGCGGTCGTGAAAACCGTGGTAGTGGGCGATCGCGCGGCCGAGGTCGCCGAATCCCACCAGGACGACCTCCCAAACGCGGTCGACTTTCAGGATCCGGCGCAATTGGCCGACGAGGAAGGGGATGTTGTACCCCAGCCCCTGCTTTCCGAACTCGCCGAAATACGAAAGGTCCTTCCGGATCTGGGCCGAAGTTAAACCGAGGCGGCTTCCCAGATCCGACGACGAGGTGATTTCCCGGCCTTCAGAGGCTAGAACGCGCAAGGTACGAAGGTAAAATGGCAGACGACCGACGACGATATCCGGAATAGGCTTGACAGAAGCGGATTTGTGGGGCATTTCTTGTTCCATCCTCACAATCGGGCTTGGTAAATTGCGGATCCTTCTCGGCCGCTGATTGAGAAATGTATCACAAACGAAGGGTTTGGGCAAATCATGTTCCTTGATGAAGCGGATCTCAGCGTGCGTGCCGGCCGCGGCGGAAACGGGATGGTGCACTTCCATCGCGAGAAATATGTGACGCGCGGCGGACCCGACGGGGGGACCGGCGGCCGGGGCGGCAGCATTTACCTGCAGGTCGACCGCAAGCTAAACACGCTATACCGCTTCCGTAATGTGCACGAGTTCCTGGCCGAAGACGGTGGCAACGGCGGAACCAACAACAAGAGCGGACGTTCCGGCGAGGATACCGTGATTTCCGTGCCGCCCGGGACGATGGTGCACGAGCTTCCCGACGGCAAATTGCTCGGCGATCTGACCGAAGACGGCAAGCGCATGCTTCTGGTCCGCGGCGGCCGGGGCGGCCGGGGCAATCCGCACTTTGCGTCGGCCAGCAACCAGGCGCCAAGCCTCGCCGAGAAGGGCGCACCGGGTGAGGAGAAAAAACTGCATCTTGAGCTGCGGTTGATTGCCGATATCGGCCTGGTCGGCGCGCCCAACGCCGGAAAATCCACCTTCCTCGCGGCCGTCACCGCCGCCACTCCAAAAATCGCCGCCTACCCCTTCACCACCACCGAACCCAATCTCGGCGTCGCGGCGCTCGACGGTTTTGACACCGTTGTCCTGGCGGATATCCCCGGATTGATCGAGGGGGCGCACCTCGGCACCGGGCTGGGGTTCGCTTTTCTGCGCCACATCCAGCGCACCCGTGTGTTGATCCATCTGATCGACGGCGCGGGAGCCGATCCGCTCGCGGATTTCTCGCAGATCAATACCGAACTGGCGCTTTTTGATCCCGACCTCGAACGCAAACCGCAGGTGGTCGCGGTAAATAAAATGGATCAGCCCGAGGCGAAGGCCCAATGGCCGGCTATTCAATCCGAGTTGAAAAAGCGGGGATATGAATCGTTCGCCGTCTCAGCCATGACCCGGCAGGGCACCCGCGAAGTACTCTACCGTGCCGCCCAGCTCCTCCAGGAATTGCCGCCGGTTGCGATCCTGGAGCAGGAGCTGCCGGTGTACCGGGCCGCCGAGGATCCGTCCGCGTTCACGATCGAACATGAAGCCGACGGCGGATGGCGGGTGAAGGGAAAACGGATCGAGCGCGCCGCGGAGATGACCTACTGGGAGTTTGAGGAAGCCGTCGCCCGTTTCCAGCGAATCCTCGAACTGGTGGGGATCTATCGGGCGCTCCAGGAAGCCGGCGTGAAGCAGGGGGACATGGTCCGCATTGGAAAGCATGTGCTGGAATGGAAGGATTAGGGATACTGGGGGGGACGTTCGATCCTCCGCATAATGCCCACCTCGCTCTGGCCGGAGGGGCTCTGCGCCAACTGCCGCTGACCCGGGTGGCGTGGGTGCTGACGCCGGATCCGCCCCACAAGGATGACCGCATCACCCCCTACCCGCTGCGCCGCGAAATGCTGCTGGCGGCGATCGCGGGAAATCCGCTCTTCGCGCTCAACGAGGTTGAAGCCGAGCGGCGCGGTCCGCACTACATGGTGGATACCCTTAGGATCCTGCACCAGCGCATTCCGGATACGGAATTCACGCTGCTCCTGGGCGGGGATTCCCTGCGGGATATTCTGCGCTGGCACCATCCCAAGCAGCTGATTCGCTTGTGCAAGCTGGCGGTGCTGCGCCGGCCCGGAACCCGGGTCGGGATGGCGCGCCTGGAGAAATTCGTCCCCGGGATATCAAAACGCACCGTGTTCATCGAGGCGCCGCCGGTGCAAATTTCCTCGACGAATATTCGCAGCCTGGTGCGCGAGGGAAAAACCATCGCCGGCCAGGTGCCGCCCGCCGTCGAGGAGATCATCCGCCGGAACAGGCTGTATCGGTATGAAAAGTCGGTCGAGTAGCGGCGAAGCCGCGTATCGAGACCGAAAGATTGGGGGAAAAGTATTAATAGTCCGTCATGCCGGCGTGTATTTAGCCGGCATCCAGGCTGGAGTTGAGGATTTTCTGTTTTTGAATATCATGGATCCCGGCCTAGAACACGCCGGGATGACGCTAAGGAAAACCAATATATCGTAAAATTTTTCTTTCTTAGTGTCTTGGTGTCTTCGTGGTTAATTTTTTATTTTCTTTCTTCATCAATCATCTTCTTCGCCGTTTCCCGCGCCAGCCGCACCGCGTAATTCATCCCGCGATCCCACGGATACACCTGGCTCATGCTGGCGAAATACAATCCGCGCAGCGGCGTGCGGACGTCCGGGAGGTTCCGTGAATGGAACACCTCCGGGATGGGCTGGGCGTACTCGGTTTTGAACAGCCAGGATTTTTTCACCCAGCCGGGTTGGAATTCCGGGTTGAAGCGCGGGAGGACGGAGAGGAATCGCTTTTCCAGATCCTCCTTCGACAGGCGGAAATATTCGTGGCCAAGCGGCAGGTAATCCCCGCAGTAGATGATGTGGTCGCCGCCGAAATGTTCCGCGGGCAGGAAGTTGGTGTGCTCCACCATCGCCAGGAACGGAAACCCGGCGTCCTTGGGGAGGTTGTGCCAATACACTCCCCCGGTGGAAAGCTGGCGGGCCAGGGAGAAGATCATGACCACGGCGCCCATATGCCGCAGGGCGCGCAATTGGGCAAGGTATTCCGCCGGCAGACCGGGCGCCAGATCGGCGAGCTGATGGGGCGAGGTGGTCGCAAGGCACCAATCGAACGCCTCGCGGCCATCCGCCCACTGTAGTTCAAATCCTCCCCCGGGGCGCGCGTGGATTTTCTCGATCTCGGTTCCATACCGGATCTGCACTCCCATGGTTTCCAGTTGCGCGGCCATCCGGTCGAGGAAGGCCTGCATCCCGCCCTTAAAGGTGGTCAGCTTGGGTGTCCGGCTGTGGACCCGGGCCCAGAACCAGGACATGGGAATGCGGCGGTAATTTTCCTCTCCGAATTTACCCAACATCAGCGGTTTCCACATTTTTTCGTAGATCCGCCGGCCGAACCAGCGGCGCATCCATTCGTCCGCCGAATAGGCTTCCATCCATTTCCAGAAGGGGTTCAGTTTCAGGAAGGATCCGGCGATCAGCAGATTCCAGAAGCGCAACGGGAGCGGCAGGCCCGGAAACGCCAGCCAGGAGGGGATGCTGTCGAGGGCGTAGAATTTTCCCTCGTGATAGACGGCGGTCACCGGCCGGCGGACGACGATCCGGTCGCCGAGGCCGAGTTCGCGGATCAAACCCAGGATATCCTGATCGGAGGTGAACCAGTGCCGGTAGAATTTTTCGACGCTCCATTCCCAACCCGCGTCGTGGAATCCGCCGCCGAGTCCGCCGGGCGCCGTATCCGCCTCATAAATCGTCACCGTATGCCCGGCACGCGCCAGGTCGTACGCCGCCGCCAGTCCGCCCACCCCCGCCCCGATCACTGCGACTTTCATGGTCACTCCTTTGAATCCACGAAGAGCACGAAGGGCACGAAGAATTCAGATGTCAAACAATTATTCTTTTCCATTCCAATTTCCGAATACTACCGAAATTGATGAGTAATCCAATGCGAAAGCCTGATACTTTTAAGTAATTTATAACTTGCGCCTCTTCTCTGCCGGTTAAGCCATCCAGCGCCTTTAGTTCCATAAGTATTTTATCCATGCAAACAAAATCTGCCACGTATTCTTTTCGTAATCGAATTCCTTTATAGGTTACAGCAAGCGTCTTGTTTGCCGTGTAAGGAATTTCTTTCTGCCTCAACTCAACTTCCAAAGCTTCCTGATAGACGGCTTCCAGAAACCCCGATCCTAGGATCCGATGGACCTCAATGGCACATCCAATGATTTCATAAACTTCATTTCGAAATAGCAATTCTTCCATTTCTCCCCCTTTAGTTTTTTTTCTTTCGTGCCCTTCGTGGATTCTACAGCACCCCGGCCTGCTTGCCGTCCTCGAGGAAATGGCAGCCGATGCTCGTCCGGTTGAGCTTGGCGGCGGTGGCCACCACCAGCGCGGCCCGGATGCTGTGCCGCAGGCCGATCAACGCATCGCTCAGATGCGTCGTCCGGTAAAAACCCTCGATCTCCTCATTAAGGTGATACAGGTCGCTTAGGGCCCGGTTCAACCGGACGGCGGAACGGATCAATCCGACGTAGTGCCACATCGTATACTGAATGGTCCGAACATCCCTCCAGATCAAAGCGGGATCGGCCTCTTCGCTGATGCCCGGTTCCCAGACAGGCACCTGGTCCGGATCCACTTTCGGAAAGGTGTTGGTCGCGGCGATATGCCGGGCGGCACGCCGGCCCCATACCAGCCCCTCCAGGAGAGAAGTGCTTGCCAGCCGATTGGCTCCATGCAATCCCGTGCAGGCGACCTCTCCCACGGCATACAGACCGGGGATCGTCGTGCGGCCGTCCGGATCGGTCCAGACTCCGCCGCAAAAATAATGTGCCGCCGGCACGACCGGGATCGGTTCGCGTGTGATATCGAACCCGGCTTCCAGACAGCGCGCATAAATGTTGGGGAACCGGGATTTAATCTGCTCCGCCGGAAGGAAGGAAATATCCAGCAGGACATGCGGATAGTCGTGCAGCACCATCTCGCGGTGAATCGCCCGCGCGACAATATCGCGCGGCGCAAGCTCCTTCCACCGCGGGGCATACTCCGCCATGAACGCCCGCCCGTCGGGGGTCAGGAGCCGGCCGCCCTCCCCGCGCACCGCCTCGGAGATCAGGAAACCCTCGCCGGTGGGACCGGCAAACACGGTCGGGTGAAATTGTATGTATTCGGCGTTGATCACGCGCGCGCCGGCCCGATCCGCCATGGCCAGGCCGTCCCCGCGCGCGCCTTCCGGATTGGAGGTATAGCGGTAGATCCGTCCCAGGCCGCCCGTGGCCAGGATGGTCACTCCCGCCAGGTGGCGCCCCACCGTGCCGTCCCTCCTGTCGTAAACGTAGGCCCCGTGGCAGGTGATCGGCTGATAAACCGCCAGCGGATCGCGGGCATGGTGCGGGAAGGTGATCAGGTCCACCGCCGTCGCGGAGTTTACCAGCCGGATGTTCGGCCGCTCGCGCATCAGCCGGTGCAGGCCCTGAATGATGGCTTTGCCCGTGGCATCTCCGACGTGCAGAACCCGCGGGAGGGAATGGGCGGCCTCCCGGCCAAAATCGAATCCGCCGTCGGCGGTCCGGTCGAATGGCACTCCGGCTTTATCGACCAGGAGTTCCTGCACCAATTGCGGACCTTCCGTTGCGAGGATCTCCGCGGCGGAAGGAAGGCTCAGGCCGGCACCGGCCTCCAAAATATCCCGGACCAGTTTTTGGGGATTGTCGTTATTCCCCATCGCGACGATCCCTCCCTGTGCGTACCGGGTGTTGCTCTCTTCCGACTCTGCCGCACGGGTGATGACCGTGATCTGCCGCTGGCTGTCCTCGGAGAGTTTGAGGGCGGCGCTTGCTCCGGCAACTCCGCAGCCGACAATTAAAACGTCGGATTGGACCAGTTTCATGAGCGGACCTCCAGCATGCGTTCCAGCGCCGTCCGGGCTCCCTCCGCCACGTCCGGCGGAACCCGGACCGGGTTGAGGCATTCGCCGCGCAGTAATCCGTCCGTAATACGGGCGAGGGATTCGACCGTGGTTTTATTCATCGTCACGCAGTTGATGGGAGTCGGCGAAAGGAGATGGATCTCCTGATCCGGGTGCCCGCGTGCCAGGCGCTCGACCAGGTTCCCCTCCGTCCCGATCGCCCACCGGGTTCCGACCGGCGCGGCGTCCACCAGGCGGATGATATCGGCCGTCGAACCCGCATCGTCCGCCAGCCGGACCACCTCCTGCGTGCATTCCAAATGCACCCAGACCCGCACGCCGGGATACGCCTTGCGCACGGCGTGAACATGGACCGGAAGAAACCGCTGGTGAACATAGCACCAGCCCTTCCACAGTAAGATCTCCGCCGTTTCGATATCCGCCCGGACGTTGCCGCCCAGATCCTGCCGCGGATCCCAGAGCGGCATCCGCTCGAGCGGGATCCCCATCCGCACGCCGGTATTCCGGCCCAGATGCTGGTCCGGGAAAAAGAACGCCTTCGGCCGCCGGCTGCGGGCCCACTCCAATACCCCGCGCGCATTCGAAGAGGTGCAAACCGAACCGCCATGGATCCCGCAGAAGGCTTTCAAGACGGCTTCGGAATTTATATAAGTGACCGGAGTGACATCCCGTTCCGCATCCAGGATCCCGCCGAGTTGGCCCCAGGCATCCTCCACCGTCAGGAGGTCCGCTTTTTCCGCGAGCGGGCAGAGCGCATCCGGTTCGGGGAACAGCACGACCTGTCCCGGCCGGGCAAGGATTGCGGCCGTCTCCGCCATGAAATGCACTCCGCAGAAAATGATGAATTCGGCATCGCGGCTACCGGCCGCGTCGCGGGCGAGCTTCAGCGAATCGCCCCGGAAATCGGCGAAGCGGATCACCTCGTCCTTCTGATAATGATGGCCGAGGATGACCAGCCGGTTCCCCAGCCGTTCCTTGGCGGTCTGGATCCGCCGTTCCGGTGTGTCTTGTCTGTTCATGGGGGAAGGCACGGGCAAGGACACTAACTGGTGATTTCCAGGCTGATGTCCAGCCCCGGCGATGAATGGGTCAGCGCGCCGACGGAAATAAAATCCACGCCCGTCTCGGCAATCTGCCGGACGTTCTCCAGCGTTACCCCGCCGGACGCCTCCAGCGGAACCCGGTTATTCCCGAGCAGGACCGCCTGACGGAGGGTCGCCAGGTCCATATTGTCCAACAGGATCCGGTCCACCGGGAGGGATAGCGCCTCCTTGAGATGCTCCAAGGAATCCACTTCGACTTCAAGCGGAAGCGCGGGGTAGCTTTGGCGTGCGCGCCGGACGGCCAGCGAAAGTGATTTCACCGCGTGAATGTGATTGTCTTTCACCATCAGCATGTCGTACAGGCCGAGCCGGTGGTTCTGAGCTCCGCCGATCCGGACGGCATACTTTTCCATCGCCCGGTATCCCGGGGTGGTTTTCCGGGAATCCAGGATGACGGCGCGAGTCCCCTGCACGGCCCGGACAAACGCCGCCGCCAGCGTGGCAATTCCCGACAGATGCTGAAGAAAATTCAGGACGATCCGCTCCAGCGAAAGCAACGATATCAGTTTGCCTTCCAGGTTGACCAGGACGTCCATGGGTTTAACCTGTGCACCGTCGGTCAGTGCAGGCGTGAACACCACGAACGGATCCGCCTTCGCGAATACCGCCTTCGCCACGGGCAGACCGGCAACCACCCCCTGCTCCTTGGCGATGATGGTCGCGCGCGCCATGGCATGCGGCGGGAAGACCGCCTGACTCGTGACGTCTCCCGATCCGATATCTTCGGCAATCGCAGCGGCGATGATTTTATCCGCCGATTGAAGCACATCTGCAAGCGAAGGGGTGAAATTCATTGGTGACCTCCCGGTGCCGAAGTGGGGCAAATTATAATCTCGGACCGGGGAATCCGTCTCCTTTCCCGCAAAGAACCGGATTCCCCGGGAACCGGACCGCGTCGGCTTGTGGACCGACTCGGTCCCCGCCAAGATCACCCCCGCTTCCCCTGCTTCGCGAGGGCGGGCGCGAGGGCAGGCGCGGGGATGACGGACCGCGTCGGTCTACATCGGACTGTTGACGCAGGGCCGTCGCCATGGTATAAATCACGCCCGCGCCCGGGGGCGTGGTGTAGCCGGCCTAACAC